>NZ_JBHVQX010000019.1:40467-164443 GCF_042886395.1 Streptomyces sp. NPDC058008 | reverse complement strand
TATGGGCTGGGGGGGGCCGCCGTTTTCCCGGGCGCCCCGCCCGAAGCCTCGGCACCGCGGCACACAGGACGCCGCTCTGCCGAGGAACGGCAGCGGGCGCCCAGCCTGGCGACCCTGCGAGGAGCGGTATGAGCCGGGTTCCCGTAGCCCAGGGAAACAGAGCCCAGGGTTACTTTTCCGGCGTGCCCGCAACCTCGGTCGAGGTCGGCCTCCAGGCCTCTGAGACGGTCCGCAACGTAACGAGCGTCCGGAACCTACGGATCCCACGGCCGGCCGAGCCGCTGCACGAACCGTCCGTGGATCGCGCCACTCCTCGGCCCACGGCCTGGCACCAGCGACGTCCCGCCCATGGCCGGAGAGGCGACAGGCGTGGCTGCCCGCCGCGGCAGACGCGCCGAGCCGACCCTCCGACCAGCCGACCCTCCGACCACTCAGCCACTCAGCCACTCAGCCACTCAGCCACTCAGCCACTCAGCAGCGATGATCGGCGGTGGTCAGCGGTGGTCAGCGGCTGAAGCCCCAGTCGAGCATCGTGGCCGCCTCGGTGAAGACCTTCTGGTCGGCACCGACGATCGCACCGACCAGGGTGCGGTTGTCCCGCTTGGCGGCGAAGACGAGTGAGTAGCCGGCCTCGGCGCCGCTGCCCGTCTTGATGCCGAGAGCGCCGTCGTAGCTGCTCAGCAGGTCGTTGGTGGTGTTCCAGGTGTAGTAGCGGGTACGACCGTTGGCCGCCGGGGCCTCCGTCTCGAACTGCTGGAGCTTCACGATGTCGGCGAAGACCGGCTTGAGCATCGCCCGCTGGCCGAGCTTGGCGAGGTCGCGCGCGGAGCTGCGGTTGTCGCCGTGCGAGATGCCGTCGAAGGAGTCGAAGTGCGTACCGGTCAGACCCAACTCCTGGGCATGGGCGTTCATCTGGTTCTCGAAGTCGGCGATCCGCGCTTCCTGCGTGTCCCCGTTGCCGAAGCTGTCGGCGAGGGCCATCGCGGCGTCGCCGCCGGAGGGGATCAGCATGGCGTGGAGCAGCTGACGGGCGGTCAGCGTGTCTCCGGTCTGGAGGTCGGCGGTGCTGGCCCCGTTCTCGGTGACGTAGTCCCGGTACTCCTGCTTCACCGTGATCTGCCGGTCCAGCCACTCCGGGTGCTGGAGCACCACGAGGGCCGTCATGATCTTGGTGGTACTGGCCATCGAGACGCTCTCGTCGGCCTGGGTCCCGGCCCACATCTCCCGCTCCTGGCTGCCGTCTCGGGCGTCGAGCAGGAAGGCGTTCTCGGTGGCGACGTCGGGCGCGGCCTGGTCTGCGGCGGCGGTGGCTGACGCGTCCTGGCTCTGGTCGTCCGCGGAGTGCGTGACGGTGGAGGTCGCCGCTTCGGCGAGGCCTCCGGCGGTGATCGGCAGGACGGCGCCGAACAGCGCGACGGTCGCGATGCGGGCTCCGGTGCGGTGGATGCGGTTGGGACGGGCGTGGGAACCCATATGCCTCCCCCTTTTCCCGGCGCGGGGCGCGCCGGCTCGTGACAAAAATCGTTGCGTAACGAACCTACTTGCGCACGAACAACCGTTGTCAAGATCGACATGTCATAGCCTGGTAACAGGAATCACAGCCGTGGAGATGCCGTGCAGACCCCCTGTGGGACCCATGACCTCGGTCGCGCTCAGGATCCGGGCGACCTCAGGGCGTTATGGGCACGGAGAGGCGTCGCACGGCCCGATTCGGCACGGAGGAGCGCGGATTGTTGGCGGCAGGCCCGGCCTGCAACGGTCCCTCAACCTTCTCGTAGGACCTCGCCAGGGGAGACGGGGGACGGGGCCGTGGCCGTGGTCGGCGATGCGGTCGTCCGAGGGGCCGAAGTCCTCCTGGCCGGAGGACCGTGCACAGGAGGGTGCGGAGCAACTCGCGTCAGGGCCGCACTCCTCGTCGGAAGGTACGCCCGAGGCGAGGGCCGACCGTCCTCGACGCATCGGCGGGTGGTGGCCGGCAGACGGCCCCTCTCACCCCTTGGCGGAACCGGTCCTCCCCTTACTCGCATTGCTCGCAGGCGTCGGCCACCCCGCACCGGACAGACGGGGCACACGGGTGTACGCCGCACCCGCGTCCGCCTCGCTCCCGCCTCGTGCGCAACTCGCGGAGGCGGGCAGCGGGCTGCGGGCAGCAGTCAGCTGCGCGGTGGGGCCGATCGCGGGTGTCCGGGGATGTCGGGCCGACAGTCGGGCCGACATGAGGAATGGCCGGTGGCCGGGACGGACTCGTGATGAGTCCGTCCCGGCCACCGGCCGTCGGGGGCGCCTGAGTCCCCCTGCCCGCGCCCTCGTTGTGCGGGGTGCGCGGTGGTTCCCCGGGACTCAGGCGGTTCGTGGGGCCGCCTCAGTACGCGGAGTGGACCAGGTCGATGGTGCCGTAGCGGTGGGCGGCGTAGTTGGCGGAGGCGACGATGTTGGCGACCGGGTCGTACTGGTCGTTCTTCGTGCCGTCCACGTGGAACCGCTCGAAGGTGGGCTTGATGATCTGGAGCAGACCCTTGGAGGGCACACCTGCGCGGGCGTTGACGTCCCAGTTGTTGATGGCGCGGGGGTTACCGGAGGACTCGCGCATGATGTTGGAGTGCAGGCCCTTGTAGCTGCCCGGGATGCCCTTGGCGTGCATGATGTCCAGCGACGTGCGGATCCAGCCGTCGAGCTGGTTGCCGTACTTCTTGACACCCTTCTTCTGGATGTCGGCCACGGACGCGGCCTTGATCTCGCTGGCGGACTTGGTCTTGGCGGCGGACTTGGCCGTGGCCGCGAGGTGATCGGCCTGCGCGGAGACGGCCGCGGCGGCGGTGACGGACTGCGCGGGCTTGACCTGGCTGTCCGCGTGCGCCTGGGGCACGAGGGTCAGGGCGAGGGCGGCGGCACCGGCGGTGGCGATCGCGGCGGTCGTGGTGGTACGGAGCTTCAGGGCACGGCGAATGGCAGTCATGGGTTACCTCTCCAAAGGGGGAACGGCATGGGGAGGCCGACTACAGGGTGTGTGTCGGCGACACGGTGATGTGCGGACCACTGCGTCCGCCGCGTGTCATTGGGGCCGGTGTCTGGAGGGGGGCACTGGGCTTGGTGTTCTGGTTGCCCGTGGCCCGGTCCGGCGCTCGGCTCCCCGGTACGTCCACCACCATGGGGAACCGCCCCCCGCCGCCGCAACCATGTGATCTGCGAAAAGGCTTCGTAGAAGAGTGGCGGGACGAGGTCCGGCACCAGTACTGGCAGGCATCCGCGCGACCGGCGGCTACTACCGGACCCGGCCTGTGACCCACGCCCTATGCGTCACTTCACAGAATCAGGGCATTTTCGGCTTTACGGATATACCGACTACTCCACGCACAGCAGCGGCCCCCTTACTCCGCGCTCATCTTTCGCGCGCCTCGGGACGCGGGAGTCGGGCGTATCGCCGGCCGACGCACCCGGCCGCGGGCACTCGGCGGGCTCCGCACACCTCCGGCCGCCACGCGCAGCCCGCGGGTACGCGGCGCCCTGCCCGTGGGACGGGTGGGTGCACAAGGCTGCGACGGGCCCCGCCCCTGAAGCCCTGTGCGCGCCCGGCCTTCCGCGTACCCACGACCGTCAACCACCCGGAGCACCCCGGCGAGCAGCATGCACTTCCCACCGGCACCGCCCCGCCTCCCGCAGGGGCACCGGGGGCACGAGCACCGGCGGGCGCAGGCCCCCGCGCCGACGCGGCCCGTCACTTCGATGGCGGCCGTACTCTTGGACGGCCCATACGCCGCCCGCCGCCCGCCGCCCCGAGGAGTCGACCGTGGCACGCCCCCGCACCGCCGCCAGGACGGTGGATCACCCCGACCTGGCACACGTGGCCCTACAGCAGGTCCTGGAAGCGCTGGTGGACCCGGTACGCCGGTCGGTGGTGGCCCAGCTCGCGCGGAAGGGCGAGGACATGAGCTGCGGCACGTTCGAGGCTCCGGTCGCGCTCTCCACCCTCACGCACCACTTCAACGTGCTGCGCGAAGCGGGCGTGATCCGGCAGTACTACGCGGGGACGATGAAGATGAACACGCTCCGCGCCGACGAGATGGAGGAGCGGTTCCCCGGCCTGCTCCCGGCCGTGATCGCCGCCTGCGGGGCGGAGGCCGGCGAGGACGCCGCCTGATCGTGGCGGACCCGGGAGGTACACACTTTGATGGGCATCGAAATTTGACGCCCATCGAATCTCGGTGCAGGGTCAAGGAGGAGGCCGGTCCGGCATCGGCGCCCCCGCCACATCGCCCGCACCGCCCGTCGCCCGCACCGAGGCCGTACCGAGGAGTCACGTATGAACCGCGCCGTCCGTTTCCATGAGACCGGGGGACCCGAGGTCCTGCGCCTGGAGGAGGTCCCCCTTCCCGAGCCCGGGCCGGGCGAGGTCCTGATCCGCACCCGGGCACTGGGGCTGAACCGGGCGGAGTCGATGTTCCGGCTGGGCCAGTACGGCGTCGACCCCGTCCTCCCCTCCGGTGTCGGGTACGAGGCGGCCGGGGTCATCGAGGCCCTCGGCGAGGGTGTGAACGGGCTGAGCGTGGGCGACGAGGTCAGCGTGGTGCCGTCCTTCGCCATGACCGACTACGCCGTGCACGGGGAAGCGGTCCTCGCCCCCGCCCACGCGGTCGTCACCCATCCGGAACGCCTCTCCTTCGAGGAGGCGGCCTCCGTGTGGATGCAGTTCATCACCGCTTACGGCGGCCTCGTCGACCTCGCGGGCGTCCGCGCCGGCGACACCGTCCTGATCTCCGCGGCCTCCAGCAGCGTGGGGCTCGCGGCCATCCAGATCGCCCACATGGCAGGCGCCCGCGCCATCGCCCTGACCCGTACCGGCGCCAAGCGCCGGCAGCTCCTCGACGCCGGCGCCGACGAGGTCATCGCCACCGCCGAGGAGAACGTCGCCGCCCGCGTGCGGGAGGTGACCGGCGGCCAGGGAGCCCGGGTCATCTTCGACCCCGTCGGCGGAACAGCCCTGGCCGATCTGGTCACCGCCGCTGCCCACGAAGCCCACATCGTCCTCTACGGCCTGCTCGACCGCACGCCCACGCCCCTCGACGTCGGCGAGGTCCTCTTCAAGCACCTCACGATCCGCGGCTTCGAGCTCTTCGAGATCACCACCGACGACCGGCGCCGCGCCGAAGCGGTCGCCTTCGTGGCCGACGGCCTCGCCAAGGGCGAGCTGACCCCCACGATCGACAGGACGTTCCCCCTGGAGGACATCGCCGAGGCCCACCGGTATCTGGAGGCCGGCGGGCAGGTCGGCAAGATCGTCGTCACGGTCCCCGCCGGCTGAACACCCCGCACGGGCAGGACGTCAGTCACCCAGGGGCAGGACGAAGCCGCACAGGGTGAAGCCGTACCCCCGGCGGGAAGCCGAGGCGTGCCTGCCACCCGAGCCGGAACGGCCGGCACGCATCGCCAACACCCATCCGTCACGGGCCGGAACGGCCAACCCCCACCCGCTGTCCATTCGTCACCCGCCAGGACACCACCTCGTTCAACAGGGCCTCCTGGCAAGGGACTTGCCCGACTCCGGCTGTCCACTGCCAGCCGCCCCGAAACCGGCCCCGTATGAACGCCCGGCCTGCGGGTGTGCGGGGAGACCGGCTCATGACCGATGGCTCCGGGCCTCGAACCGCTCGGCCTGCGCGATCATCGAGGAAGCGGGTACCGGCCGGGCCGGGGCCCGCGTGCCGGGAGATCCACGTCCACGAAGTTGAGGGAGCAGCATGGTGACGAACGTTGACGAGTCGGTGCTCGACGATCCGGTGGGCCGGTCGCTGAGCGGGCCGCACGCCCATCTCGCCCGGCGCGTCGGCCGCGCTGCCACCTATCTCGCGGATGTGGCGACCTTCTGCGCCGTGTCCACCGATCCGGGCGACGGGGACTGGGCGGACCTGGCCGAGTTGCTCGGCCCGGGCGCCTTCGCCGACATGTTCAGCTCTCCGGCCGTCCCGCCGCCCGGCTGGGAGCCCGTCTTCACTCTCGAAGGCCGCCAGATGATCTGGCCCGGTGACGGCCCGCCCGGCGCCCCGGACGACGAGCCCGGCACAGGCGTGGTCGAGCTGGGCCAGGACGACGTGCCCGAGATACTCGATCTCGTCGCACGGACCCAGCCTGGCCCGTTCTGGCCCCGCACCCGGGAACTCGGCACGTACCTCGGCGTCCGGGCCGACGGCGCCCTGGTGGCGATGGCGGGTGAACGCCTGCGGCCCCCGGGCTGGACCGAGATCAGCGCCGTCTGTACGGTCCCCGAGGCGCGTGGACGAGGGCACGCCGCCCGTCTGGTCGGTGCGCTCACCGCTCGTATCGTGGCGCGCGGAGAACGCCCCTTCCTGCACGTGGCCGAGGCGAACACCACCGCGACCGCACTGTACGAGCGCCTCGGCTTCAAGACCCGCGGGCAGGTGACCTTCCGTGGGTTCACCACCCCGGACCGTCCACGCTCCTGAGGCTTCCGCGAGGTCTGCCGGAGCGAGTGCCGGGCGCGTCCGGCCACCGGTACGGGGGGCGGCTCCCGGCACCTACCCGCCAAAGGGTGGACCGGGCTGCCCGGCACAGCCCGGCTCCGTGCCGATCGTGGCCCGGACTCCCTAGGCTGTCACCGCCACGGAAGGACGGTGCCATGGATACTGACTCCCGGATCAGGGCCGCGATCGAGGAGCACTGGCAGGCCTCCGAACGCGGGGACACGGAAGTCGAGCACGCCATCTACACCACGGACGCCGTCCTGGACTACCCGCAGTCAGGAGAGCGCTTCCGCGGCCGGGCGGCGATCTCGGCCCAACGCGGCGGGCATCCGGCCGACCGGCACTTCGCCGTCCAGCGGATCACCGGCCGTGCGAATCTGTGGGTCAGCGAATGCCTCATCACCTACGACGGCGCCCCTTCCTACTCGGTGAGCATCATGGAATTCGCTGATCAGCGGGTGGTACGGGAGACCCAGTACTTCGCCGACCCGTTCGGCGCACCGGCCAGGCGCGCCACGCTCGCGGAACCGATGCCGGGCCGGACGATCGCCGAAGCCTGACCCCACGGCCGTACCCGCCCAGCCGGTTGACCAGCCGTTTCCGGTTTCCTGGTTACGGCGCGTACGCGGCGAGCGAAGCCGCCGTCGAGTCGATCACGCTCATCCTCGCCCGCGAGCTGCGCGGGCGGGACATCACCGTGAACACCGTCGCCCCCGGCCCTACGGCCACAGACCTGTTCCTCGAAGGCTCCGCGGCGTC
The DNA here is from genome assembly GCF_042886395.1 of Streptomyces sp. NPDC058008. Classification (NCBI taxonomy): domain Bacteria; kingdom Bacillati; phylum Actinomycetota; class Actinomycetes; order Kitasatosporales; family Streptomycetaceae; genus Streptomyces; species Streptomyces sp. NPDC058008. The sequence goes on along the minus strand of NZ_JBHVQX010000019.1, from coordinate 157,208 downwards.
GACCTGCCCCGCGAGGAACGCACCTCCCGCGCCCAGGTCGGCGGCAGCCGTGGCGGCGGGCTGGTGTCGGCCCTGTACGACCGGTTCCGCGCGGAGTTGGCCCACGGCCCCGGTAGCGGGGAACGGCTGACTCTCCGCTTCAGCCCCTGACCACGTCGGCATCAGCCGAGAGAGGCAGCCCCGTCTGCCACACACATGCTCGGACAGGCTCCCCGGACACGTAGGTCCGCGTCACGGACGATCCCACCCAAGGAGAAACACTCATGCCTTTCGCCGACTTCAAGGTTCCCGCAGGCACCGTCACCGCCGAGGACAAGAAGAAGATCATCGAGCGCACCACCGACCGGTACGCGGAGATCTACGGTGGACGGGCCGCCCCACCACCGTCGTACTGATCGACGGGGTAGCTGACGGCGGCTGGGGAGTCGCCGGAAACGTCCTGACCGCCGCCATGCTCAACGGCGACCTCTGACCTCCGGCGGCGGTGGGGGTACGGCGCCACGGAGCCGGCCCTCCACCGTCGCTGCCCGGCGGTGGGGGCGAAGCGGGACCAGGCTGCGGCTCGGACGCGCGGTACTTCCACGTCGTCCATGCGAACCGTCAGGGTCGGGTGTGGCGTGAGGGGTTCACCACCAGGAGGCGGCGAACCCCCGGTCGGTCCAAGGTGACCGGGGGGGCGAGCCGAGGGCCTCGGCGGGTTCGCCCGCCGTGCCGCGGCTCGGGTGGGGCGGTCCGGCCGTCCGCGCGCAGCCGGCCGTCGGTGTCATACGACCCGGAACACCGACAACTCCACCTCAGGACAGGGGATCAGCCCGGTCACCCACCACCCCGCCCCTCAGCCCCTCAGCGCACCTTGCGCCGGTCCTGGTCACGTGTCGGTACCCACGCGCAGGGTGGCCGAGGGCTTTCCGTACGACGGCGGCGCGCTCATGTCGCCTCCGTCTTCGCGGCGTGCGGCTTGAGCAGTTTGAGGCCAACGATGCAGATGACGATGCCGGACAGGAACAGCAGCTTGAGGACGCTGACCGTCTCGCTTCCGGTGGCCATGGCCCAGGTGACCGTCAGCGCGGCGCCGGATCCGCTCCAGATGGCGTAGGCGACGCTGATCGGGATGTGCTTCGTGACGTAGGCCAGCGTGGCCATGCTCACGGCCAGGGCGGCAAAGAACACGAGGGTCGGGACCGCCTCGGTGAAGCCGTTGCTCGCGCCCAGCGCGGTGGCCCATACGGCCTCCAGCCCAGCGCTGACGAACAGGATGATCCAGGGCATTCAGCTCACCGCCTTCAGTCCGATGACACAGCCGATCAGGCCGGCCAGCAACGCCGCTCGCAGGGGAGTCAGCTTGTCCTGCCGCCGTGCGGCAGCGATCAGGACCGTCAGCACGGCGCCGATGCCGACCCAGACCGCGTAGGCGGTGCCGACGGGCAACGACCCCATGGCGTAGGCCAGCCCGGCCATGCTCAGGACCAGGGCGACGGCGAAGAGGGCGGTCGGCCCAGGCCGCCTGAAGCCCTGCGTCGCCCCGAGCGCCGTGGCCCAGACGGCCTCCAGCACTCCTGCTGCGATCAGTACGATCCACGCCATCGCGTGGCCTCCCATCGTTTTCGTACGACTGTGCTGAAACCAGGTATAGCACGTTTCCGCACGGCTGTGCGACTATGGGGTCATGCCCCGAGCACTCGACGCAGAAGAACGGAACCGCCTCGTCTCCGAGGCGGCCTGGAAGGTCCTGGTCCGCGACGGCATCACCGCCTTGTCGGTGCGCAGGATCGCCGCCGAGGCCGGACTGCCGCCCAGTTCCCTGCGCTACACCCTGCCCACGCAGGCCAGCGTGCGGATCAAGGCGTACGAGACGGTCGTGGCGCGCATCACGGCGCGCACCACGGCGATTCCCGAGGACGACGGTCAGTGGGCCAGGAAGATCCTGCTGGAGCTGTTGCCCCTGGACGAGCAACGGCATCTGGAGATGGAGGTCTCCCTCACCCTGGGCACAGCCGCGATGACGGATCCGGCCCTGCACCAGACCCACCGAGCCGCCCACCGGGCCGTCCGGGAACTGTGCGGGCAAGCGGTCCGGACCCTGCTCCAGGACACCGACGACGTCTCCGTGGAGACCGACCGGCTGCACGCCATGATCGACGGTCTGGCCCTGCACCTCGTCCGCCAGGAGCCGGGCAGCGACACCCTCTGGGCCGTCCGGGCCCTCGACGCCCACCTCGCCCAGCTCGGCGCAGTCGGTCCGGCAGCCCCGGCTACGGCGTCCAGGGGCGAGTGACCCGCCGGCGGACACCGAAGGGGCATCACGACAGCGTTCGGCGTCATGTCAGTCACCTGGCACCGGCGCCGGGGCGACGCGGTGCTCCGGGAACGGACCGGGGCGGGGTCGGCGCGATGCCGTTACCGCTCGGCCTGGTATCTCACCGGCCGCCCCGGGCGACTCCGTCACGAGACCGCCCCGCGCGACGGCCGGCCTGTCGTCGTCGGCGGCGCCGTCGCACCCGTTCGTCGGCAACTGACGGGCGACTGCCTCGACATGGCCGCTCCGGCCGGGGACCTGCCGGCGCCGGAGCGGCCGTCGGCGGCGGCGCAGCCTGCCCCGCTCGGTCCCGACCCTCGTCCCGGAGGGTCCGCGCCCTTCAGAGCGCGCTGAGCGCCCTCATCGCCTCGCGTTCGACGCGCGAGAGCTCGTGGAGGATGGCGCCGGCCCGTACGAGGCTCTTCGTGTCGCCGGTTTCGCCCGCTGCCTCGATGAGTTCGGCAACCTGTGTCCAGAGGACGGCAGCCTCGGCATACAGGCGGTGGCCGGTGCGCAGGTGGCTGCTGTCGATCAGCTGGACACACTCGGCGAGGAAGTCCCGCTGGAGGTTGCGGAACAGGGCACCGCCGGTACCGGCCCTCTCCATGAGGGCCGCGGCCCGTGGCAGGTCCACCTGCGGATCGCCGCTGCGTTGCAGCCACTTCGGCACCTGCCCGGCGGTCTTCTCGATCCCGCGATGGCCCAGGTTCGCGATGGGCGGGTGCAGGAAGGCGTCGGCGGACCTCTTGATCGCGGGGATGATCCGGTCCTGCGGCAACGCCGACGTGGCGGGCACCGTGACGGTGAAGGAACGGTGCCTGGCGGTCATGGGACCACGTTCGGCCCTGGCTCTGGCCAGGCCGGCGAGGCCGGTCGAGACGGCTCCGCCCTGCGGGGCGGTGTCCACCAGGTAGGCGTCCTGGTCGTCGTAGCCGTACATGGCCACGACGTGCCCGCCGAAGTGCACCGTGGTGGTGAAGTAGTCCAGGTGGTAGCTGTCCAGTTGTAGCCCGACCGGCCGGCCCGCGTCGATGGGGGCCGCCACGTTCTGCCACGCCTTGCGCGGCGAGGTGGTCTCCGCGACGAGCAGTTCGAGCCCGAGTACGGCGGCCAGGTTCCTGGTGAGCTCGAACGGTCTGACCCTGCCTCCCAGGAAGGGAAAGCCCATGGCCCTGCTGTCCCAGTAGATGAAGGACAGGCCGGAGCCGAGGCCGAACAGCATGGGCTCGGACAGATCGAGGCCCTCGTGCCGCAATAGCACACCCAGCGCCGTCGTCTCACAGTGCTGCGCGCCGCGGACATCGATGTTCTTCACCAGGGCCATGTCGCTCATTCTCCTCCCCGGCCCGATGACGACCCGGCAGACGAGCACACCGGCCACCGCGTGCGCGCGTAGTCCGGCCGGACAGGCCACGGCCGCTTACGCTCGCGATCCGCACCGCGTGTTCGCCACCGTCAGGGAGGCCCCGAGGCGTCCGGGACCGCGCTCGGCCAGACGCCCGTCTGAATCCTGCTGGGCCCGTGTCCCCTCGGCCGGGGGTGCTCTCCTCCCGATGCCCCGCAACGGGTATCGGTTCGCTCGGCCTGCGGTGTCGGGTCGCACCCGGGGACGGTGTTCACGCTGGTGAGCCTGCGGGCCTCGCGTACGGGCGCGTACGGGGTGGGGGCAGGCGGCCGTCGCCCGCCGTGCCGGGCCCTCTCCTCGTGCGGTTGCCGCAGGGCCACCTGTGGTCAGCTGAAGGCGCGGCGGTAACTGTGGGGGCTGACGCCGGTCGTCCGCTTGAACCGCTCGCGGAAGGCGGTGGGGGATCCGAATCCGACCTGGGCGCCGATGCGTTCGACGGAGTGGGGTGTGGTCTCCAGGAGGTGCTGGGCCTGGCGGATGCGTGCGCGGTGGAGCCACTGGAGAGGGGTGGATCCGGTCTGTTCGCGAAAGCGCCTGATCAGGGTGCGGGTGCTGGTGCCGGCGTGGGCGGCGATCTCGGGGAGCGTGAGGTCGGAGCTCAGGTTCTCCTGGAGCCATGCCAGCAGCGGTTCGAGTGTCGATCCGCGGGGGGCGGGCGGGTGCGGGTGGACGATGAACTGCGCCTGTCCGCCCTCGCGTTCGAGGGGCATGACGGACAGCCGGGCGGCGTCGGCCGCGACGGCTGAGCCGTAGTCGCGGCGGATCATGTGCAGGCACAGGTCCAGGCCCGCGGCGGCGCCGGCGGAGGTGAGGATCTGGCCGTTGTCGACGTACAGGACATCGGGGTCCACCTCGATGTCCGGGTGGGCCGAGGCCAGGAGGTCGGCCGCGATCCAGTGGGTGGTGGCACGCAGGCCGTCGAGGAGCCCGGTTGCGGCCAGGGGGAAGGTCCCCGAGCAGATGGAGGCGATGCGCGTGCCGTCGGCGGCGGCTGCGCGCAGCGCGTCGCGGACGGCACCGGGAAGGGGTGCGGCGGGGTCGGCGGTGCCGGGGACGATGATCGTGTCCGCCGCCGTGAGGGCGTCCAGTCCCCAGGGCGCGCGCAGGGTGAAGGCACCGGCATCGACCTCGGGCCGTTCGGCGCAGACGCGGACCTGGTAGCCGGGGCGTCCGTCGGGCAGACGGGTCCGGGAGAAGACCTCGATCGGGGTGGACAGATCGAAGGGGATCACCTGGTCCAGGGCCAGGACGGCAAGGGTGTGCATGGCAGAAAGCTACCTGCTCCCCGACCTCTCTCACCCTGGTCTCCGGGCCAGTGATCTGCGGTTCCGGCAGTTCAGAGCCCTGAAGACCGTGTTGGCGTTTTTCCGTCGGAAGGTGTCACGAATGCCACTTGGGGGCGGTGCGGCGGCCGCTTAGCGTCGGAAGCGACTCCGGTACGGACCGGATTCCGGCCATCTGCGAAGGAACGTCCTCATGCACGTCCAGATCATCCTGTTCGACGGCTTCGATCCGCTCGACGTCGTCGCCCCCTACGAGGTGCTGTCCGCCGGCGGCACGGCGTCCGGCGGCGCGGTGAGCGTGGAGCTGGTCTCCGCGGAAGGGCCGCGCGAGGTGGTCAGCGGCACCGGGGGCCTGGCCCTGCGCGCCACCGGCGCCCTGGACCCCGCACGCGCGGGCCTGATCCTGGTCCCGGGCGCCTCGGGCCGGGTGGGAGAGCCCGGCGAGACCCCCGGCCACACGGTGGGGGCCGGGGAACGGCGGCAGGACGAGTCCGTTCCCGTACTGCTGGGGCGCACCCTGACGACCGAGCTGCCCGCCCTGCTGAAGGCGGCGATGGGAAATCCTGAGGTGACGATCGGCGCGGTGTGCGGCGGCTCGCTCGTCCTGGCCATGGCCGGCCTGCTGGAGGGCCGCTACGCCACCACCCACCCCATGGGCCTGGACTTGCTCGACGCGACCGGCGTCCACGCGGTCAGGGCCCGCGTCGTCGACGACGGCGACCTCGTCACCGGGGCCGGTGTCACCTCCGGCCTCGACCTGGGCCTGTACCTGCTGGAGCGCATGGTCGGCCCCCGGATCGCGCACGCCGTCGAAGAACTGTTCGCCCATGAGCGCCGCGGCACCGTCTGGCGCCACCTGGGCCCCGCGCCCGCCGGCCTGTGACCTCGTCCGTGCCGCCCCGTACCCGACCCGAACCCCCGAGGAAGAGCAGCATCATGGCCGCAGAAGGCGTCTGGGACCTGTCCGTCTCCACCCCGATCGGGACGATCGAAGCCGTGGTCGAATTCGCCCGGCGGGACGGTGTCCTGACCGGGACCGCCCTGGGGGCGGGAGAGCGCGTCGCGCTCCGCGACCTCCGTCTGGAGGGTGGCCTGCTCACCTGGAAGCAGGCCGTCACCAGGCCACTGCGTCTCGACCTGGCCTTCACGGTCACGCTCGACGGCAGCACACTGACCGGCACGTCCAGGGCCGGACGTCTTCCGGCCTCGAAAGTCACCGGCCGACGCCGTGCCGTCCCCGCGGCAGCGAGCCACTGACCATGACGAAACTGTTCCTGTCCCTGCACGTCCTGGCGGCGGTGCTGGCCATAGGACCGGTCACGGTCGCCGCGAGCATGTTCCCCCGGGCGCTGCGCCAGGCGCACAGCGCCCCCGGTGACATCGAGGCGCTCGCCGGCCTGCGCACCCTGCACCGCATCTGCCGCGTCTACGCCGGCATCGGCATCGCGGTGCCCCTCTTCGGGTTCGCCACGGCCGGCACCCTGGGCGTCCTGGGCAGCGGATGGCTGATCACCTCGATCATCCTGACCGCCGCGGCCGCCGCCGTCCTGGGCCTGCTGATCCTGCCCGTGCAGGAGAGCGCCCTCACCGCCGCGCAGGCCCCCGATCCCGGCCCCGGCGTTCCCCCCGCCGCACGACTCGCCATGCTCACCGGCCTCTTCAACCTGCTGTGGGCCACCGTCACCGTTCTGATGATCGTCCGCCCCGGCTCCACCACGGGGGCCTGACCGTGCCCGTACGCCCCCTGCGCCTTCTGCGCGTCGCAGCGCACACCGAACTCGTCTCACTGGTCATCATGCTGGCCAACCTCGCCACCGCCCATCTCCGGCCCGTCTCCTCCCTGATGGGCCCCACCCACGGCTGCGCCTACCTGTTCGCCGTGGTCGCGACCTGGCGCCTGGCCCCGGCCACGACCACCACCAAGGCCATCGCCGTCCTTCCCGGCGTCGGCGGCCTCCTCGCGCTGCGCCGGCTGCGCTCCGCCGGCGTCACGGACCGGCCGGGCAAGGACCCCGTCCTGCCCTGAGGGGCCACGCCCCTCACACCTGCGCCGAGGAGGTGTGAACGAGCGCCCGGCGGTCCGGGGCGCGGCGGAGCCGGCCGCACCCGGCACGTGGACGGGCGTGCCGGGCCGGTCAGCCTCGTCGGGGTCGGGTCCGGGTACGAACGGGGATCAGGGCCGATGTGGCCCGGGGCGCCTTGGCGTCCCGGGCACACGGCATTCGCCACGGGCCGGTCCGGGCAGGCCGGGGGCGCCCGAGCCCGAGGTGCTGCGACGCCCCCAGAACCCGGGCGGCTTCGGGGCGGGCCCCGGTGGTGCGGCGCCCTGCGGTGGGTGAGGAGGTTCCCCGGCGGACGTACCGGGGACGCCGGCGGTGTCGGAGGCCGACGGTTCCCGGCATACCCGCACGGGACATGTGACCGGCCCGTGCCTGGGCGGGCTCCCGGCCCACCCGGCGGCGGCGAACGGATGGCGCGTCACGCCGTTGCGGCGCGCGTCGCGGGCCGGCCGGGTGCGGGCCGATAGGAAAGGGGGGACCAGGCGCCTGGCGGAGGTCGTGCGGGCGTTGCCGCAGTCACGTTCGAGGAGACAGCGCGTGTCCGTACCGCTCATGATCGATCATCAGACCACGGGTTACAGCCTCGCTCACGCGTACTGGTTGGCCAAGGCCTCCGATCTGGCGTACAAGGACGAGGCGACGGTCGAGGAGCAGGTACGCGCATGGGGGTTCGACCGTCTGCGTCATCACGAGACCCGTTTCAGCCCGCCCTTTCCTCTGCAGGACACGCAGGCGTACACGGCCGCCAGCGACCGCATGATCATCATCGCCTTCCGGGGTACGGAGCCGGTCCAGATCAAGGACTGGCTCTCGGACATCACGACTCCGCCCGTTCCCGGGCCCGCCGGAACCGGTTACATCCACCACGGCTTCGGCGAAGCACTCGATTCGATCTATTCCGAGGTCAAGAGCGCTCTGGCGGAGTTCCGGAACAACGGGCAGAGCGTGTGGTTCACCGGGCACAGTCTGGGCGGTGCGCTGGCCCTGCTCGCCGGAGCGCGCACGTATCTCGAGGAGCCCCGCCTGGCTGCGGACGGGGTGTACACGTACGGGCAGCCACGTGTGTGTGACCGGCTGCTGGCCGCTGCCTGCAACAAGGGCTTCAAGGACCGTATCTACCGGTTCGTCAACAACAACGACATCGTTCCGCAGATGCCTCCGGAGCCCGTGTTCACGCACGTCGACGCGCTGCGTTACATCGACTCCCGTGGGAAGCTGCACGCGTCGATGCCACTGGTCGGCGGACTGGCCGACCGGGCCCGGGGCCTGACCGCGGACGTGCTGGCCCCGGCCGGTGACGGGGTGCGCGACCACTTCATGCACAACTACGTCAGCGCCCTGGAGAAGAACCTGGCCTGACCCCCTCTCCCCCACCCGACCGCCGAGGCGCACCGGCAGAACCATCCAGGGCGTGCCCGCGGGTCTGCCGCTCACGGCACACGCCCACCTGCCCCCTGCGTTCGGACGACGCAGCCGTCCCTGTGCGACTCCTCGGCGTCAGGCCCTCTTGCGTTCACACGACGCAGCCGTCCCTGCGCAGTTCCTCGGCGTCAGCCCTTCGCGGCCGAGCGGCGGGCCGTAGGGCCGCCGCGGCGGCACACTGCTGCGGTGACTGGTCGATCGCGGGGGCCGGGTGGCTGCCGGGCGGCCCACGTGGACGTTCGTGGTGCCTCAGTGCTGGACCATTCCGACGACCGGGACGGGAGCGACGTGGCCGGTCGCCGGCACGGTGAGTGCCAGGGCGAGGCCGATGTCGACCAGGGACGACCGGCGGAGGCGCGCGACCTCGGGGAAAGGGGTCCACACCGACTCGACGATGTCGCCGTTCGGTTCGGGCCGGAGCCGGCCGCCGGTGATGCGGACCCGGTAGAAGACGCCGACGTTCTGGTGCACGGTTCCCGCACGTGCGACAGCCGCGGGGACCACTCTCGAGTCCACGCCCAGCAGGCGTTCGACCACTGCGTCGCAGCCGGTCTCCTCGGCAACCTCCCGGATCACCGCGTCGAAGGGATCCTCCGCGTGCTCGACCCCACCGCCTGGAAGGGTCCAGTTCCCTGACGCGAGACGGGCGAGCAGCAGCCGCCCGTCCTCGATGCACACGGCGTACGCCGCCAGCCGGAAACTGCCCTGCTCACGCTCGCCCGTACCATCCGTCTCGTGTCTCATCGGGTCATCCTGGCCTGCTTCCACCGGGCATGCGCAACCGGATTACCTGTGCCCGTTCGCAGCCCTTGGGGCCTGTACGCGCCCTCAAGGTGACGGCCGCCCCCGTGCCCCGCGATCCGATCGCGCTGTGGCCGTACGACCGTACGCAGGCCGACGGCGGTGCGGACGTGCCTCCTGTCCTGCGGGAACCGTCGCACCGTGGCGCCGAGACCGATCAGGCGGGACGCGTCCCGCCGGCGGACTCCAGCACCGAGGCGAGGAAGCGGCGTACCGTCTCCAACTCGCCCTCCTCGAACCCTTCGGCGGCCCTCACCACCTCACCGATCACCGGCCCGAAGAAGGCCCGTCCGAGCTCCGTGGCCTTTTCCTCCACTTCCAGCAGCACACGTCGCCGGTCGGCCGTGTCCCTGCTGCGCCGGACCAGGCCGAGCCGCTCCAGCCGGTCCACCAGGGCGGTGGTACCGGCCGAGTTCAGGCGCAGTTGCCCGCCGAGCCACCCGGGGGTGGCGGGGGTACCGGACCGCGCGGCGTCCAGCAGGTGGATCAGCGCGCGTACGTCGGTGGGATGCAGTCCCTGTCGCGCGGCGAACTCGGCACCGAGCAGGTCGAACTCCACGGTCACCGCCCGCAGCAGGTGCACCAGCCCCATCGCCGGACTCTGATCGTCCATGCCCATTCCCTCCGATCGGGACGTATTATCTCGCTGAACGAGATTATCGTTGAGCGAGAGGAGTGTGTCGTGCCCCCGTCCGCTTTCGACCTCGCCTACGACGAGTTCCGCGCCCGCTGGCCCGCGTCCACCGAGGAACGCGACGTCGCCACGCCGTACGGGCGTACCAGGGTCCACGTCCACGGGCCTGTCGACGGCAGCCCCTTGGTACTGCTTCCCGGCGGCTCGGCCACCGGCTTGGTCTGGCTCGCCAACGCGGCCGTTCTCGGGGAGCGTTACCGGGTCCACGCGGTTGATCTGCTGGGCGACGCGGGCCGCACCGAGAACCGGGGTACACCGTTGAAGGGCGCCGACGATCTGACGGCCTGGCTGGACGCGCTCCTGGACGGGCTCGGCCTCGCCCGCACACACCTGTGCGGTCATTCGTACGGTGCCTGGCTGGCCGTCAGATATGCCCTGCACGCCCCTCAGCGGGTCGACCGCCTCGCCCTCGTCGATCCCACGCAGGTCTTCGCCGGGTTCCGTCCGGGGTACCTGCTGCGCGCGCTGCCGACGCTGATCCGGCCGGGCGAGACCCGTGCCCGCGCCTTCCTGGCCTGGGAGACGGCAGGTGCCCACCCGGACGAGGCCTGGCAGCGCCTCTACGCGCTGGCCACCACCGTTCCCGGCCGCAAGCTCGTCACCGGAGGCCGCCCCCGGGCGGCCGGCCTCCGGATGCCGGTGCTGGTCCTGCTCGGGGAGCGCAGCCGCGCCCATCGCGCCGCCAAGGTCGCGGAGAGGGCCCGCCGCACGCTTCCGCGGGCCGAGGTGGAACTGCTCCCCGGAGCCACCCACCACTCCCTGCCGCTCGCCGCGCCACAGCGGCTGAACGACCGGCTGGGGGAGTTCCTGCGCTGACGGGCCCGGCCGACGCACCGGTCCGTCGCGACCCCCGGCTTGTCACCCGGCCCCCGCTGCCGAGGCCCGTCGGGTGCGCGGCGGGACACCTCGTCCACGACGCCGCGGCAAGAAGGACGAGTCCGCTCGGTCACGGTGGCAGGGGGGCGCCGAGGGCCACACGCCGCGGCCGAAGGGTGCCGTCGCCCGGACGTGCGGTTCCAGCAGTGCCGTCGCCCGGTCGTGCGGTTCCAGCAGGAGTGCGGCGGGGGCGGGCTCCCGGACGCACCCGACAGGGCCGACCGGGAGGTTCCCGTGGGGCGCGGTGTGTTCCCGGACCGGACGGCGCGTACGTCGCGCCCGCGCCGTCCGGCCGGGGAACGGCGGCTCGGTCAGCCGTGCTTCGGCTCCGCGGAGTCGCTTCGCCGGTGCATGGTCATCAGCAGTCTGCCGGGCCGCACGGTCGCCTGGGCGACCGGCCGTACCTCGTGCGGCGGCACCAGCTCGAAACGTGCGCGCCGGACGATGGTGGCGAGGGCGGTGACCAGTTCGGTGAGGGCGAACCGGTCACCGATGCACTTGTGCTTGCCCGCCCCGAAGGGGAGGAACGCCCCGGGTGTGATCGCCTCGGCCTGCGCCTCGTCCAGCCAGCGGTCCGGATCGAAGGCGAGGGGATCGGGGAACAGTGCGGGGTCGCGGTGCAGGGCGTGCTGGCAGTAGGCGAGTTCGGTACCTGCGGGGATCGACCACGGTCCCAGACGTGTCTGGGTGATGGTGCGGCGGGTGACGAGCCATCCGGTGTGGTGCAACCGCAGCGTCTCCCGGACGACGCGGTCGAGGTAGGGCAGACGGGGAAGGTCCGCGAACGCGATGGGCCGGTCCCCGAGGACCGTGTCGAGCTCGTCCAGGACCGCTCGTTCGATGTCGGCGTCGCGGGCGATCTCGTAGAGGGCCCAGGACAGCACGGACGCCGTGGTCTCGGTACCCGCCACGGCCAGGGTGAGGATCTCCGAACTGATCTGGTGCCCCGTCAGCGGCTCACCGGTCTCCTCGTCCGTGGCGTGCAGCAGAAGGGACAGCATGTCGCCGGTGTCCTGTCCCGACTTCTGGAGCTCGGTCACGGCCTGGTTGATGGTGGCACGCACGGCGTCCCGGGCGGCGTTGAACCGGCGGTTGAACGGGAGGGGGATCCGTTCCACCCAGTCGGGCAGCATGACGCGGGCGCCGACACCGTTCATGACCACCGAGAGGTCCTCACGCAGTCGGCGGAACGTGGCCTCGTCGAGGCTGCCCGAGAAGATCGTCTTGGCGAGCATGTCGAGCGAGAGCGCGATCATCGCCTTGTGCACGTCGAGTTGCCGGCCGGGGCGCCAGGTGTCGACGGCGGCGTCGGCCTCCGCCCGCATGATGTCGACGTAGTGGGCGATCTTCGGGCGCCCGAAGGCCGGTTGGAGCTGGCGCCGCTTGCGGACGTGGTCCTGGCCCGCCGCGGTGACGACGGAGTCCCCGAGCAGCTGGCCCATCTTCTCGAAGAAGCGGCCCTTGTCGAGACTGGGTCCGAGGTCGATCAGCATGGTGCGGATGAGGTCGGGGTCCTGCACGATCAGTGTGCGGGTTCCGGGCTGGAGGGTGATCTCGACCAGCGGGCCGTAGTGGGTGCGCAGTGAGGCGATGAAGTTGAGGTTGTCGCGTATGAGCTGTACCGCGTGACCCAGGAGCGGAACCGAACCAGCCGCTCTGGGTATGGGGGGAGGCGTTACGAGCGTCACGGGTGAATGCCACCTTTCAAGCCAGATCTTGGCGCTTTATGGCTTCCCTCGTCGTTCCGGTGGGCAATCCGCCCCGGGGAGTGGTCTACGCCACGCGGAAGGGCGTTTCAGCCCTTGCCCCGTGGGGCACGGACCGCCGTCACCCGGCACCGGTCGCGGCCGTACGAACCTCGTCGACCGGTGGTCGGGCCGGACGATGGGCGATGCGAACCAGCCGGGCCCGGGCTGGGGCGGGTGCCGGTTGTTGACGTACGTCTCAGCGGTGTGGCGTGAGCGGCGACGCCGACGGGGCGTAGCGGATCCATCGGGACAAACGCGTGGGAGTGGGGGCGTTGGTCGCGACGCGCCCGTCGTACGCCGCCTCGCGACCGCCGTCGGCCGTGGACCGGTTGCGGCCACCCGGTGCTGCCTACGGTTCCGCGCTCAGCAACGCGTGCAGGCGTCGCACGAGGTGGCTGGTGGGCTGCGTGCCGTCCAGGACGAGTTCGGCGCTGCGCTGTGTCGGGGCGACGTACCGGGTGTGCGCCTCACGACCGTACGCGAGGTATCCGCGCAGGCTGATCTCCGGGTCGGCCCCCTCGCTGATCTTTCGCAGGATCTTCCTGGCGAGGCGCAGGTCGGCCGGCGCGTCGATGTAGACGCTCCAACGAGCCGGCCGGGTCAGGGCGGGCAGCAGAGCGAACGTGCCCTCGACCACGAGGGTCCGGGTATCGGGAAGCACGGCCGCGTCGAGGGCGCTCCGGACTCGTCCCCGGTCGAGGGCACGGGGGTCGCTGTAGTTGATCACGGACCCGGGCCCCTTGATCGCGGGGACGACGGGGGCCCGATCGGGGTCGGTGTGAAAGCAGTGATCGAGGTGGACGACCCGTGTTCCCGGCAGGCTCGCGGCCACCCCGGTGGCCACGGTGGTCTTCCCGGATCCGGCACCGCCCCCGATGAGGAGCAGCGGTACGGGCGGGGCGGAGAGCGGCAGCACAGCGCCTCCTCGGTGAGGTGGGAGGCGACAGCATAGAGGCCCGTGGCCAGGGGGCGGCCGCGTGCAGGGACGGCCGTGTGACGTCTACGGCCCGCGACCTTGTCACCGGCTCCACCGCCGTGGCATGCCACGGGCACGTCCTCCGGCGTTGCTTCTGTCCGGCGACGCTGCGGAACCGGTGCGCCGTCCGCATCCCCACACACCGGCCGCCGAGGATCGTCGGCAGTGGCCGCAGCCCGGCAACGACACCCGCGCCGCTTGAGGCGCGCCGTTGCAAGCAGCGGGCCTCTTCTCGGAGTCCTGCCGCCCGCCCGAAGTCCACGCGCACGGGTACGTAGCTGTCGGTCGTCGCATCTCCCCTGCGGCCAGGGCGGGTTGACGTCAGCATGTAGCTCAGGCGGCGTTCAGGCGTACGAGCGGGAGGATGACGCGTTCGGGGATGTCCTCGGGCCAGGGATAGGACGGGGAGACGATCCGCTGGTGGGCGAGTCCGTGCAGGCCCACCCACAGCGCCGTCGCGTCGCCGGGCACGTCGTCGCTCGCGGCCAGGCCGGCGGCGACGCAGGCGTCGAGGGCTTCGACGAGCATCAGCATGGACGGCGCGCCGAGCATGCCGAGGTCCGTCCCGGTCAACGAGGTGTCCTCCAGCGTCGGTGTCCACAGGCCGCCGAACATGGTGCGGTAGCGCTGGGGGTGGTGCGCGGCGAAGTCGAGATACGTCTCGCAGATGGCGAGCAGCCGGTGCCGTGGGTCGTGGCCCGCCTGGCCCACCGCTGCGCCCAGCGCTCCCTCCAGTCCGGCGAACTCCCGCTGTACGACGGCGAGCATGATGGCCGGCTGGTCGGGGAAATGCGAGTAGATCGAGGGGGTGGCGATACCGACCCGGCGGGCCACCGACCTCAGGGTGACGGCGTGCTGGTCTCCGGCCTCGTCGAGCAGGTCCGCCGCCGCGTCGATGATCTCGTCACGCAGCTTTCCACCCTCGCCCCGACGGTTGCGTGTGCGGGTGGGGGCCTGCTTCGCGGGGGTTGTTCCTGCCGCTGTTCCGATTGCCTTCACTCTGTTCACCTTCTGTCGCGGAGTGGGCCGGGAACCCCGGCCCCTGGTGCCGGCGGCCGTACCGCCCGTGGCGTCGTGCCGCGTGCACCGGGTCGGTCGCTCCGGTGTGCGGTACGGCCGGTCTTCGTCTCGGCGGTGGCCTCGCCGCGGTTGACCCGGTCGGTCAGGCCCTCTCGGAGGGCCGCCCGGTTGCCGGGGATCTCGGCCGGAACGGGGGCCGCCCGACCTGGACTCCCGGTGGTGGCGAGCGCGCGCCGCCCTTGGCCTTCCCGAACGTCCACAGGTGCACGCCGTCGACGCCGTTCACGGGAGCGGCCCGGGCGGAGCACCGGTTCCGGTCGACGTCGGTGACGGTGGAGGTGGTCTCCACGCCCCGCGGGGACCGGACGAAGACCCAGCCCGGCGGCAGCTCCCGGGTGTCCGTGTCCTCTTCCGGGCCGGGGCGATCTCGGGGGTCCACGTGTGCCACGCGTCGATGTCGGTGTGCGGGTCCCGGATCTCCCGCACCGGCGCCTTGATCGCGGCGCCGGTGCGGGAGATGGCCGGCGCGCTTCCTGTCGACGGTCCCGCCGCGGCACTCCTGGGAGGCCGGAGTGCCGGTCCGGGCCTCGTGCGCGGTCGCCAGGGACGGCGCGGAGAGGGTCGGGGCTGAGGCCATGGCCTGCGGGACGCGGCGTGGCGGGTTCATCGGGTCGGCGTCTTCCCTTGGCGGTGGTGCGCCGGCCGGCGGGGTGGGTGCTGGTCAGCGGGAGGGGTGTGCCGGTTCGTCGGTGCTGGTGGTGAGCGGGTGGGTGCGGCGCGGATCCCGGCGGCGGCGTTCGAGGAGGGTGGCGAGGGCGTAGGCGCCGCCGCCGGCGAGGGTGAGGACCCAGTAGAAGCCGGGGTCGCCGAGGAGGAGGGCGGCGGTGGAGGTGAGGGCGAGCCAGGTGCCGAGGGTGTAGTGCAGCGTGTTGCGGCGGGTGGCGCCTTCGGCGACGTAAATGAGGCCGACGACGAAGCCGGAACCGGTGGGCCAGAGCAGCGTCTGGATGTCGGGGTTGTCCAGGGTGGTGCTGAGGCCGGTGATGGCGAGGAAGAGGGCGGCGAATGCGGTTATCCAGAGGGCGCCCAGGAGTTGGCCGGTGCGGAGGGTGTGGGGGTCGGTGGTGGCGCGCTGGGCTCGCAGGGCGGCCCGGGTGGCCTGGACGGTGCCGGCGGCCAGCCCGGCGCAGAGCAGGGTCATGGGCAGCCAGCCGGGGAGTTCGAGGACGGGGGTTTCGCCCCGGGAGAGGGCGGCGGAGCCGTGGCCGAGGAGGTAGGCGAGGCCGAAGCTGATGTAGGTGGCGAGGTTGTCGACATCGGCCGCGGGGGTGCGGGCCGGGGTGGCACGGTCGGTGGCGGCGGGCGGGGCGATCGCGGTGAAGGACATGACGGATTACCTCCGGGCGGGGTGGGACGGAGCGGGGTGAGGGGGGCGCGGGCGGGCCGCCGGGCAGGACGGGAGAGGGGTGGGTGGTGAGGGGCCGTGCTCCGGATGTCACACCCCGGGGACGATGACGACCTTGCCGGCGACGGTGCGGGATTCGGCGAGCCGCAGGGCTTCGACGGTGTCGGCCAGGGAGAACGTGGCGGCGATCTGGGGAGTGAGGGTGCCGTCGCCGACCAGGTCCAGGACCTGGGTGAGGTCGTCGGTCATCCGCTGCTGCCAGGTCTTGCGGCAACGGCGCTTGCCGGCCCAGAGGTTGTAGAAGTGGGCGCTCCTGCCGTTGGGCAGGGCGTTCCAGGCGTTCAGGCGGGCGAAGAGCTTGAGGACGGGGAGCTGGGAGTTGCCTTCCTCGTCCTTGCTGGCGGCCGTGCCGTAGGAGACCAGGGTGCCGCCGCGGCGCAGGAGTTGCCAGGAGTCCTCGATGGCGGGCCCGCCGACGTGGTCGAAGACCGCGTCCACACCGTCGGGGGCGATGTCGCGGATGCGGGCGTACAGGTCGGGGTCGCGGTAGTCGACCGGGGTGACGCCGAGTGCGCGCAGGGTGTCGTGGTGGCGGGGTGAGGCGGTGCCGATGACGGTGATGCCCGCGTGCCGGGCGAGCTGGACGAGGGTGGAGCCGACACCGCCGTTGGCGCCGAGCACCACGATGGTCTGGCCGGTACGGACCTCGGCGGTGCGGTAGAGCATCTGCCAGGCGGTGACACCGTTGACGATGACCGTCTCGGCGGCGGCCGCGTCGATGCCGTCGGGAACGGGCATCAGGTCGGCGGCGTCCACGATCAGGTGGCTGGCCCAGGCACCGGTCTTGGTGATCGCCGCGAAGCGGCGTCCCACGAGTGCGGAGTCGGTCTCGGGGCCGGCGGCGGTGACGGTGCCGACGAGGTCGTAGCCGGGAACGAAGGGGAAGGGCGGCTGGTCGTAGTACTTGCCCCGGCGCATCTGCTGCTCGGCGAAGCAGACCCCGGTCGCCTCCATCCGCAGGACGACCTGGCCCTTGCCCGGTGCGGGCAGTTCCTGGGTGCGCAGTTGGAGGCCCTCGGGTTCGACCTTGCCCGGCAGGACGATCTCGGTCGCGGTGGTCGCGGTGATGGTCATGGCGTACGTACTCCCTTGGTTCTGCGGTTCCCCGCCGTGTGCTTACGATCGTAAGGCTATGAGTGTTAGGTCAACGTGCGCAAGGGGCTACGTAAATAAACTTACGGCCGTTAGGTCGAGCGGTGCCGCGAGTGCCGTGCCACTGACGAACGAAGGGGGTGCGGCTGGGCGAACCGGTCACCCCCTCACCCGAGGGGCAACCCATCCCGTCGGCCGGTGTTCGATGCGCCGGGGTACCGAGGGCGGGCCAAGTGTCCTCAGCCGAGGGGCACTTGGCGGCCGGGGTCCGGTAGCGGCCTCTCCCTGGACTCCAGGGCAACGGTCGCGGAGCGGGTCGCATTCGCTCCCCCGAACAACACTGAGCCGGTCGGACGGTGCGACCACCGTCCGACCGGCTGTTGACGCCCTCTCAGGTGACCAGGCCGCTCAACCGGCCTTGAGGTGCTGAAGCCTATGCAGGCCGTCCGCGTTGAGCCAGTACTCGACGAACCGCCCGTCCCGCGTGCGAAGAGTGCCGGTCCCGGTGAAGGCGACCACGGTCCCCGCCGGGGCCTCGGCACCGGAAAGCCTCCGCCTTAGGTGCCGGTGGCGGTGGCGGTGGCGGTGGCGGTCCAGCGCACGGAGAGGTGGTCTACGGCAGCGCCCGTCGTGACCGACCAACTCCGCCCCTGGCAGGCCGATTCCTGGACCGAAGGGCCCTGCCTCCGTACACACCTGCGCTTCCCACCTGTGCCGAACGGGACAGCAGAACAGGTGCTGCTCGACATGTACGGCGGGAGTGGTCGGGATGCCGCAGCTCACGCACGGGAGCGGTGTCGCCCGCCACGCAGAAAACGCCGTGCGCGTCTGCGGGCTCTCCGAGATCCTCGCGGAGCACCGACCTGGGCCCGGCGAAGGGGTCGGGGCATCCGCAGCGAGCGACCGCGCGCAGTGCACCGTACGTACTCATGGGCGTCACGCTGGACCCGACGTTCACACGTGACCGAGGCCATGCCCCCGATGTCGCCTGCTGACGCTGATGAAACCTCACGGAGAAATGCCGTACGCACGTGTCCGCCGCACTCTCGGGGCTACGACTCCGCTCCACGGACCCGGCAGCCGATCGCACCACCGGCCGAGCACCGCCGACTCCGCCACCGGCCGAGCACCGCCGATTCCGCCGCCGACCGAGCCGACGGACCAGATCGCTGGCCCTGACCTGAGGAAAGGGGGACGACTCCGAGGCTGACCGGGCCGAGCGCCGTCACCCAAGACCTCCCTGCCATCGCCGGCAGGGGAGGACCTGTACCGGGCCTGACGCTCTCTCAGGCACGTCCCTCATACGTCCCGGGCCCGCCGGTACCTACGTCCACGTGACGGCCACGACGGCTGCGGCCGCCGTGAACACCCCCACGGCGTAGAAGGCCCACGGCTGCTTGTTACGCATGCCCACCAGCGCTGTCGCCGCCACCAGGGCGTCCAGGGCCAGCTTCACTCCCATTTTCGCGTCGGAGACCGGCAGGTCAAGGGATATGCGAGTCCAGACGAGCCCCGCGCCTGTGACCAGCTGGACAACGCTGCTGCTCACCATGTAGCCGCCGGTGACCGGATCCTTGCCTCTCAGCTGGAAGAAGATACCGCCGAGGAGGGCGGCGAACCCGAAGAGGTGGAAGACGAGGAACACGTATCGAAGGGTCTCCATGCCAGTGACCTTTCTCAAGAATCAGAGGAAATCGACATTGCTCACACGGGGCCTGCCCCGCACGTGCTCCACCCCGCCGACCAGCACTGCCAGTGCCGTATCGAGGGCCGTGGCCGACGGCCTCGGCGAGGGTACCGCGGCTACATTCCGTCGACGCCCTTGAAATAAAGGGGAGTTCGGAGAAAGTGGCCTGACGCGGGGCGCCGAACCCGCCCCGGTGAGCCCGGCGCTTCGGATCCGCGCTCCCGACGGCAGCCGGACCCGGCGGCAGTCGGACCCGGCGGCAGTCGGACCTGGCGGCAGTCGGACCTGCCGGTTCAGCCGGTGAAAGGTGTGGGGCCGAAACGGCCCCAGGCGACGAAGGCGGCCAGTACGAGGTAGATCACGTCGCCCGTGATCGTGACCCGCTCGCCACGGCGCAGACGCATGACGATCGCGCACCCGAACAACACGACAAGTCCCGTGGCGGCCATGGGCACTTGTACCGGCGCCATGTCGAGCACCGCAGGCAGGATCAGGCCGACGGCGGCAAGCAGCTCGACCGCGCCGATGGCCTTGAGCGCGCCGGGAGCGAAGTCCAGGACCCACTGTGCGGAGGAGCCCACCGCGGCGAGCTTCGCCTGGGGCACGAACATCTTGGAGCTGCCCACGAGACAGACGACAGCAAGTACTCCGGCGGTGATCCACAGCGCGACGTTCATCATCAGCTCCCTGGTCGAGGACTTCCTTCCGTACCTGGGACGAGGTGTCGACTCAGCCTGTGACATGCCGGAACCCGCGCAGCGGAGAGACGTGGGACACACCACCACCCCGCCCGGCGGACCGGGGGCATCGCTTGCCCCGCCGACCGGAGGGGCAACCTGGTTCCCGGACGCGGCCACCGGAGAGGGCGGGCGGCGAGGTGGGGTGGGCGAGAACTGTCCAGCGCTGCGACGAGCAGCGACTCGTGGCTCTCGTTCCGCCCACCCGTCCACGAACACGCCGGCCCGTCCACGAACACCTCAAGCGGGGTGGCCATGGCCCGGCAGCGAATCGGCCACCAAGCCGTAGGCGAGTTCCTCGGAACCGCTACCGCGACCCGGCCCGCGGAGACATGATTCAGCGGGCAGCCCACACGGGGGATCTGCCGAATACGCCTCGTCGGAGCGGGTCCGGCCGGGCACGCGAACCACCTGGGGGCCGACATGACCAAGGTCGAGGAGTTCGAGGAGCTGCGGCCGCTGCTCTTCTCGATCGCGTACCGGATCCTGGGCAGCGTGACCGAGGCGGAGGACGCGGTGCAGGAGGGCTGGCTCCGCTACGACGCGTCGACCACCCGCCCGGTATCGGTCAAGGCGTTCCTGTCGACCACGGTGACCCGGATCGCGATCGACGTCCTGCGCTCCGCACGCGTACGTCGGGAGGAGTACGCCGGACCGTGGCTGCCCGAGCCCCTGCTCGATGATCCGTACGAGGATCCTGCCCGCGCGGCGGAACTGGCCGACTCGGTGTCGATGGCGGCGCTGCTGCTCCTGGAGCGGCTGAGCCCGCTGGAGCGGTCGGTGTTCGTGCTGCGGGATGTCTTCGCCTTCGGCTTCGACGACATCGCCGCAGCGGTGGGCCGCTCGGAGGCGGCCTGCCGTCAGCTGCTCGTACGGGCACGCCGTCACATGCACGAGGGCCGGCCCCGGTTCGAGGCCGACCGCCAGGAGCGGCAGGAACTGGCGGGGCGGTTCTTCGAGGCGCTGTCACAGGGAAACGTGGACGGACTGCGCAGCCTGCTGTCCGCCGATGTCGAACTCGTCGGGGACGGCGGCGGCAAGGCTCCGCAACTGGCCAGGACCGTGGCCGGCGCCGAGAACGTGGCCCGGCTGCTCGCCACCGTCCACCCCCTCATGGCGCAGATCGGCATCACGTGGGAGCCGCGCGACATCAACGGCCGGCCGGGCGCGCTCTTCCACGACCGCGAGGGCAAGATCCTGCACATCCTCGCTCTCGACGTGCTGGACGGGCGGATCCAGTTCGTCCGCTCGGTCATCAACCCGGACAAGCTCGGCCACCTCGGCCCGGTCGCGGACGCCTGGGCCATCGACCGGGAGGTGAAGCAGATCCGCAGGCGGACGCCGTGACACACCGCCGACTTCCCTTGCCCGGTGACTGGATGCGCAGACGCGCCCATCACATCCACCGTCACAGCCGCCACCGTAGTGCGGGCGTCGGACAGCGCCTTGCCGCACACGGGCGCACCACACAGGGCATTCAGACGTACGGCAGGAGGTGCTGTGCCGGGACGGGCCGTGGTTCCTGCCGTCCGGGCAACGTGGTGTCCGGGGCTTCCGTGGCGCGGCCGAACCTCCTGTCCGCTCCTCCCGTCGGCGAAGCCGAGATCAGAGTGACACACGTTCTGGGGCGCCGCCCCGCCTGGCGATGTGCCCTCACGGACGGCTCGCCCGGGGCACATCGATACGCCTGGGCCGATCAAGCCACCGGTCGACGCCGTTCCCCGGCCGTCACGTAGCTTCTTGACTCTCACACCGTGTCAGGTGGTCAGCTCGGAGACATCATGTTCACCATCGGAGACTTCGCTCGGCATGGCCGCGTCTCGGTCCGGATGCTGCGTCACTACGACGCGACCGGACTGCTGCGACCGGCTCATGTCGATCCCGCCAGCAGCTATCGCTACTACACCGCCACCCAGCTCGCCCGGCTCAACCGGATCATCGCGCTCAAGGACCTCGGATTCACCCTCCAGCAGGTCCAGGACATCGTGGACGAGAAGGTCAGCATCGAGGAGCTGCGCGGCATGCTGCGGCTGCGACGGGCCGAGCTGGAGACCGCGGTGGCTGCCGCAGGAGCACGGCTGGTGCAGGTCGAGGCGAGGATCCGAGCCATCGAGAGCGAGGGGCACATGCCCACGAACGACGTCGTCATCAAGAGCGTCCCTTCCGTCCGGGTGGCGGAGCTGACCGACACCGCCGCCAGTTTCAAGCCCGAGGACATCAGCCCGGTCCTCGGACCGCTCTACGACGAGCTGTTCCGGTGCCTGGGTTCGGCGGGCATCACCCCCACGGGTCCCGGCGTGGCGTACTACGAGGACGCACCGGAGGGCGGTGGCAGGATCAGCGTGCACGCCGCGGTCCAGGTCTCCGCCCCTCTCCAGGACGGCACCTTCCGGATCCTCGACCTGCCTTCCCTCGACCAGGCAGCGACCATCGTGCACCACGGTTCGATGGACACCGTGCTGCCCACCGCCCAGGCCCTGGCCCGCTGGGTCGACGCCAACGGCCGCCGGTCGACCGGATATCCCCGCGAGATCAGCCTGGAGTGCCCGGAGAACCGTGACGACTGGGTGACGGAACTGCAGGCACCGCTGACCGGCACGGGATCAGTCGCGCTCCAGTCTGACCGGTGATCACGTTCCGGCACCCGGAGAACCGAGTCCCCTCGGGACACAGGAAGGTCCGGGAGGTCCACCGGTCGAGGTGAGCGCGGTCGGCTCACGGCCCGACTGACCCGGCAGGCAGGCCCGGCGCCGGCCTCGTGGCGCGTGCCCACGAGGCCGGCGGCGCTCTCCGCGAGGTCTGTCGGCTGGTCGTCGAGCACGGTCCGGGCCGTCCCGCACACCACCGGAGGTACAGCGGGCACGAACCACGTACGACGAACGTGCGCGGCAACCTGAGGTACACGGACGGCCGGACGAACGCGCCCACCGCAGGTACGACGAACGGCCCCGACGCACGCGGCCACTGGAGGTACGGCGGACCGTGGGCATACGCGGCCACCGCAGCTGCGCGGACGACGAACGTGCGCTGCCGACTGCGGTACGCCGAGACAGCGGCCGCACCCGAGCCGGCCAAGGTACGCCGAGACAGCGGCCGCACCCGAGCCGGCCAAGGTACGCCGAGACGGCAGACGCGCCCGGCCGGCCGAGATACGCCGAGACAGCAGGCGTACGCGGTCCAGGCTAGGCCGACAGCGCCTCGTCGAAACGGGCGTACGCCTCCTCGTCGAAGAGCACGAACCGCACCTCGGTGACCGGCGGGAGCGCGGCTTCGCGGACCGTGCGGACGGCGATCCGGGCCCCGTCGTCGAGCGGCCAGCCGTAGACGCCCGTCGAGATCGCGGGAAAGGCGACCGTCCTGGCGCCCAGTTCCGAGGCCACCCGCAGGGACTCCCGGTAGCAGGAGGCCAGCGACGCGGAACGGTCCTCCGTGCGCGACCAGACCGGTCCCACGGTGTGGACGACGTGTTGCGCGTGCAGCCGGCCGGCCGTCGTCGCCACCGCCTGCCCGGTCGCCAGTCCCTTGCCGTAGTGCGAGGCCCGCAGGTCGCGGCAGGCCGCAAGGATCTCGGGCCCACCGCGCCGGTGGATCGCGCCGTCCACGCCACCGCCGCCGAGGAGCGAGGAGTTGGCGGCGTTGACCAGGACATCGGCGTGCTGCTCGGTGATGTCCCCGCGCACGAGGGTGATCGTCGGTCGTGTCGTCATGCGGCCATCCTGCCTGTCCTGGCCCGGCCACTCGGTCGCCGTGCCGCGGTGAGCCTTCCGGAAGGCCGTCGCCGTGCCGCGGTGGCCTTCCGGGAGGCCGTCGCCGTGCCGCGGTGGCCTTCCGGAAGGCGACCAGCATGCGGCCGGGCGCCTGGCAGGCTTCGGTGACCGTCCGGTGAGGAGTGCGTCGAGGACGCAGCACCCCTCACCAGGGACCGCACCCCTCACCAGGGGAGGCGCCCCTCATCGGGAGCCGCACCCCTCGCCCGGGATGCCGCACCGGCCGAAGGTGCGCTGCCCATCTACCCCGGCACCGGGCAGGCGGGCCGGTGCGGCACGATGCGGAAGCAGTCGGGTGCAACATTTCGCCAGGCGTGGCGCGTCGATGAGGTGGAAGGGCAGCAGTCCTTCGGCCGGAGTGCAACAGGGGGGACGGAAAAGCGTGAGAAAGTCTCGCGAGGACGGGTTCATAGAGTTCGCAGGCGGTCTCACGGGACATCTGTTCCGCTCCGCGTGCCTTCTCACCAGCGGTGACACCCACCTCGCCGAGGATCTGGTACAGGAGACGCTCGGGCGGATGTACCTGAAGTGGGGGCGCATCTCCCAGGTGGACAACCCCGCCGCGTACGCCCAGACGGTTCTCGTACGGACCTTCCTCACCTACCGGCGCAGGCGTTCCTCGGACGAACGGCCGGTGTCAGTGCTGCCCGAGGCCCCCGTCGTCACCGGGAGTGATCCGCTGCTACGGCTGGCTCTCCTCCAAGCGCTCGGGCAACTGGCTCCGAAGGACCGGGCGGTGGTGGTCCTCCGTTACTGGGAGGACCGAAGCATCGAGGAGACGGCCGACGCCATGAACATCAGCTCGTCCGCCGTACGGACCCGGGCTTCACGGGCGCTGGCCCGGCTGCGCGCCATGCTGGGCGGAAGTCTCAACGAACTCGTCGCCGCCAACTGAGCCTCGCCGCCGGGGTAAGGGCCGGGTCATGCGTCAGCACCCGGGCCTCGATCCACCGCCGCACACGAACCACCGGCCAAGACCTCCCTCGATCCCGTCCCACCTGCGCCGACCGGAGATGGTGAACCTCCATGCCCTTTGAGAACGAACCCGAGAACGAGACCCAGCACGACGCCGACGGCGCCTCGAAGGACAGCTTCGAGAACGACCTCGGCCAGATCATGCGGCAGACCGGCGGCACGTTCGTCACCGACCGGCGGGCCCTGGTCGCAGCGGGAGCCCTCCGCGGCCGTCGCAAGGCCACCCGCCACCGGGTCACGGCGCTCGGCGCAGGGGTGCTGACACTCGCCGTCCTGGGCACGGGTGGGATGTATGTGACTCGTGGGTCCGGAGAGGACGCCTCGTCGGTGGCCAATGCCACCCCGACCTGGACAGTGACCCCGTCCCCGCAGCCGAGTGACGGATCGTCCCCGGGGCCGCGGGAGAACCGGCTGACGGAGGACCCCACGTCCTTCATGCGGGCCAGCGCCGACCAGATGATCAAACTCCTGGAGATCAGCCTTCCGGCCCTTCCCAAGGGGAAGTTCAGCAAGCAACGGGGCACGACCAACCTGGGCGGCCCCGGCGTGGCGGACGCCTCCCTCGTCTACGACGACAGTTACGGGGCCTCGCTCGTCTCCAT
Source organism: Streptomyces sp. NPDC058008 (assembly GCF_042886395.1). Lineage (NCBI taxonomy): Bacteria > Bacillati > Actinomycetota > Actinomycetes > Kitasatosporales > Streptomycetaceae > Streptomyces > Streptomyces sp. NPDC058008. The sequence goes on along the minus strand of NZ_JBHVQX010000019.1, from coordinate 132,302 downwards.
CTCCGCCCAGCGCGTCGACCCGAAGGACGCGACGGTGCGGAAGCAGCTGAAGTGCGGGAAGAGTACAGCTGACTCCGTGTGCACGATCGGCCCCTACGGTGAAAAGGTGGAGCAGGGACACGTGGGCGGCGCGTCCGGTGACGTGAAGGTCTGGAAATCCACGCGGATCTCCGGGGAAGGCTTTCTGCTGCAAGCGGTCGAGTACAACGCGCCCTCCCCGACGGCCGCCCCCACCCGGAACAAGCCCCCGCTGAGCGTCCTCCAGCTGGAGGAACTGGCGGCGAGCGTGGAGGGGGCGTTCACCAAGTACGGCGTCTTGAACGCCGAGTCGTTCACCAGCCCGCGCCCCGTCCAGAACAGCTGGGAGGCCTTCCAGACGCTCGGCGCTCTGGTCCCCGCCGGGCATGAGGCGGTCGGCAGGGGCGGGGGCGGTGACGAGGGCTACGTGATCGTGCGCGACAGGAAGACGCACGCCAAGACGTTCCTCCGGGTACGGCTGGGGCACGGCACCGCGGCCGGCGGCAAGGTCGTCACCCGCGACGAGGCGGGTCAGTACGCGGGCACGGTGGGACTGACGGCAGAGACCGTGACCGAGCAGGGCCTGCGGGTGACGGTCACCTCCTACAACGCGGAGTATCCGCACAGGGCTCCTGTGATGTCCGCGCCCCCGTTCACCAAGGCCCAGCTGACCACGATCGTGACCGACGACGTATGGCGGACGATCAAGTAGCCCCCCGTCCCCGGCCCGTCGCCCACACCTTCGCCCACGCCTTCGCCAGGACGCCGCTCCGTGGTCGGCCGAGAGCCTTGACCGGCACCCCGCGCCGCCGGGCCGGCCGGGGAGGGGTGGCCGGTGCGGGGCGGCAGCCGGCGCCCCGGGGGCTATCCGGAGGCCGCCTTGACGGTGAGGCGCTTCCGCCACTCCCGCAGATCCTTGATCTTGTAGTCACCGCTGAACTCGTCGACGCCGTACACCGTCCCCAGCTCGTCGGTGATCTCCTCGTCCAACAGGTCGAGGGCCTCCCGGAAATCGCCCTTCATCTCCAGCACCCGGATCAGTCCGTCCCGCATGGTGCGGTGGTCCGCCGGCCGCTTCGAGCCGGAGGCCCCGGACTCCGTGTACAGGGCGCGCAGCAGGCGCACTGCCTCGGCCGGTTCCCCGTTCTCGGCGAGGCACCGGGCGAGGCCTGCCCGGGACATACGGGTGTCGGCGTGCTCGAAGCCCAGCACCCGGGTGCAGTCCGCCACGAGGATCCGCGCCTCGGCGACGGCTCCGTCCAGGTCGCCGACGCCCCGGAGGGCGGAGATGAGCGACACGCGCGACCGCAGGGTCTCTGAGTCGTCGGCTCCGAACTCGGCTTTCCTGTCCGCTACTTCCGCCACGGCCCGTCGCAGGACTTCGTCGTGCCGGCCTTCGCCGCCGAGCCAGCGGGACACCTGTACGTGGGCGAGGCGCGTATCGGGGTGCCAGCGGCCCAGCTTCCGGGTGAGGTAGGCGACATCCCTGTGCACGTCCGGCCAGGTCCGTGACGTCGGCCGCTCCCAGTTCCGGAAGCGCCGGCCGACCCACCAGGCGCCGAGGGACCGTCGGGGCCGGCTCACACCCCACCACCACAGCCGCCGCCGCAGCCGCCACCGCAGGAACTGGCCGCGCCGACACCACCGTCGTTGGCCCAGCCGGACGTACGGGTGGAGTCCGTGCCTCCGGATCTCTCGGGCCTGGGCACGCGTACCCTCGCCTCGACGACGCAGCGCTCGCACAGCGCGTCGAACTCGGGCCACTGCCGCTGCTGGGCCTTCTCGTTGGCGAGCACGAGCCAGACCACCGCCGGCGCGTGCACCGCCAGGGCGATCAGGAACCAGGCCCCGCTCCCGTCCGCCTGACGGTAGTGGAACCCGATGCCGTAGACGAGGACAGCGGCCAGGCCGAACACGGCCGCCCACGCCTCCGCCTCACCGGGGACGTTGCGCCGCCACAGACACCTGGGGAGGTCGCGCCGCGCTGCCTTGCGCAACTGGGCCCTGAACGCCGGGAAGCGAGGTGATGCCATCACCTCATCCACCGCGCCTCTCCCTCCGGCGTCGTGAACGGCCGGCTGGAGTTCCGTCAGCAGGGGGTGTGCTTGCGGCCGGGTGTCCCCCGCCCCCCGGCTTCGGTCGCGGAGGGGGCGGTGCCCGGGCGACAGAAGGAGCATCCCGGCCTGTACGGCCGCCCGCTCTCCCTCGAGCTGGTACATGGCGAGAACGGGCTTGGCCGCACCGGTCTCCATGAAGCGTCCGATGGCCTGCCGGTCGCGCCGGAGCAGATAGCGGAGGCGGACCAGCGAGTACGCCCTGAACGCCAGGAAGGCGCAGACCCATACGACCGCGAAAGCCCAGAAGGCCGGTAAATCCGTCAGAAAGCCTGTCATCAGTTGTCCCCCTCTGATCCCACCCGGTCGGTCAGGGCCGGGCGGGAAGCGGCATCCCCTGCCTACCAGGGTGGCAGGAACGGCTTCCGCAGGACAGATGCCCGACAGATTCGGGGACACCGGATCGGGGGCGGACCGCAGCGGACTGCCCGGCCGTACGAGCGACCGGGTACTGGGCCGGTTCGTTCACGTCCCAACTCCCTTTCCAGACAGTCCTGTTACGGTGCCGGTTCCCGGTAGGCCGGGCCCTGGCCGTACGGGGAGGAGAGCTCAGCCGTACAGGGGGCTTCCTCCGTCCGTCCGACGAACACCGGCGGCCCGGACCCGCGCCGACAGGGCCCCGCTCCCCCGCCGGCCTGTCCCGGACACCTCACTGACGGCCGCCCCCTGGCTCCGGAGACCGGGCCGACCCGTCGGCACCCTCGCCCCCTGCGCGCACGGGGCCGCACCGTCGTCCCCTGCGCGCAGGCGGGCCGTCGCGGAACCAGGCCGTCCCGCCGTCGCACGGACAGTCCCCACCTGATGCAGCACACCTACCCGGCCAGGCACCAGGCCCTCGCCCGACAATCCGGGCGGGCAGGTATGCAGGTGTGCAGGCAAGCAGGCCGCCGAGCGGGCCGTGCCTCGTTCGCGCCGCTGGTCCATCGCCCCACCGGAACGCGCGTACGCTCGTCGGCGGAACCGGCAGGACGAACGGCTAGCGGGGGATTTCTCATGCAATGGACAGCCCGACAGGAATTCGACCGCTGGGCCGGACGCCAGCAGGGCTGGGGTGTCGGTCTGATGGCGGTCTCGGCAGCCCTGTTCCTCTGGCTGGGCTACCTGTTGCTGATGCCGTTCACCGTGCACGACTACGCGGATGAGATCGCCTGCGACGCACCCGTGTTCTACGAGAGTGAGAGCACGCCGTACAGCCAGGGCGCGGGGAAGCTGTGCAGCGCCGCACGTGACTGGCCGGAACTGCTCGCGATCGGCGTTCTGGCCGTGCCGCCCGCGATCGTGGGCGCGGCGCTGTTCACCAGCGGAAGCAGTCGCAAGCGGGCAAGCGCGCACGTGTTCCGCGTCCTCGAGATGCAGGAGTCCGAGGATCGCGCGAAGCAGAAGAGGCGTCCGCCGACCGCCTGAGCGGGCCGTCACCACCGTTCCGCCCGCGCCCCCGTCCTCAGGCTCCCGGCCGGATCGCCTCCGCCCCGGCCCGGGTTGCCGTGGAAGCTCCGGCCCGGGTTGCCCTGGAAGCTCCGGCCCGGGTTGCCGTGGACGATGTCGTCGCGACCGTCGTGTCACCGTCCCGGTCACGGCTCCCGGCGCCTCCATCCGGAGCGGTGGTGCACCGGAGCTGGAGCAGGTGCGGGGTTCAGTCCTGCTGGTACGCCGCCCCTTCCTCGTTGAGGAGGATGTACGCGGGATCCAGGGCAGCGGCCTCGCGGGCTCGGTCCAGGAGTTCGAGGAGCGGCGGCGGGGTGAGCCCGAGCCGTTGGACGAACTCGGCGCGCCGCGCGGGCAGGTCGTCCATGTCGGCCGCCTCACCGAGCTCGTCGTCCTCTTCGGCCCGCAACGCCAGCAGCACCGTCTCGTCCACGGCGCGCCCCTGGCGTTCAAGGCTCAACGCCTGGCCCGCGCACGGCAGCACGGCCAGCAGCAGCAGTGCGTCACGGAGGTTGGTGCCGATGATCCCGGCGGACCCCTCGGAGTCGGCGAACAGCACGGGCCGGTCCTCGCCGTCACCGGCCCCGCAGAGGAAGTACGTGCCGCCGCCGTCGTCCTTGGCTATCGCTTCCAGCGGTTCGCCCGAGGCGAGACGCACCGGCTCCACGTGCGTGATCGGCTCGTGGCTCACGACGCGTGTGTCGAAGCCGAACGGCCACTCGGCGAGCTCCGCCGCCCTCGGATCGTCACGAAGGAGGCCGAGAAGGGAGGTCGAGGAGGTCATACGGGCAACCGTAGGGCACGGCTCCGACAGGAGGGCCGGCGATGGTCGCGGGCACAGCTCCGGCAGGGCCGGGCGGCGCTGGTCGGGGGCCGGACAGGACCGGTCGCGGGGCCGGACAGGACCGGTCGGCGATGGTCGCGGAGGAAGCCGGTGGTGTCGCGGGCCGGCAAGGCGGATTACTCGTGGGCGGCGAGGTGTCCGCCCCGGGGCAGGGGCGCGCAGCGCGCGTATGTGGTGGGTGCGCTCGGCCCGGCTCGTGGCGGTCGGCTCATACCGGCGGGGAACACGGCGAGGGCGTGGGCACGTCCACGCCCTCCACGCGGCGGGTCAGGTGGTGTGCGTACGCGTGGGTACGGCCGGAACATCGGCGCCCAGGCCTCGGCGGAACCTTGGGTGTACCGGGTCGGGCGGCAGCCGTGAGGTGTTCCCGGCGCCTGCCGTGGTGGGGGTGGGAACGGCTCGGCGGGGGCCGGGGGCTACGCGCCGCCCGGCCCCCGCTCCGGGGCCTGTCAGGAGTTGGGCGGGGTGAGCACGTTGTCGACGACGTAGACCTTGCCGCCGTTGGCCGTGGTGATGTCACCACAGGTGATGGCCGCCGTGTTGTTGACCGTGAAGGAGGTACCGGAGCCCGACGTGGTGAGCTTCGAGCCTTCCATCGTGGTGAAGTCACCGTGGGGCAGCTGGTCCGGTTTGATGCTCTCGCCGACCACGTGGTAGGTGAGGAGCTTCTTCAGCTCGGTCTTGTTGTTGAGCAGCGCGTCGACCTTCGCCTTGCCCATCTTGTCGAACGCCGCGTTGGTGGGCGCGAACAAGGTGGTGTTCTTGGCGTTGTTCAACGTGTCGGTCAGCCCTGCCGCCTTCACGGCGCTCACCAGAGTGGAGAGGTTCGGGTCATGGGATGCCGCGGTCGCCAGAGACTCCTTGGCCAGTTCCGCGGTACTGCCCGTGCCGCTCTGCGGGAACGAGCAGTCCGGGCCGAACGGCTTGGTCGTGCTCGGACTGGTCGTGCTCGGACTCGACGACGACGCCGAGGAGCTGGGGGTGGCGTACGGAGTCGGGCTCGACGTGTCGGCGAGCGCCTGGGGCACCAGGGCCCCCAGGGACAGCGGCAGCGCGAGCGCTGCGGCAGCGGCCACGGCGGTGGCCCGGTGGTGGGTGAGCTTCATGCCGTTTTCCTCTTCCTCAGAGGGGGCGGTCTGGGTTCAGGCCTCGCGGGCCCTTGGCGCAGCCACTGGGCCGCTGCCTTCCTGAGTGGCCCGAAAGCCCGGCGGGCACTTCCACCGCCAGGCCGATCCGGTGATGAATCCGGCCACCACCCACCAGTGAAACGGCCGATTCCCCGATCGGCATCCTGAGCGGACCTTCACCCTTTAACGCCCTGGTCACAGCCCTGCGGACAGCGCGGCACACCACCGGTGAGGCCACCCGGCCCCTGTTTTTTTCCTGGCCGGCACCACGGAGGACACCGAACTTCATGCATCCCGCACAGATCTCGCCGGCCAGTGAGCCGGTAGACCGGTGACAGTACCGGCGGCCCCGTCGTGGCAGCGGGACCCATGACGACTTCGGCGGCGGGATCGAGGAGCTGGGTCGCCCCGGGAACGCGGTGGCCACAGGAGCTTCGGTGCGTCGGTTCGGGCAACGGCCCGAGGTTCTGCCCGCGCCCGGTCGTCCATCGGACGGAGCGTCGCTGCCGGGCCCTGCCGGCGGGCGGGTCCGTGCTCACCGCCGGTACACCACGGGCGGGCCCGACCGGTTGCCCTATCCTTCAGCCGTGGCGAACTGGCGGCGGTCTGTGAGTAAAGCGTTCTGGGCCCTGGACCGGGCTTTCGGTGGACAGATGCCTCCGAGTCGGACCCAGAAATGGGCGGCCCGTCACCCGGTGGCCGTCGGGCTCTGTATGGCTGTCCCCTTCGCGCTCTTCTTCCTGCTGGTGTCGGAGGAAGGGGCCGACAGCCCCCTCTTCTTCTCCGTGCTGCTGGGGCTGGGCATGGGAGTGATCTTCGCGTGCACAGCGCTCGGTGAGCGGCTACGCCAGCGTCGGCTCAAGCGTCTGGGGATATGGAACGGATCGTGAGGGAGCCGGGATGCCTTCACGCGCTCCGCTGCGCGGCTCGTGGTCCCTGCCGATGTGCTCCCAGCCCGTGTGGACCGGCTTTCGGCTGGGGTCGAGGAACCTGGTGCGGCAGTTCTGACCGGGCTCCCCACGGTGAGGGCAGTACGAGGTGCGAAGGCCCGAGCCGCCGTCGTCCGGCTCCGATGATCTGACTCCTCGCTGTCGCTCCGGAGAGGTGGAGCCCGCATCCCCGCTCGTGCGCCAGGCCGTTTCACGGCGTACTCGGACGTACTCGGATGACGCGGGGGACGGTCTCGTTGCGCTTGGTGGACCAGTTGGTGACGACGGGCTGGTCGACGGTGGCCAGGTCGGGGAGCTCGAGTTCGGCGGCGCCCGGGTCGTCGAGAGGCCATGTAGATGACGATCCGTCAGTTTCTGCGGGTATCGGGACCGGGCGGGCGGCCCGGGTGGCCACGACACCCAGCTCCGCCCCCGGGAAACACGGCTGACGTGCCGTCAGGGCGGGATGCCGACGCAACGCGACCGACGCGAACGGGCACGGGACGGCCGATGACGGGCCTGCGTGCGCGGGAACGGTTCCGGTCGGCAGCGGGCCCCCGCAGGCACGGGACAAAGCCGGTGGGCCCCCGCAGGCACGGGACCGGTCGGCAAGCCGGTGGGCCGACGCGAACCGGACCGCGTCAGCAAGCCGGTGGGCCGACGCGAACCTACCCGCGTGGGCGAGGGCCCCACCGGCTTGCCAACCCGACGCCCCGTCGACCGGACGGGCACCTCGTTCGCGAGGTCCGCCGTCGAGGCCGGTAACCTGGACGTGCGGTCGGCCCGCGCGGACGGCTGCACGGCGGTGGGGCCCGCCGTACCCAACCGTGGCCGTGCCGGTCGCCAACGGTCCCTACCTGGCCTTCCCGCGCGCTCGTGCGCGGGTCCAAGACGATCAGGTAGGAGCCTGAGCACGTGCACCCCGACCACCCCGAGCACGACACCCCGGCCCATGGCTGGCAGGCCGAGCCCGCCGACCCGGACACCGCCGTCGACCCGTGGCCGTCCCGGAAGGCCCCTGGCCCGAAGCGCCGGCAGGCCGAGATCATCGCCGCCATCGCGGCCGGCGGTGTCATCGGCGCCTGCGCACGGTACGGAGCCACCCTGATCTGGCCGTCCGCGCCCACCGCGTTCCCGTGGACGACGTTCTGGATCAACGTCACCGGCTGCGCCGCCATGGGCGTCCTGATGGTCCTGATCACCGAGCGTTTCACCGTCCATCCCCTGACCCGGCCCTTCCTCGGCACCGGTGTTCTGGGCGGCTACACCACCTTCTCCACCGCCACCCTCGACACCAAGCGCCTCCTGGACGCGGGTCATCCCGGCACCGGGCTGCTGTACACGGCCGCCACCCTGCTGGCCGCCTTCGCCGCGGTCTGGGCCGCCGCGGCCCTGACGCGCCTCACCGTCCTCCCGCGCACGGACACGGGTGCGGAGAGGGGGCCCGCGTGAACTGGCTGATGGTCATCGCCGGGGCGGTCATCGGAGCCCCGCTGCGCTACCTCACCGACCGGGCCGTCCAGGCCCGTCATGACAACGCCTTCCCCTGGGGCACCTTCACCGTCAACATCGCCGCCTGCGCCGGTCTCGGCCTCCTCACCGGCGCCGTGACCGCCACCACCGTGCCCCAGGCCCTCCAGCATCTGATCGGCCCCGGTCTGTGCGCGACGCTCAGCACGTACAGCACGTTCTCCTTCGAGAGCCTGCGCCTGGCCGAGACCGGCGCGAAGTACTTCGCCGCCGCCAACGCCGTCGTCAGCGTCGTCGCGGGCCTGGGCACCGCCTATCTCGCCGCCGCCCTCGCCACCGCGGTGCTGGCCTGACGGGGCCAGGACCGGGGCGCGCCGTCCGTACGGTGGGTGGTCCTTGACCTTCGAGCCGGGTCGAAGGTTTACGGTCGGGGCGTGACGACGTACCGCATCTCGCAGCTGGCCGTACGCAGCGGCGTACCGGCCACCACCCTCCGCTTCTACGAGAGCGCCGGGCTGCTCCCCGCCGACCGGACCCCGTCCGGGTACCGGGTGTACGGCGAGGATGCCGTCGAACGCCTGGGGTTCATCGGTGCGGCCAAGCACCTGGGGCTGTCGCTGGAGGAGATCTGCGAGCTCCTCGCCGTGCGGGAGGCAGGGGCGTGCCGGGATGTGAAGGCCGACCTGCGGCCACGGATCGCGGCGCGCCTGGCCGAGGCCGACTGCCGCGCCGTCGAACTGGCCGCGTTCACCGCCTCCCTGCGCGCGGCCCTGGAGCACCTGGACGCGCTGCCCGACCGTGCGAGCCCTTGTGACCCGGGGTGCGGCTTCCTCGCCCGGCCGGCTGCGGCCGACGGCGGGACGAGCCCGGTGGACGTGGTGCTCGGGTCCGGCCGACGGGCTGCCGGGGCGGAGGCATGGCGTACGGCGCCGGTGGCCTGTTCCCTGGACGGCGAGGCCCTGCGCGAGCGGGCCGTCCGGTGGCGCGAGGCTGCCGACGGCGCCACGCGGACCGTGGTGCCCGAGGGCCTGCGGCTGACGCTGCCCGTCGAACGGGCCGCGCAGGTGGCGGAGCTGGCGGCGGCCGAGCAGCGGTGCTGCCCGTTCTACGACTTCCGCCTCCAACTGGACGGCCCGCGCCTGCACCTGGATGTCCGTGCCCCGGCCGAGGGCGCCGGCCTGCTCACCGCCCTGTTCGGCCCGGCCGTCTGACACCGCCTCCCCCACACCCCGCCCCTTCCCACCCGCTTCCCCGTTCCGGAGATTCGCTGTGCTCGTCGCCCGTTCCCTCGCCCTGTTCGTCGTCGCCGCCCTGTTCGAGATCGGGGGCGCCTGGCTCGTCTGGCAGGGCATCCGCGAGCACAAGGGCTGGATCTGGGTCGGCGCCGGCGTCATCGCCCTCGGCCTGTACGGGGTGGTGGCCACCTTCCAGTCCGACGAGAACTTCGGCAGGATCCTCGCCGCGTACGGCGGCATCTTCGTCGCCGGTTCGATCGCCTGGGGCATGGTCGCCGACGGCTACCGCCCCGACCGGTTCGACGTCATCGGCGCGCTGGTCTGCCTCGCCGGGATGGCACTCATCATGTACGCCCCGCGCGGTCACTGAGCGGGGCGTACCACCGGGTGGGCGGACCACCGAACGGGCGGACCACCGGGTGGGCGGACCCGGGCCGGAGCCCCGGCCGCACTCCGACGGCCGCACCCCCTCGGCACGCGTCCTGCGCCCCGGCCCTGCCGCCGCCGGGAGGGGCCCGGGCGCGCGCACCGGGTTCGGGTCGAGCGCCGTCCGCACTCCGCTCCCGGGCGGACCTCACGACGACTCCCCGGCGTGCCCCGCAGCGCGCGAGGTGCGGCGATGCCGCATAGCGTGGAATGGCCAGGGCCCTCCGAGGCCGAGGATTCGCACGGGGTGGACGCCTGTGAGGCCCGAGCTGGACTACAGGTCGCTGTTCGCGGCGACGCCGAGCCCCTATCTGGTGCTGGCATCGGATCTGGTGATCGCCGACGTCAACACGGCGTATCTGCGCGCGACCGGCCGTACCCGGGAGGATCTGGTCGGCCGGTTCGTGTTCGACGCGTTCCCGGACAACCCGGCGGACCCGGACGCGGACTGGGTGCGGAACGTGGACGCGTCGTTCAGGCGGGTGCTGACCGGCGGCAAGGCGGACGTGCTGGCCATGCAGCGGTACGACATCCCCGTGGGCGCGCGGCCGGGGATGTTCGAGGAGCGCTGGTGGTCGACGGTGAACACTCCCGTCTCCGACCCGGACGGGGAGGTGGCGTGGATCATCCACCGGGTGGAGGACGTGACGGCGTTCGTGCGGGCGCGCAGGGCCCGCAACCGCGGGGTGAGCGAGCCTCTGACCGAGCGGGAGGAGGGGATGGAGGCGGAGCTGTACGTCCGGGCCCGCGAGCTGCAACGCCTGAACGAGGAACTGCGGGCGGCGCACGGGCGGGAGCGGGAAGTTGCCGTCGCGTTGCAGGAGGCGATGCTGCACTCCCCGGATCTGGCCCGCCACGAGGACGTGGCGGTGCGGTACCTGCCCGCGATCGGTTCGCTGAACGTGTGCGGCGACTGGTACGACACCGTCGACCTGGCCGACGGGCAGTTCACCGTCGCCGTGGGTGACGTCGTCGGTCACGGCCTGGAGGCCGCCACCGTGATGGGGATGCTCCGCAGCGCGTTGTCCGCCGCGAGCCGGGCGGTGACCGGGCCTGCCCAGGCCCTGGAGGTTCTGGGCATGTACGCCCGCTCCGTCGAGGGAGCTCTCGCGACCACCGCGGTCACGGTCCTCATCGACGTACGGTCGAAGCTGCTGGTCTACTCCAGCGCCGGCCACCTTCCGCCGGTGCTGCTCCACGGCGACGGCACGTGTGAGCTGCTGGAGAACGCGACCGATCCGCCGCTGGGCGCACGCCCCGAACACGTACCGCGCCCGCAGGCCAGCGCCGCCTACCGCCCCGGCGACACCCTGATCCTGTACACCGACGGCCTGATCGAGCGCCGCGACGAAGACATCGACACCGGCCTGGGCCTGCTCGAGGAGGCACTGAGCGGCATGACGGACCTCGCCCCCGACCTGCTGGCGGACGCCCTGCTCGCACGGCTCGGCGTCATCGGAGGCGGGCACGACGACATCGCCCTGGTGGTCGTCCGCCTCTGACACCTCACCGCCCGGCCGTGTGCTCCGCCGCTGCCGGCGGTGGCTTCCGGGAGGCCCTGTTTCCGCACGGGTGGCGCGCCACGGGGACACACCCGTCCTCGCGGCTCGTCCCCCTTCGTCAGGGGCCCGGGTCGGACTCGCGCGGCCTTCGTCGTCTCGCGCGGCCTACGTGGTCTCGCGCAGTTTTCGTGGTCTCGCGCGGCCTACGTGGTCTCGCGCGGTTTTCGTGGTCTCGCGCGGCCTACGTGGTCTCGCGCGGCCTTCGTCGTCTCGCGCGGCCTTCGTGGTCTCGCGCGGCCTTCACGCTCGGCCGGCGGCGCACACCGGCGCACCCGGAGGGGAGGGGCAGTCGACCCGCGTTCCGTTCGGCCGCCCCCACCTCGTTGCCCGGCCGGCCGTCACTCCCGCCGGCTGCGGATGTCTCAGCCGGCCTCGCTCGCCTCCCGTACTCCGGCCGCCGGCGTCAGCACCTGCTCCGGCTGTCCTTCCCGGCGCCCCAGCACCCGCTCGACCACCACGGCGGAGAGGCAGAGAACCGCGGCGAGGACGGAGAAGACGGGGAAGATCGCGGTGTCGCTCCAGAGGGTCGCGCCGATGCCCACGAGGAGTGTGGGCGTGATGAGCGCGCCGTAGGCGAGCAGGTAGAACATCGACATGACCGCTCCGCGCCGCTCGGCTGGGATGTGCGCGGTCAGGTGGCGCAGGGAGCCGCCGAAGGCGAGGCCGTAGGCGCCGCCCTGGAGTGCGACGGTGACGGTGATGACGACGGCGTTGCCGGTCGCGAAGCCGCCCACCCCGGCCAGCATGAACACGGCGAGGGACGTGTCACCGACGAGTGCGACCGTGCGGGCCGGGAAGCGGGCGCTGACGACCTGCGCGAGAGCGGCGGCGAGGGTCACGGACGCGATGACGACGCCCCCGAAGAACGGGCCGTCGATGTCAGCGGCGTGGGAGGCGATCGAGGGTTCCAGCGAGAAGCAGACCCCGAGCACGGCCCAGGCCGCTCCAGCACCGATCACGGAGAAGACGAAGCGCCCGCGGATCTCCCTGGGCACCTGGGGGCGCGGGATCCCCAGGGGCACGGCCCCTGCGGAGGGGTGCGGTTCACGCATCACCAGGAGGAGGACGAGCAGGACGAGGGCGATGAGCGCGTCGGCGAGGTACGGCAGGAACAGGGGGTGGAAGCCGGTCCGGGCGAGGGCCGCGGTGCCGAGGGCGGCGACGGCGATGCCGACGTTGAACGCGATGGCGGTGAACGTCCCGCTCCGCGCCGCCCGCTCCGGGCTCACATCGAGCAGGGCCGCTCCGCCGACGACGACGATCGCGCCGATCCCCAGGCCGTTGAGCATCCGCGCCACGACGAGGTACCCGGGTCCCGCGGCGACGAGGAAGACGGCGAGCCCGGCGAGCAGCAGCAGGACGGCGACGAGGAGCACGGGCCGTCGGCCGTACCGGTCGGACAGGGGGCCGGAGACGAGGATCGCGACGACCGCCACGGCTCCGTACGCGGCGAAGATGACCGTGGTGAGGAAGGGCGGATAGTCCCATTTCTCGGCGTACAGGGAGTAGAGGGGCGAGGGGATGGCGGAGGTCGCCTGCCCGAGCATGAGGAGGACGAGGAGGACCCCGTAGCTCCAGGGCTGGGGGCGGCGTCCGGGGGAGAGTGCCTGCACGAGGACTCCTGGTAAGTTTGATCTGGATCGTACTTCGGGGAGCCTAAGGAGAAGTACGATGTTCGTCAAACATGGAGTTGTCTGATGCCGTCCTGGGAGATCCCGCCGGACCAGTTGCCGCCCGTCGGCGCCGTCCAGAAGCTGCTGCGCGCCCTCGCGGACCCCGTACGCCTGGAAATGGTCCGCCGCCTGGCGACGCACCCCGCCGCCGAAGCGCCCTGCTCGGATCTCTACGAGGGGCTGAGCAAATCCACCGCGACCCACCACTTCAAGATCCTGGTGGAGGCGGGCATCCTCCATCCGGTCATGGTCGGCCCCTCCCGGGGCCACCGGCTCCGCCGCGGCGCCCTCCAGGAGGCGGTACCGGGCCTGCTGGACGCGCTGACGGAGGCCTTGGCCCGGGAGGGCTGACGGCTCAGGGCCACGCGCGGCAGCAGCGGGGGGGTACCGGCGGTTCCGGGCCGGTACCCCCCGCGAACACCGTTTCGCGGTCGGCCGGCCGGGGCGCCGCACCCGCCGCGTGCGGGTGGAACGGACCGGCGCGGTACGGACGTCTCACGCCCTGCCGCGCGGCGACAGCAGGAGACCCGTGAAGCGCCGGCTCGCCACGACGGTGACGAGCCGGCCCGCTCGGCGCGGCCTCGGTGTCCGGGCCGTCCTACGACGGTCCGGCGCGACGCCCGTCCGCCCCGAGGTCCTTCACCGGCGGTTCAGTAGTCGATGTTGATGGCCGCGACGAGCCGGCCCGCGCTGTCCGTGACGACAGCCGCGCCCGCCGTGGTCGAACTCCCGTAGGTGAGCGCGGTCTTGTGGCCCGGACTGTTGAACCACGCCTCGATCATCGCCTCCGGCGTGGTGTTCTCCCCGCCCATGAAGAGGACCTCGTGGCCGCAGTGTTCGAGGGCGCCCTTCTCCAGGCTGCGTACGGAACACTCCTCGGCCTGACCGGTCAGATCGGCGCTCTCCTCCACGGGCGGAAGGCCCAGGGCGACGCGGCGCTCGTTGAGCAGGGAGATGAGCCGGTGCTCGTCGGCGGACATGCCGGTGGACGACGAACCGCCGGGCCGGAAACCACCGTTCCCCGCCGCGGTGACCGCCTCGGCCTCCTCCTTCTGCCGTTCCCGCTCCTCCTGAGCCGTCTTCGCGCGAGCGTCGTCCGCCGCGGCCTCGCGCTTGCGCTCGGCCGCCCGCCGGTTCTCGCGCGCCGTCTCCGCGGCCCGCGCGCCGATGCCCTCTTCCTCCTCGGCCATGCGCCGGTCCTCCGCCTCCGCGGCCCTGCTCTCCTCGGCGTACGCCGCCTGGACACGCACGGCGTTCCCTTCGGCTGCGCGGTCCTCGACGGACTGCCGTCCCTGCGGCTTGTCCGACGCGGTGCCGCCGGTGCCGTCCGAGCCGCCCTGCAACGTCAGCGCGACCGCTCCGCCGAGCGCGAGGACGATCCCGGACGCCGCGATGATCCGGACGCGGGGACTGCCGGCCCTCGCGTGCGAACGGACGGTCTTCGTGCGGGCCCTGCCGTGGGACGCGCGGTGCTGGGACATCGATGTGGCTCCAGTTCTCTCTGGGGAGGGTGATGGATCACCCCGGGGGATCACCTGTAACGAGCCGACGCCGCGCAACCCGTCCCGCCCCGTTGCCATTTCGTTACCGGACGGCTCGTCAGGCGCCCTCGCGCCCGCACCGGGTCTCCCGGCGTACGCCGGCGGCAGGCGCGCCGTTCCGCACGGGCAGGCGCCCCTTCCCCGGCCTGCGAACCGGGCCGCCTCCGGAGGGAAGGCGGGACGCCGGCCGGCAGCCGTCCCGTCCCGCAACCGCGTGGTTCCTCTGCCCGCCCCTACTCCTGGAGCAGTTCCGGCTCGAAGCGGAACCGCATGGAGTCGGACCCGTAGTAGTACCGCGAGGTCCCGATCGTGGGCGTGTGCTCCTGCTGCTTGTCCGCCTTGTCCCACTCGACGAGCCCGAGGTACCGGGTCCCGTCCGCGTCCCGGAGGGCCGCCTCGCCCTTCGCGGTGTCGGCCCAGAGGTTCCACAGCTGTGGGCCGCTCGTCCCGTCGCAATCCTGCTGGTCCACCGGCGCGTGATCCTGCGTCCCACCGGACCGCGTCAGGCACAGCCCGCTCGCCTCGTTGCGCACCTGCGTCCGCGCCCGGTCCCCCGGATAGGGCTCCAGCAGAAGCCACCGCTGCCGCGCGCCACCGTCGCAGGCGGCCTCCACCGGCCGGGCCCCCGCCTGCGGGGTGCCGCCCGGGATCTCCATGCAGCCGCCGGTCGACACGAAACGCAGCGTGCTCGGCCCGCCGAGGGCGGGCAGCCGCGGGCTCACGGTCACCGGGGAGGCCGAGGGCTTCGCCGCGGACGGGGGCAGCGACGTACTCGGTGTCACGGGCGTCGGCGAAGGGGGGCGCGGCGGCGGTGTGCTCCGCGGGGCTGCGGTGGGCGTTCCGCTCGCCGCCGGGCCGGGCCGGTCCCGTGTCGGCTCACCGCCGGGCCACAGGGCCCAGCCGCCGAGGAGCACTGCCGCGGTGCCGACGGCGAGTACCGCCGTCTTCGCACCCGTCACCCCGCCGGCGGCGTTCCCGGACGCCCCGGCCGTGACGGAACCCGCCGCGCGTGCCCGCAGATACGCCGGGCCCCCGAACAGCAGCACCGCCCCGGGAAGGACCGTGCGCAACCGCTGGTTGAGGTCGGTCAGCTCGCGCGCGGCCCCACGGCACCTCGCGCACCGCTCCAGATGGCGGTCCAGGTTCCGGTCGCGCCGCGGCCTGGACCGCCGTACGGCGGCGGCCAGGAGTCCGCTGCACCTGCGGCACTCCTCGTCGGCCGCGCCCTGCTCCGCGTACGCGGCCAGGTACGCCTCCTTCAGCCCCTCGCGGGCCCGCGCCGTCAGCGAGGTGACGCCACTCGGCGTGAGGCCCAGAAGGGTTCCCACCCTCGCCGTGGGCTCCTCCTCCACGACGTGGTGCCAGAGCACCGCACGCCATCTCTCGGGCAGCGCGCGGAAGGCGGCGGCGATCAGTGCGCCGTCCTCGGCGCGCACCGCTCGCTCCTCGCCGTCGGCCTCACGGTTCGCCGGCAGCGGCTCCCCGCGCCCCTCCGCGGACTCCAGCCACTCCCCGAACCCGGGCGCGAGATCGACCCGGCGGCTCTGCTCGGCCCACCGCGTCGCGGTGTGACGGACCACGGCCAGCAGATACGGGCGCCACGCATCGGCGGGGCCCTTGCCGTCCCGGACCGCCCGCACCGTCCGGGTGAACGCCTCCGAGACGAGGTCCTCGGCGGTGTGCGGGTCCCGGCAGCAGGACCGGGCGTACGTCAGGACGGCGGGGGCGTGGCGCCGGTACAGCTCCTCGGTCGCGACGGCGTCGCCACCGTTCCGTATCGCGCTCGTCAGCAGCCCGTCGGACCGTTCGTCACCGGCACCGCCCGCCTTGTGTCTGCCTCTTCCGGAGTCCCGTCTCCTGGGGCCGGTGCCATCGAGGTCGGTCATGTGGGCGCTCTCCCGATCCGTACGACGATCAGTGCGCAGTCTCGCAGAGCGTGCGGCGGCCACCGGCCCGCAGGGCAACCCGGAAGCCCCGGCGGTCGGCGGCGAGCGGGGTGAACGCCGTTGCGCCGAGCCGGGGTTCAGGCCGGGGTCGCGGACCGTTCGGCGGGGGCCGGGACGGTGGGGCGGGGGGTGAGCAGGAGGTCTTCGTAGGTGTGGTGGCGGCGGTCGGTCGTACGGTGGTGCAGCAGACCGGCCGCGCGCACGTGCTCGCCCGTGTCGACGAGGGCGCGGGCGAGGGTGTCCTGGATGATCTCGCGCTCGACGCGTACGCCGCCGATGCGTTCCGTCTCCTCCCCCAGCCCGGTCAGCAGGTCCACCGCGACCTGGGGCCGGCCGGCGGTGACCTCCGCCAGCGCCCGCACGACGGGGGCCAGGACGTCGCGGTAGTCGGGGCGTTCGTCGGCGGCGGCCCGTCGGGCCAGGGCGTGCAGGTCGTCGGTCGCGGCCTCCACGGCCAGGGCCAGGGCCAGGTTGAAGGTGTGGAAGACCTCCGCGGTCCCGCCCGGCGCGGCGAGCAGGGCCCGTACCTGGTCCGGATCGCTCCGGCCGGCCGGCGACCGGCCGACCAGGAGCAGGCGCCAGTTCGTCGCGGCCCGCATGCCGACGTCCGTGTCCGCCAGTGCCGTGTCCGCCCGACGGCGCGCGTCCGGGAAGTCGCCGCAGGCGAGGGACTGGAGGGCGGAGTGCCAGTTCAGGTGCCGTGACTGCACCGCCTGCGGGTCCGTCAGGAGCCACTGGTCCAGGAAGCCGACGCAGGCGGTGCCCGTTCCCAGCTCGTGGCCCGCGTGCGCGAGGGCGTGCACGGCCACCCCGGAGCGGGGGTACAGCGTCAAGGCGTGCTCGGCCAGTCCGTACGCTTCCCGCGCCAGGCCCTGTTCGGCCCTGGCCGCGGCCAGCCAGCTCGTCCAGGGCCAGTTCTCCGGGCCGGCCGCCTCGGCCTGCTGACCTGTCAGCACCTCGCCGTGCGCGCGGTAGGCGGCGTCCCCGCAGGAGTGGAAGGCGCCCATCAGGAGCCCGGCCAGTTCGTCGGCGGGCCACCGGGTGAAGTGCTCCACCAGGTGATCGGCCGTCAGCCGGTACTGCCGGTGGGTGTGGAGGAAGACTCCGTACACCAGGCTCGCCTCCCGGGCACCGACGGCCGAGGCGTCCCGGTGCGCGGTCACCAGCTGTCCCTTCAGGGTGGCGTCGTCCCACCGGTCACCGGTCGCCAGCGCCAGCAGTGCCCGTGCCACACCGCAGTCCGGCTCGGAGCCGACCCACTGGCGCAGCAGGGGCAGCGTCCGCCCGCTCAGGGACAGCAGCGCCTCGACGGCCCGCTCCCCCACCGGCGCGTCCGCCGCCGCCCGTCTGGTCATGCTCGGATCACCGACCCGTTCACACACTGGCCATGAACACGGCGGTGCACACGATGCCGCTGTTGCCGCAGTGGTTGCGCGGCAGGTCCAGTGGCAGGCCCGCCTGATTGCCGCTCGCCAGTCCGCTCCCGGCCACCGTGGCACCCGCGGCCCGCGCACCGCCCTGGGCGACACAGGTGTTGCCGAACACGGCGTTCCCGATCCCGACGACACCCGCGTGCGCGGCACCCGCCGGAAGCAGGGCCGCCCCGGCCACAGCGCCCAGTACCGCGGCCCGCGCACCGGCCCTTTTCGCTCCGCCGCCCGTGTTCCACGTCTCCACGCCCATCGCGCTGCTCCTTCATCCGGGGCCGTGCCCCGGTAACCGTGCGGATCACGCCGGCCGGAAGAACCCGGGCCGCACTCCCACCAACGAAGGAATCCCGGTTACGACACGTAGGCGTCACCCGGGAATGCGTCACCGTCAGTGGCGGGTTGACCGTCCACTGTCTTCGGTCGGTGGTGCGTGGGTGGTTCACCCGCACCCCGGTCCGGCTCCGGTCGTCACTAGATTCGGTTCATGACAATCACGTACGAGTGGCGCGGCGACATCGACAACCCGGCCCTCAACGAGCTGCATGCCGAAGGGTTCGACCATCCGGTCGAGCGGACGGACTGGCGGGCCAGGCTTGGGCGGCACAGCCTCGGCTGGGTCTGCGCCTGGGAGGATCGCCGTTTGACCGGCTTCGTCAACGTCGCCTGGGACGGCGGATCCCACGCGTTCGTCCTGGACACCGTGGTCGCTCGGTCCAGCCGTTCACGGGGCGTGGGCGCCGCCCTGGTCGAGGCAGCGGCTGAGGGGGCGCGCGCTGCGGGGTGCGAGTGGCTGCACGTGGACTTCGAGGAGCACTTGCGGCCGTTCTACTTCGAGACGTGCGGCTTCAGGGAGACGGGGGCCGGACTGATCGCCTTGTGACAGCGGGGCATTCGGGGGGCCGGGCCGTGCGGGGACCCGGGGCTTTCGGGGGCTGGGGGTTCGGGGGCCGGGGCTTGTGTGACCAGGACTTCGGGGGCCGGGGCTTGTGTGACCAGGACTTCGGGGGCCGGGGCTTGTGTGACCAGGACTTCGGGGGCCGGGGTATCAGGGACCAGGACTTCAAGGACCAGGACTTCAGGGGCCGGGCCATGCGGGGGGCCAGGGCTTCGGGGACCAGGACTTCAGGGACCAGGCTTCGGGACAGGGCTTCGGGGACCAGGGCATGCGGGTATCCGAGCCAGGCGGGTATCCGGGCCTGTCCGGGCCTTCCGTAGGTCCCGGCCTTTCGGGGGCCCGGGCCGTGCGGGAGAACCCGGGCCTCTCAGGGGGGCCGGGCCGTGCGGGAACCCGGTGGCTTCGGAGGTCCTGGCCTTTCGTCAACCCGGGCCGTACGGGAACCCGGTGGTGCGGGAACCCGGGCTTTTCGGGGTCCCGGGTCGCTCCGTTCGGCCCCCGTCCGTTCTCCGTCCGCTCTCTCCCCCACCGCCACGGGTGGAGAGCCCGGCGACAGGCGCTCGTACTGCCCGGTCGGAGGCGTCGTGCAGGGGACCCCGCGTGCACCCTCCGGGCGAGTTCATCTGTACGCAACCCTTCATCCACAGGTCTGTCGGGCGTTGCCCAGGACGGGCACAATCGGCCCATGACGAGCACCGTGGGCGGGCCTCCCACGCACAGCACTCCTGCCCAACTGGCCCTGGGATTCCTCACGGGCGGGGTGATCGGGGCGTCGCTGACCGCCTTCATCGGTGGCTGTGTCGTCGAGAGGGTGCCGCTGATCGTCACAGGGCTGGTGCTGCCCGCGGTCTACGGGCTCCTCCTCCTCTTCGCCACGCTGCCGCGCCGCGCCCGGGAGGCCGCTGTCGTGCCGCGCACGGCGCTCGCGATGATCGAGAGCCTGGAGGCCGTCGGGGGTGAGAGCAGCGACGTGCCGGTGCGGTTCGAGCTGTCCGTCGCACCGGACGACGCGCCCGCCTTCCGTGTCGAGATACGCCAGGACATCAACCTCGTCGAGCTGCCCGACTACCGGCCGCGCGGAGTCGTGGTGGTGGGGTATCCGCCGGACCGGCCGTGGAAGACACGGATCGTGAAGCGGCCCACGCCGGAGTGGGAGGAGCGGGCGGCCTCGGCGCGGGTGGACTCCGTACCCGGTCCGGTCATGAAGAGCGGAACCCCGGGAGGCTGCGCCGGGGCACTCCTCACCCTCCTCGGGCTGCTGCTCGGCACGGCGGCGGTGCTCCTGCTGTTCCGGGGCGACCTGTTCGGCTCCGCCGAAGGGGGAAGCGGCGCCTCCCGTTCGTCCGTCTCCTCGTCGTCCACGACCACCGTGACGTCGGCCACGGCCCAGGTCACCCTCGGCCCCGGCCGGTCGATGCTCGACCAGGGCGAACTGCGCAGGGCGGTCGAGTCGTTGACTCCGGCCGGGGAGGAGCGCCGGGCGGTCACGGTCGTCGTGCAGGACCGTCTGCTGATGGTCGTCTTCGCGTCGGCCGGCGTGGAGAGCGCCGGGTTCGACCCGGGCTCCCTGCCGTACGACCGCGTCCCCGGCCTGGTCGAGGAGGCCAGGACCACCCTCGGCGTCGAGTCCCCGAGGAGCTGGCAGCTGACGGCCCAGGGCCTCACCGGCTCGCTGACACTCAGGGTCGTGGTCACCGGCGACGCGGGCACGGGAACGCTGGAGGCCAACGACCGGGGAGAGGTGCTGCGGCGCAGCGCCGGTTGACCGGATGGGCAGGAGGGTGGGCGCATGGGGTGGGACGCGTTCCTGGTGCTGTGGTGCGCGAACTCGCCGAGGCCGCGGCCGCACACGCCACGGACCCCGGCACCGCCGCCCGCCGCGCCGCCGTGGTGACCGCGGTCGAGCGGCTGTTCCCCCGGGCGGACCGGGGGCACCCGCGTCCGTAGCACCCGGAGGGCGTCACGAAGGACGGCCGCCCCCGGTCTTCACCGGGAGGCAGGTGCCGCCGGCGCCTGCGGGCCGCCACGAGGGACGGTCACCCCGGCCCGCACCGGGAAGCAGGCGGCGCCGCCCTTCGCGTGCCCGGGCGGGACCCAGGGCCTGCCCCCGACCGATTCCCGGCCGGGCGACAGACCCCGCCTAACCGGCGTCAGGCGCACCAGCGCCTCCCGCGCCGTCCGCCTCCATCGCCCTGGCGGGCACCAGGGCGAGGCTGATGATGTGCCGGGTGCTGTCGTCGGCCGCGCCACGGCGGGTGCGTCGGGCGATGACGGCCTCCAGTTCCTCCACCAGTTCCGTGAACTCCTCGGGCGTGACCCACACCGCGCCCTGCCGGTAGAGGACGCCCTCGCGGGCGGGCTCGGCGTCCTCGCGGGCGAGGTAGCGGTCGAAGTCCGCCAGCATCGTCCCGGTGAAGACGGTGAAGGCCTGCCGGTGGTCGTCCTTGGTCATGCTGGTGCGGGTGTCCTCGTCGACGAGGGCCTTGTCCTGGCGGACCCGGTAACTGCGCTCGACGGTGCCGCGCACCCGTCTCTCGTGCACGACTTCGAGGATGCCCGCCTGGGTGAGTGTGGCGACGTGCCGGTACATGCTCGCCGGCGACACGTCGGGGAGCCGCTCGCACAGCTGGGCGGTGGTCAGCTCGCCGGCGCCGACCAGGGTCTGAAGGACGCGCATCCGGACGGGGTGGAGGAGGAGGTTCGCGGTGGCCATGCGTTCATAATCTCATATCTGATAACGTTCTCGAAGTTGAAAGTAATCGTGAGAGGCGGAGCCTTGCCCGACATCGACATGACGGTCGCAGCGGACGACGGGACCCCGCTGGCCGGCACCCTGACCTTGCCGGCCGGTCCTTCTCCGCACCCCGCCGTCCTGCTGCTGCACGGCTCGGGGCCCCTGGACCGCGACGGCAACACCCCCAAGCTCCCGATGAACCTGGGACACCCCGTGGCCGAGGCCCTCGCGGCGGCGGGCATCGCCACGCTGCGCTACGACCGCCGCGGCGTGGGCGCCACCCCCGGCGAGTGGCGGGCGGCCGGCTTCACCGACAACCGTCAGGACGCCGTCGCGGCCCTGCGCGCCCTGGCCGCCCGCCCCGAGATCCGTGCCGACGCGGTCGGCGTCATCGGCCACAGCGAGGGCGCCCTGCACGCCATGGCCGTCGGCGCGCTGACGGACGTGCGGGCCGTCGTACTGCTGGCCGGCTTCGCCGGTACCGGTGAGGACGCCTTCCGCCGCCAGGGCCGGTCCGTCGTCGGGTCCATGCCCCTTCCCATCCGGCTCCTCCGCCGTCCGCTGGGTGCCCTGGGCAACAAGGTCCTCGCCGCCGTCAGGAAGACCCGGACGGACACGGCGCGCATCGCGGGTGCCCCGGTCAACGCCCGCTGGATGCGCGAGATGCTCGTCCACGACAGCCGGGACGACCTCGCCGCCATCCGCACCCCGGTCCTGGCCCTCACCGGCCACAAGGACATCCAGGTCGATCCGGCCGACCTGGACGTGATCGGACAGCTGGTGCCCGGCGGGGCCGAGACCCACCGGATCGCCGACCTCACCCACGTACTGCGCCGTGATTCCGGCCGGCCCGCCCTCAGTTCCTACCGCCGCATCCTGCGCGACCCGGTCGACCCCGAGCTCCTGGAGCGCGTCACCTCCTGGCTCACCGTCCACCTGGACGCGACCCCGCGGGCGACCACCGTCGAGGGGATACCGGCCTCCTCCTGACGCCACCGCGAACAGCTCTGCCGCAAGGCCCACTTGAGCCAGTGGGCCCGCAGAGCCGGTACAAGGACGCCGCCGGCCACCGGTGACGCGGACGGTGTCGTGGTCGTCATCCACGGGTCCGTGGCCCGTCGGGCCGCACAGCGCGCTGCCGGGCGGCGGGTGACTGCTTCGCGCACGAATCGCGGGTAGGGCAACGGTCTTCCCCGCGCGCTTCGTCACACAGGGCGGGCAGGCGCCACGCCCAGGCCGAGCGCACCCGGTGGCCGCCGTGGCCCGGCCGGCGTGACGGGCCCCTCACGCGGTCACCGTCCAGCGATGTCCCCGACCCTCCTGAGCACGGAGTCGAGCGCGTCCACCACCGCGTTCTGCTTCCTCGCGCGCGCCGCCCGGTCCGCCGGCACCAGCCGCGAGGCTGCCTGCACGGCGTAGGCGTCCGGGTCGCCGAAGGCGGTCCGCGGGTGCTCGCCCGTGTCCGCGCAGTGGACCGTGACCTCCTTGACCGCCTGAAGCACGACCGGCCTGTCCACGCCCGGCTGCATGGCAAGCCGTACCTGGAAACGTGCCATCCACTTCTCGCGGTCCTTCTCCGCCGCCGCGGCCGTACTCCGTACCTTCTTCATCACGTGCTCTCCCGGGTGATCGCCAGCCGTCCGTCATGGAGAGGGACGCCGGGGCATCGAAGCGGGTTGCGGAAGCGAGCGTCCGATGAGTCCCCCGTGGCTGCCGAGGAGCCGCACCACGGAACAGCTCCGCCGGCCGGTCCACCGCACCGGAGCGTCACGGATCGCGCCTTCGGGCACCGAAGGCGGCCTCGCGGGCCCTGTCCGGACATCCCGGTGCCGGCCGCCGCCCTTCGGCTCAGCGGTGGTGCCGGAGCACGGCGGTCGTCGCCGTCGGCATCCGCCGGCCCGCCGCTTCGGTGGTGCGGAGCAGGGTGGTCGTCACCGTCGCGGTGCGCCACCCGTCACGAGCGGCAGGCGGAGCGGGGCGATGTCGAGCGCGTCCGGCCTCCGGTGGGCGCGGTGCGCGCGGTGCCGGGCGGCGGCCCCCGGCGATCACGGGCCGTATATCACGCGCCCTACGCGGACCCCGCGTCCTACGATCACCCCGTACGACTGCTGGAGGGGCGGGAATGTTCGAGGACATCGAGGACGGGGCAGCGGCAGCCACACGGCTCGCGGGCGGTACGCCGCTCCACCGCACGCTTGATATCGCCGACCCCGGTGACTGGCTCACGCTGGACGCAGCAGTCCGTGAGGTGGCCTGGAACCGCTCGCAGTCCCTGCTGGGGTGGCGGCACTCCACCCCACTGCCCGCCGACCTGGCTCAGCTCGGTGAGTCTCGGCTCGCACTCGCCCTCTGCCACCCCGACGGGCGGATCCGTCAGGAGGCGGTGCGTCAGTCGGTGCGATACCCCGGTCTGCTGCCGTTGGTCGTGATCCGCTGCGCCGACTGGGCCGACCCGGTGCGCGGGCACGCCCGGCAGTTGCTGCGCGAGGCCCTGGACGTGGATTCCGCCGTCGGCCTCGCGCCGCTCGTCCTCCGCGCCGGCCGCCGCGACCGGGGTGGCTTCGGCGTCGAGGTGCTCGGCCAGGTCCTGCGCCGGGCCTCACGGGGGCAGCTCGCCGCTCTCTTCGCCGACCCCGACCGCACCGTGCGGCGGTTCGCCTACCGGCTGGCCGTCGAGGGCCGCCTGCTCCGTCCCGCCGAGCTGGCCCGTGCCGCCGCCCGGGACCAGGACACCGTGGTCCAGGACCTGTGTGCCACGGCGGCGCTCACCGCTCCGGGGGATGAGGACGCCTACGAGGACGTGCTGCCTCCCCTGTTGTCCGCACGCAACCCGCGTGTGCGTTCGGCCGGCGTCACCGCACTGAGACGGGCGGGGCGGTCGGAGCGGGCCGAGCCGTTCCTCACCGACCGTTCCGCGCTCGTGCGTGCGTGTGCCCGGTACGTCGTACGACAGCGGGGAGGTGACCCGGCGGCCTGGTACCGGGAGCGGTGCACGGCGGGCGCCCCTGAGTTGCCGCCCGGTGCGGTCATCGGGCTCGCCGAGTGCGGGAACCGTGCGGACGCCGGGCTGCTGCGGTCGCTGCTGGTGCATCCCGTGGCCGGGGTACGGGCGCGGGCGGTGGCAGGGCTGCGGGCACTGGACTGCGTGGACGCGCAGCGGTTGTGGCCGCTCCTCGACGACCCCGCCGCCGCGGTCGTACGCGAGACCGCCACCGCCCTGCTGCCGTCGGCCGAGGTCCTGCCCGCCGACCGGCTGCGGGAGCGCACCGGCTCCGAACGGCCACGGCACGTCCGCGTCGGCGCGTTCCGGCTGCTCGACGCGCGCGGCGGCGTCGAGGCGCTACGGGCGGCGGTCGGTCTGCTCGGCGACCCGGACACCAAGCTCCGCGCCTGGGCCGGACAATCGGTGCAGCGCTGGCGTCCGTCGCCGGACGAGCGGCACGGCGACGCGGAGGTGGGTGAACTGCTCGACCGGAGCCGCCACCTCTTCAGCGACCACGCGCTACGCCGCCGCACATGGGAAGCCGGCGTGGGCGGCTGAGAACAGGCGACGGTCCATGACTCCGCTCAGCACCAGCACCCGTTGTCCGGCGGCCCCGGTGCCAGCACGCCCGCCCCGGTGCGACCTGTCGTGCTTCCGCTCGGCGGCGCTCCGCCGGGGCGAGCGTCCGACGCCCGCTCAGAAGTCGAGGTCCAGGTAGTCGATGTCGTTGATGGCGACGTCCGAGATCCCTGTGGCCCGCGTGCCGCCGTCCTGGAAGTACACGTCCTTGAACCCCTCCGCGATGATGTCGCGCATCTGCTGGTCATCGGCTCCGGTGTCCCGGGCGTCGAACAGGCGTTGGGCGTAGGTGGCGGGCAGGCGGACGGTGAGGCGGCGGAAGCGGCCGTCGTCGGTGGTGCCGATGGGTGCCGTGTAGCCGAAGCGTGCCCGGGTCTCGACGGTGATGCCGGTAGCGGCTGCCTGTTTGCGCCGGCGTCGACGGACCTGGGGCTGCCAGCGGGAGCGGACCGCTTCGTCGATCTTCCTGGCGATGTCCTGGGGAGGGTTCTTACGGGCTCCGCGCCGGTAGCGGTTGACGGAGTCGGCGGTGACGCCGAGTTCGCGTGCGACCGCCTTCGCGCTGCCCAGTTGTCTGAGCAGGTAGTTGATGCGGCCCTGGAGTGTGCTGGGCGGCTGGCGGGTGAACCCCTCCTGGTCGGCGCGCTCGATGGCGTCCTGGATCTCTCCCACGGGTCACTCGCCTTCGTCGAGGGTGGCGTCGCCGCCTTTGATGTGGCGGGCGGGGTTGAGGCCCTGTTCCATGAGGTCGACCGCCCAGAGCATCGTCTGGACGCCTTCCAGTTTCGCCAGGCCCGGGGTGGAGCCGAGGCGGAAGACGCCGGTGCGGGGCTTGCCGTCGGCGTCGTGGGGCAGGAAGTCGAGGGGGCCGGCACCGGGGCTGGGGTAGACGACGCAGTCGGACAGCACGGCGAGCGGGTACTGGCCGGTCAGCTTCGCCATGTTGTTGAGTTTGCGGTGCATGTTGACGCGCGCCTTGCTGATGACCGCGGCACGGATGTCCGGGCGCCAGGTGGGGCGTTCGAGGGCGGGCCAGCGCTCGCCCTGCTTGTAGCTCCGGCCCTGGGGGCGCTCGCGCAGCTTCCCGATCCCGCCCTTGACCGTGGCCTTGATCGCGGCGAGTACGGCGGCCAGAGCCGGGTCCCTCTGCTTGTGGTGCTCCATCGCCGCCAGGAACTCGGGGCCGGTGAGGTCCTGGGTGATGCCGAGGTCGGCGAGGGTGTCGACGTAGGCGGTCCTGAGGTGGTCGTGCCAGGGGTCGAGGTAGGCACCGGTCTCACGGCGCAGGTACGCCTCGATCGGGGCGACGTGGTGGCCGAGTTGCTGGGCGTAGGCGAGGGTGTGTGTCTGGTACCAGGCCGGGCCGTCCGGGCGGGTGCCGTCCGGGGTGAACGGGCTGGGCAGGCGGGGGTCCAGATCGATGGCGGAGAGATCGGCCAGCCAGGAACCGGGGATCCTCGGGTTGAAGGTGGGGCGGTGGAAGTGGTCCGGGGCGGACAGGCCCACGACCAGGCGGGCGGAGGCGGCGAGGAAGGCGGTGTTGAGGTCCAGGCCCACCGCGAAGGGCAGCATGCACTCCTCGTCGGTCAGCGTCCCCACGGGCCGCACCCACTGGTAGGCCTCCTCGTCGAGGAAACCGCCCTTCCAGCCGGAGTTCACGACCACGGGATGTTCCGGGGTGGCCTCCGGAGGTGCCGGATCCATGGGTTCCGTACCCAGCGAGCCCGGGTTGTGGCCCGGCACCCACGTGCCGGTCGCCGGGTCCTGCGTGGCCTTCGTGGGCGGGCGGAGCGCGGTCATCAGCTCCAGGCCGGAGACGGCGGTGGAGCCACGGGGGGTGATGACCCGGGTCGCGTAGAGGCCGAGGACGTGGGCGGTGTCGGCCGGGTGCATGTCCGCGACACCGGGCCAGGAACGCTCGTCCAGGGCGTCCCAGGAGAGGATCGCGAGCTGCACGCATTGGCGCCGGCCGGCGGCGGCCTTGCGGTAGATGCGGGGCCAGGGGCCGAACCCGCGCCGGGTGAGCTGCCACTTGGCCCTGAGGACCTGCTTGACCACGGGGTGGTCCTGGGGCAGGCGCAGGGAGCGGCGCTGTTCGTGGCCCTCCAGGCGTTCGGGAAGGCCGAGCCGCACCGCGGCGGACGCGGTGAGCACGATCAGCGGGTCGGAGTCCTTGCCGTGCCGGTTCAGCTTCGGGTTGCCGAGGCCGGAGGTGGTGAGCGTCCATTCGACCAGCTCGGGAACGGTGGTCGCCGGGCAGTCCAGCACGATGCCGCCGACGCCGTAGGCGGAGCCGTCGCCGTCCAGGACCGCGAGCGGGCCGTTGGGGAAACGGGGATCCGGAACCGGCGGCGCCGTGGCCTTCCTCACCGCGGGGCGGGACGGGGCCGCCGAGCGGGCGGCGGTGCGGGACGGGGTCCGGACCGCGGGGCGGGACGGCGGGACCGGGGGCTCGGTGGGGCCTTGCCGGGCCGGTGGGGGCGGCTCGGTCGGGGACGGCTCGGGGGACGCGGGCGCTTCGGTGGGTGAGGCGGGGGTTTCCTCGGCCGGGTCCGGAAGCGGCTGCGCGGCGGGGCTCGGCCCGGCGGGGTAGCGGTGGGCGAGGCCGTCGAGGAGGCGCCGGTAGGCCTCCAGGCGCTCGCCCTTGGGCTCGGCGCGGCCGGCCTCCCACGCGGTGAGGCTCGGCACGCGCACGCCCAGCGCCTGGGCGACGGCCGCCTGTGTCAGTCCAGCCGCCTCACGCAGCCGGACACGCTCGGCCGGGCCGGGCAGGACGGTGCCCTCGTCGACGGCGGCGAGGAGGGAGTCGATGGCCGTGAACAGCTCTTCGGGCTGATTCGTCATGTGAGTGATCCTCGCTACCGGACGCCCTGGCGGATCTCTTCCAGCCGGGTCACCAGGCGCTGATAGCGCTGGGAGGCCGCCTGGGAGGAGTTCAGCCCCTGATGGGCCGCGATCTGACGCCAGTCCATACTGCGGCGGCGCGCCTCGAAGACGACCTCGGTCTCCAGCCGGTCGAGCTGCTCACGCATGGTGTCGAACAGGCCCAGGGCCGCACCGACCTCGCCGTCCGTGACCGCCGCCTCGCGCCCGGCGTCGTCACGGTCGGCAGCTGCCGCCAGCAGCCCCGCGACGAGCAGAACGTCCCGCCGCAGCCCCTGCGCCACCATCACATCGTCGTCGGCTCCCCCGAGCTCCGACAGGAGATCGCGAGCCTGCTCATACACATCACGCGCCATACGCGTCACCCTACTTCATCCGCAACCAGACAACGATTCGTTGTCTGGTTGCGATGCTCCGGTGTCGGAGGGCCGTCCGGATCGGGGGCGCGAGCGGGTCGTGGAGGCGGGTGCCCGGAACCTGGCCGGGCGGGAGGTACGTGTGCTCCGCGCCCGCCGGTCGCCGCCGCCACACGTCGCGGGCGGGCCGAAGCGCCCCACGTATGCTCCCGTACATGAATGCTGTCCAGCCCGCCCGCAGACGTGACGGCGCCGCGACGCGTGAGGCGATTCTCGCCGCGGCGGTGGTGGAGTTCACGGAGCACGGGTACGCGAGGGCCGGAGTCCGGCAGATCGCCGAACGGGCCGGTGTGACGGCGATGATGATCAACCGTTACTTCGGGTCGAAGGAACGCCTGTTCGCCCAGGCGGTGGACCGGGCCTTCGAACCGCCGACGGTGGTCGGTGACGAGGGGCGCGGTCTGTCGCAGGCGCTCGCGCACACGCTCGCCGAACGTACGGCCCCGGGTGCCGACCGGCTCGACCCGTTCCTGCTGCTGCTCCGTTCCGTGCAGGATCCCGAAGCGGTGGAAGCCCTCCGGGCAGGCATCGAGGCACACGTGGGCGCGCGTCTGGCGGGACTGCTGGAGGGCCCCGAGGCGGAGGTGCGGGCCCAGCTCGGGCTCGCCCTGGTCGCCGGGACATGGCTGCTGCGTACCGTCGTCGGCACCTCCGCCCTCGCCGAGGCCGACAACGAGGGCCTCGCCGACCTCCTGGCGGGCATGCTCGGGCCGGTCACCGGGGAGGCCGAGGACGGGGCCGCGCCGGGCGCGGGGACGTAAGCGCCTTCGGGGAGCGGCGGGGAGTCGGGGCGGCTGCCCTGCCTCCTCCCGTTGTCTTCTTCGCGGTCCTGCGATGGGCCGCTGGCCTCCGGGCCCGGTATGACTGTGTCCCCTCTGTCGAAGGCATGACCTGGGGGGGGTGTCGCCGGGTCCGTGGGGTGCCGTCGGAGACGCTGATGAGAGACCCGGCCACCGCCCGGTCCGGCGCGATGCCGGACAGTTCGCGGACGGCAGGTCCGCATGACGTGGATGCGCGAGCACGGTGCCACCGCCGTGGCCGGCACGGTCAACACCCGCGGAAGGGTGCGATGTTCGACACCGAAGGAGTGGGCGTCTTCCTCGCAATGGACGTCGGCAGGACGGCCCCTCACGGTCACGGGCTCACGTCGGCCGGGAAGAAGGTCTTCGACAAACCGATGTCCGACAGCGAACCCGGGCTGCGGGCCGTCTTCGACAAGCTCAAGGCCACGTTCGACAGCGTCCCGGTGATCGTGGACCAGCCCGCGTCCATCGGCGCTCCGCCGCTGGCCGAGGCCCGTGACGCAGGCTGCGAGATCGCCTGCCTGCCCGGACTCGCGATGCGGCGGATCGCCGATCCGTATCCGCGTGAGCCAGTCGGCTAGCTCGGGCAGATCGCGGCCTCGATGTGGGCGAGTTGGGCGGCGAGGATCTCTTCGAACGCGGCGCGGCGGTCCACCCCGAGGGGGCGGACGTCGCGGGCGAAGTGGGCCAGGGCCGGGAAGCGTTCGGGGTCGGCGCCGAGTACCGCGACGCGGAACAACTCCATGCCCTGTTCGTACTCTTCGGGGGTGACGGTGCTGACCCCGGCCTCGGAGGCGATCAACGCGGCGATGAGGACCGCGATCCGGTGGTAGCGCGCCGGGATCTCCTCGTCGGGCAGTCCCGACGCGCGCAGAGCCTCCAACACCTCTTCCATGACCAGCCGGGAACCGGTGCCGCTTGACGCGTAGCGTCCCCAGACCGCGGCAAGCTGGGGCTGCTGACCGAAGGCCTCTCTCACGCGCAGGGCCAGGGCCGTGATGCGCTGCTTCCAGTCGCCCTCGGGGCGGTGGCCGTCCATGGCCGCGAGGAGAATCCGGTCGGCGACCGCGCGCAGCAGTTCGGTCTTGCTGCGGAAGTGCCGGTAGAGGCTGGAGGAATCGGTCCCGAGGGCCGCGGCCAGCTTGCGCACGCTGAACGAATCCGCGTCGCTGCTGCGCAGCAGCTCCGCCGCCGCATCCAGGATCTCTTCGGTCGACCAGCGCCTTCGGCCTGCCATCTTGCTCCTCTCGCCGGATCTCAGCCTAACCTATGCACTTGGCGTTGCACGCACCGCGTGCATAATGAGGACATGGGCCTGCCGGGCGGCCCGGCAGGAGGCGGCCCGGCATGCCACTCGTGCCCTGTTATCCGGGTCAGGCGACCGATGCGGAGCTCGCCCCGGGGAATACGAAAGGACGCATGACGTGAAGAACCCACTGGATTCCGCGGCGCTGCACGCAGCCATCGAAAACGTCCACCGCGCCGGGATGCCGGGCCTGTTCGCCGAGGTGCGTGACGGCGACCAGGTCTGGCGCGGTGCCGCCGGGGTCGCCGATGTCACCACCGGTCGCCCCGTCACCGCCGACATGCGGCACCGGGTCGGCAGCATCACCAAGACCTTCACCGCCGCCGCGGTCCTGCAACAGGTCGAGAGCGGTCAGATCGGTCTCGACACACCGATCGGCCGGTACCTTCCGGGGCTGGTTCCCGGAGAACGCGGTGACGCGATCACGGTCCGGATGCTGATCAACCACACCAGCGGCCTCGCCGAGTACCTCCCGTACGCCTACCCCTCCCTCAAGGCGTTCCCTGCCCTCTCGGACACCGGACCCCAGAGCCTGGACGACCACCGGCTCACGCGGTTTCACCCCACTGAACTGATCGAGATGGGGGTCACCGCACCTGCCGTCGGCACCCCGGGCGGTACGCCGGGGGTGTACTCCAACACCAACTACCTGCTCCTGGGCGAACTCCTGGAACAGGTGACCGGCACTACGGCCGAGCGGTACATCATCCGGAACGTCATCGAGCGCGCCGGGCTCCGGGACACCGGATTCCCCGCCGGACCGCACGTCGACGGGCCGCACTCGCGGCTCTACGAGGCGTGGTTCGGCATGATCGACCCGCCGCGCGACTACAGCGTCTACGACATGTCATGGGTGGGGCCGTCGGCCTCGCTGATATCGACCGTCGCGGACCTCAACCGTTTCTACGACATGCTGCTGGCCGGGGAGATCGTCAGCCCGTCGTCGCTGGCGCAGATGCAACGCACTGTCCCGGTCGTCTCCCAGGAGGGAAGGACGATCGACTACGGCCTCGGCCTGCACCCGATGGAGGGGCCCGGTCGGGGCATCTTCTGGGGCCATGGCGGCACGGTCTGGGGTGGTGGAGCGCTGGCCATGACCCGTGCCGACGGCAAGCGGCAGATGGCGGTCGCGGTGAACCTGCAGAGGTGGAACAGGCTCGACTCCTCCGGCAAGCCGCAGCCCCATCCCATCGACGACGCGCTTGCGGCTCTCTACCGCGTGGCACTGTACGGCCGGCCCGGCCGGGGAGAGTGACGGCCCCCGTCCGGACACCTTTTACCAGGTCCGGCCGCCGTGCCGGGGCGGTTCCCGGATATCCGCGTCCGCTAGGGTCTTTCGTTTGGATCATGGGTTGCTGCGCGCGGGCAGCAACGGATCCTGAGTGGTCAGCCGTCGCTGTCCAGGGTGGAGGAACTCGTGGAGATGTGGATGCTCATTGGCGAACTGATGCGCGCCAGGACGCGCGAGTACCTCGCCTCCTCGCCCCTGAGCCCGGACGGAATGCCCGGGCTCAGGCCCCCGGCGACGCCCGCACAGGTCAGGGAACTGGAAGCCCTGGCCAGCCAGCCTCTGGACCCGGAATACCGGCGCTTTCTGTCCCTGACGGACGGGCTGGACGGATTCCAGTACACGATGCCGCTCTTGGGATGTCGTGACTGGGAGAATCCAGAGCGAAGCGGACTGGGCTCCATGTTCCGCAACATCGTCCTGGAGACCGGGCCGCTGACCGAGGTCGGGCTGCCGGAAGAGACGCGTGTCTTCCCGATCCACGTCAACGCTGAGGGGTCCGCAGGAATCTTGATGCTTCACCACAGCCACGATGCCCTGGAACGCTTCTGGTGGACCGGTCAGGGAGACAACATGTTCTTCCACACCTTCCGCGATCTTGTCGCCTACACCACGGATGGTTCCTACAGTCCGAGACACCTCTCCGACTGACCTGCTCATCCTCCGCGTTGCCGCCCAGTACCGTCCGGTCTCAACCAATCGTGCTCCGGACGTGTCGTTGACTGACGCGCAGTGGGCGCGGATCGAGCCATTGCTCCCGGACCGAACGCCGAAGCGGGGTGGCCGCTGGCGGGACCACCGCGAGGTGATCGAGGCGATCGCCTTCAAGTTCAGGACCGGAACCCAGTGGGTTCATTTGCCGGAGAGGCCCTCGCCGCACGACCACCCCGAACACCCGCGTACGCGCCACCACGTCCTTGACGAAGGACATGGAGACACCTCCCCCGTGGCCGCCCGGCCGTCTCGCTGTCAGAAGGCGGAGCGGATGAGCCCGCCGTCCACGCGGATGGTGGCCCCGCTGACGTACTGGGCGTAGTCACTGCACAGGTACGCCACCGCCGCCGCGATCTCGTCAGGCTCTCCGAAGCGCTCCTGGTCGTTGGGGATCAGAGCGTCGACGGCGTTGGGCCGGATCTCCTCCCAGGTGTCGCCCCAGCCGCGGGCGGGGCCGATCCGGGTGACGAGTTCTCTGGTGGCCTCGACCAGGACGGCTCCGGGTGAGACCACGTTCGAGGTGACGCCCGTGCCCTTCAGGTCGCGGGCCAGCGACACGGCGAGGTTGTGCCGGGCCGCGAGGGTGGCGTTGTACTGGGGGTGGGTGTTCATCGGCTGGGAGGCGAGGCCGCCGCCGATGGTGACGACCCGGCCCCAGCCGCGCCCACGCATCGCGGGGACCAGGTGCTGGATCATCCGCACACCCGAGACGACGTTGACGTTGTAGGTGTCACGCCACTCGTCGGGGGTCGCCTCCGCCCACGAAAGGTGCCTGTAGAAGCCGGCGTTGTTGACGAGGATGTCGACGGGTCCGTCCGCTGCTGCCGCCCTGGCGACCTCGGCGGCGGCCGCGTCGTCGGCAAGGTCGCCCAGCACCGCGGTGGCACTCCCTCCGGCCTCGCGGATCTCCCGCACGACCCTGGCCGTGCGCCCCTCGTCGCGCCCGTGGACCACGATCGCGGCGCCTTCGGCCGCCAGCAGCTTCGCGGTCGCCTCGCCGAGCCCGAGACTCGCTCCCGTGACGAGCGCACGCCGTCCGGTCAGATTCAGGTCCATGTACTGCCTACCTTTCTGGGGTTCCCGCGCCGGGGGCGGTCGGGAAGTGTGCCGGTACAGCTAAGTATACAGCCGTAGACTTCTTGGCTGAACGGCGAGCGGTCACCGCCCCGGCCGTAGGGACGCCGCCGCGTACGGTGAGGTCGCCAGGCCTCCCCCGTCCCCGTGGCGAGCTGGTTGCGCATCCCCTCCGCTCCGTCTCCCCCTCCGCGACGACGCGGCCTCCCGATACCGGCAGGCGGCTCCGGCGACGGGGCAGGACAGGGCCCGGTCCCGAACCGGTTCGGAAGAAGGAGAGGAACGTGGGACTGACCTACGGCTACGACATCTGCCCTCGTCCCCGGAACGTCGCCGGGCCGCCGGCCACTCCGACCGGGCTCGCACCACCGGCCCGGGTTGGCGCCGCCGCTCGACCTCATCCTGCCCGGTGGTGACCGGCTCGTCCTCCCGTTCAGGTCCCAGTTCAGGAGCTATCCGGTCGGCTGCTCCGCGAGCAGCACGCTCGACCTCGACACGTCGCTCGTGCGCGACGCCGACGACGACGAAGCGCTGCGCGAGTACGCGGAGACGTACGGCCCCGAAGTCGACACGGACGGGCGTGTCCCCATCCATGGCGTCGACTCGCTCGGTGCACACCGATCAGTGCCTGGCAGGCGGCACGCACCTGACGCACTCCGGTCCGGGGGAACGCGTACACGGTGGACGTGGTGATCGTGGCCGTGCAGCCACCGGGCGAGGGCCCGCTCCGCAAGGAAGCTCCGAAGCGTGGCGCACCGGGCGAGGGTCCGCTCCGCAACGTGGCTCCGGTACGTCGCGGGGGTGACGCCTGCCAGGCCGGGGGCGACTCCGCCGTCGAGCGGGAGACCGCCGGGCGCGCTGAAGGAGAGTTCGCGAGATACGCCTCCTGGCCGTGACGCGGGAGGCCGAGGGCCGGGGGCGGGCCGGAGCAGATGTCGAGGCCAACCGCCGGACCCCGCCACGAGGATCCGTCCCGTATCGGCGGGCCGGGTGAAGAGCGGGTCGGGACGGACGGCTGGTGTGCCGGTCATCGCCCGGGGCCCTGCGGGCCGGTGGCCGCCGTGCTCTCGCGCGACGCCCGTCCCTCGGAGCGGCGGGTCCAAGCCGTCGGGACGCACCGGGGCGACACACGTGTCGCGGACGCCGCGCGTACCGAGGTGACGATCACTCAGCCGAACTGGTGCCCCTGTGCTGGTGGGCGTGGAAGCGCGCCTTCTTCTGCCGGTTGCCGCAGGTGTTCATGTCGCACCATTTGCGGGAGCGGCTCCGGCTGGTGTCGAAGAAGGCGGCTCGGCAGGTCGGCGAGGCGCACAGGGCCAGTCGTCCGTCCCGTTCACCTGAGATGACGCTGATCGCGTCGGCGGCGATCACGCCGAGGGCGTCTTCCACGCAGGAGGCCGGGCCGAGCCGCCACCGCCGCTTCCCCTCGGGCGTCAGGATCGCTGCGGCCCGTCCCTGGGCGCTGAAGTCGTTGATGACCCGGACAGCGGACGCGGGGAGAGCGTCCTGGATCGCGGCCGCCGTCGCGGCGGCGTGGATCGACTCCCTCAGCTCCCGGGCGAGACCGAGCTGGGCAGTGGTGCAGGAGTCGACGGCGAGGCCGCTCACCGTCAGCCAGTCGACGAGCCGGTGCGGCGCGGGAACGCGCTCCACAGCGTTGCCGTGACGCTCCGACAGGGTCCCCGTGAAGCTCGTCGCCAGCACGTTGCCGAGGCGGAAGTCGGGGAACGCAGCGCACATGGAACCACCTTAGCTGGTTGCACGGCGGTCCGGACGGCTGCTAGAACCGTCATAGCCGGTTCGCGGTGGATCGTGTCCGGTGCCACGACGGCCAGGAGGTCTCATGCCCCGTCCGACCAGCGACGTACAAGCATCTGAAACCCGCGCCACGGACGCCGCCCTCGACGATCTGCGCGCACGACTGGCCGGGGCCCGGCTGCCGGAGGCGGAGACGGTCCGTGGCGCCGCGCCCGGCCCTCGCCGGTGGGACCAGGGCGTTCCTCTCGCGGATCTCGTCGATGTCGTGCGGTACTGGCGCACCGGATACGACTGGCGGTCGTTCGAGGAGCGCCTCGACCGCATCGGCCAGTTCCGCACGACCATCGACGGTCTGGGAATCCACTTCCTGCACCGCCGGTCCGCGCGCACGGACGCCACCCCTCTGATCCTGACGCACGGCTGGCCGGGCAGCGTTGCCGAATTCATCGACGTGGTGGAGGAGTTGGCCGACCCGGAAGACGCTGACGCGCCGGCGTTCCACGTCGTGGCCCCGTCGCTGCCCGGATTCGGTCACAGCGACAAGCCGGCCCGTACCGGGTGGGGGACCGAGAAGATCGCGGCCGCGTGGGTGGAGTTGATGGGAAGGCTCGGATACCACACGTTCGCAGCCCACGGCGGGGACTGGGGAGGGAACATCACCACGGTTCTCGGCGGCCGCTTCCCGGCGCACGTTCTCGGTATCCACACCACGTTCGCGGAGGCGCCGCCCGGGATGACGACGGACGGGCTGACGCCGGTCGAGCGCAGGTGGACGGAGGAGACCCGCGATTTCTGGCGCCACCGCGCGGCGTACGCGAAGCAGCAGGCGACCCGGCCGCAGACCATCGGCTACTCGCTCGTCGACTCACCGGTCGGACTCCTCGCGTGGATCCTCGACAAGTTCGCCGAGTGGTCGGACACCGAGGACAGCCCGTTCGAGACGATGTCCAGGGACAGGATTCTCGACAACGTCACCTTGTACTGGCTGACGCGGTCCGGCGCGTCGTCGGCCCGTATCTACCACGAGAGCCACAACTCACTCGATCCCGAACTCCGGGTGGACGTCCCGGCGGCCGTCACCATGTATCCGCGTGACATCGAGAAGTGTCCGCGCCCCTGGGCGGAGAAGCGGTACCGGCGGATCGTCCGGTGGAGTTCGCCCGAGAACGGGGGCCATTTCCCGTCGCTGGAGGTTCCGGGGTACTTCGTCGAAGACCTGCGGGAGGGCCTCGCGGCGGTGCTGGCAGCTCACGGATGAACGCGGCCTGCTGCCACCACTCGGCCCGGCCGCCGGGAGCCCCTTCCCCCGGGGGAGCCGGGATCCCGGTACGCGCTCGCCGCGCCCCGGGCTACCGGACCGGTCCTCGTTCGTCGACGAGCACCGTGGGCGGCGACAGGAACACGTCGGCTGCCGCCGGACCGTAGGCGATGTTGAACGTGTCGAGCCAGTACGACCAGCCCCGCACCCCCGCCGCGCTGCTGAAACGGTAGTTGAGCTGCCAGCGGACCCACTGACCGGGAGCCAGGCGCACGGCCGGAGGCCGTCGGGGGCGCGGTGGCAGACCGAAGAGTGGCTGGACCCGGGGAAGGACGCGCAACCGGCCGTCACGTTCCCGTAGTTGGACGTCGACCTCCCGCAGGCTCTGCTGGCTCTCGTGCGGGGCGAAGCCGTCCCGCTCGTGCAGGCGGACCACGTGCGCGGCCGAAGGCGGCACGGGCGGGAGGCGGAAGCCGGCCGGGACCGCGTTCCGGCGGGCCGCAGCCTCGCCTCCCCGGGACTCCTTCGTCCAGGACGTCCGTATCCACTGGACGGTGACGTCCACGACGCTCTCCCCCGCTACTCCGCCGAAACCCTCACCCTACCGAGGCGGACCGGCCCGGGGGCCGGACGACCGACGGCCACGGGCGCGGGCACGGGCGCGGCGCCCGCGCCGGTGGCCACGGGCCTCGCACGTCGCCACCAGGGCCACCGAAGCCGTCGAAGCCGCCGAAGCCGCCGAAGCCGCCGAAGCCGCCGGCAACGATCCGGGCGACCCGGGCAGCGGATCACGTACCGGCCGGGCGCGCTCCACTGCGCGGTCCGGGCTCCGGCCGCCGCCGGTAAGCGGGAACCAAACTCTGAGAGTTGACTCTCACGTTTTATGAGAGGATGCTCTCACGTCATGGACTCCAGGAATCGCCTAGGCGATGTCGAGATCACCGATCCGCAGGCGATGCGGGCATTGGCACACCCCGTGAGGCTGGCGATCCTCGACCGCCTCCATCGGTACGGGCCCGCGACGGCCACCCAACTCGCGCCCGACGTGGGGGCGACCCCCTCGGTGACCAGTTGGCATCTGCGGCACCTCGCGGGTTTCGGGCTGGTACGGGACGCCGAGGCCGGGGCGGACCGCCGGCAGCGGCGGTGGGAGGCGGCAGCGCGTGGCTTCCGGTTCGAAGCGCCGCAGGACGACGAGGGCAGGTCGGCCGCACGGGCGCTGTCCCGGGAGATGTTCGTGCGCTACGGGGACCTGCCGATCAGGTGGCTGACCGAGGTCGAGCCCGGCCTGGACCCGTCGTGGCAGAGTGCCGGTGGTCTGGCCAACACCCGCGTGGTCGTCTCGGCGGAGGAACTGGCGGCGATTCAGGACGCGATCGAGCAAGTGCTCGCCCCGTACGTGACACGGGGACCGTCCGAGCGTCCGGCCCAGAGCCGAGGCGTCCGGCTGATGCGCTACGTCCTGCCGGAGCAGGGCGAGGAGCAGTCCGGTGGGGCCCGGTGAGCGCCCCGGAGGCGGGCCGCCCGATATCCCTGTGGCGTGACCGGCGCTTCCGCCGGTTCTGGGCGGGGCAGTCGATCTCGGAGTTCGGGGACCGGATCACCGAGCTGGCGCTGCCGCTGATCGCCGTCACCGCGCTGAGCGCCTCGGCCAACCAGGTCGCCTGGCTGACCGCCCTCATCTGGACTCCGAACCTGCTCGCGATCCTTCTCGGGGCGTGGGTCGACCGACGGGTCCACAAACGCCGGCTGATGGTCCTCGCCGACCTGACGCGCGGCGGGGTGTTACTCAGCCTTCCCGTGGCCTACCTGCTGGACGCGGTGAGCCTGGGCCAGTTGTACGCGGTGGCGGTGCTGACCGGGACCGCCGCGGTGCTCTTCAACACCGCTTACCAGCCCTTCTTCGTCCACCTCGTGCCCCGTTCGTCCTACGTCGAGGCGAACAGCAGGCTCAGCGCCAGCCGGTCCGTGTCGCACGTGGTCGGCCCCGCGGTCGGCGGCGGCCTCGTCCAGGCGCTGACGGCACCTCTCGCCGTCGTCGTCGACGCCTTGTCGTACGTGGCGTCCGCGTTCCTGATCGGGCGGATCCCGCTCGGTGAATCAGCCGCCGGCGTCGATGACGCCGCGTCCCCCTCACTGCTGCGACGGGCCCGGGAGGGGATGGTCTTCGTCTGGGGGCACCCGGTCCTGCGTGCCGCACTCCGCTGCGCGGTCACGGTCAACTTCTTCACCTTCGTGGCGGGCAGCGGACTGCTGGTCCTGTTCGCCAGCCGCTCCCTGGGGTTGTCCGCCGGGGTCATCGGACTGGCGCTGGGCATCGGTTCGACCGGTGCTCTCCTCGGTGCCGTCCTCGCCCCGCGGATCTCACGGCGTATCGGTGTGGGGCGCAGCATCGTCGTGGGAGCCGTGATGTTTCCGGCGCCCCTGGCCCTCGCGGCCTGTGCGGGAGGGCCGCTCTGGGCCCGTGCCGGAGTGCTGGCCACGGCGGAGTTCCTCTCCGGGGTCGGCGTCATGCTCTTCGACGTCAACCTCAACTCCTTGCAGACCAGCGTGATCCCTGACGGCATGCGCAGCCGTGTGGCGGGCGCGTTCAGCTCCGTGAACTACGGCGTACGTCCCCTGGGGGCCGTCGTCGGCGGCCTGCTCGCCACCGCCTTCGGTCTCCGGGCGACCCTGCTCGTCGGCGCCGTCGGAGGGATGATGTCGCTGCTCTGGCTGCTGGCTTCACCGATACCGCGCATCCGCTCACTGGCCCCGGACGACCTGGCCGTTCCGGGCGGTGGTGCGGATACGGACAGCCGCCCGGCGCCCCGCTGACCGGGCGCCGGTCCGGGCCGGTGAGCACGGACGGGCCTCGCCGGGATGAGGTCCGGCGCGGTATGCGTGCGCGATCCGCCTCGGGGCGCGGGGCGCGAGGACGGGGCGCGAGGACGGGGCCGGGGCCGGGGCCGGGGCGCCCCACCTCAGTCGCGCCCTCCGAACTGCCAGTTGTGCACTTCGACGTCGGCGTAACGGTCCGGGGTCAGGATCGCGCGCGCCGTGTCCGGGTCCGGTGCCCGGAGCAGTACCGCCGTGCCCAGCCAGGTGGTGCCGTCGTCGGACAACAGCGGTCCGTAGGCGATCAGTTCGTCCCGGTCCGACGGCACCGCGAGATCGGCGGCCGGCCCCGCGCCGAGGCCGAGCACCAGATACCGGTTGCCACCTTCCGGGCCGCCGGGGAAGTCCCACATGGTGCGCCCCAGGGTGTTGCGCCACCGCCGCAGCAGGACGTCCCGGTAGACGCCGGCCCGGTAGTTCGGTTCGTCGAACGCGAACGCGCGGGCCGTGGCGGGATCGGGGAGGTCGAGGACGTGCACGCTTCCGGTGGGGGTGTCACCGTCGTCGGTGAGGGTCGGGCCCCGGGCGATCATCTCCTTCGCATACTGGTCCATGTACGCCCAGTGCTCTTCCAGCAGTTCTTCGCGCAGGGCAAGGGAGCCGGGCCGGTCGCGGTGGTAGCAGAGGAACTCCATACCCAAGAGTCTCCTCTCGGGGGTGACCCGGTCGAGCGGGTTTCACCACCTCCGCCGGCCGGCGGTTCGGAGGCCGCGCTCCACCGGACGACGTACCGGATCGTCCCGCGCCGCGCCGTCGAGCGGACCGTGACGCGTCACGGGCACCGCCCCGGGGCGAGAGGCGGTGCGGGCGCTCGCCGACATCGGCCCGGCCGGTGCCCCGCGATGCGGGGGTCTCTCCCGCCTCCGTGCCTCACATCCAGGTGTCGAGCCACATCCTGTCGTGCCAGCCGGCGTACGGGATCGTCTGTCCGGTGAAGACAGGGAAGAAGTAGACGAAGTTCCAGGCGATGAGCAGGACCAGCACACCTGCGGCCACCGCACCCCCCGTACGGCGTCCGCCGGTCGCGCCCGGCGGTCCCAGCAGGGCTGCCAGCATCATCGTCACGGCCAGGCAGAGATAGGGCACGAAGACGACCGCGTAGAAGCTGAAGATCGTACGGTCCTGGTAGAGGAACCAGGGCAGATACCCGGCACCGGCCGCGCACAGGACGGCGCCGGCGCGCCAGTCGCGGCGCAGGGCCCACCGGTAG
This sequence comes from Streptomyces sp. NPDC058008, assembly GCF_042886395.1. Classification (NCBI taxonomy): domain Bacteria; kingdom Bacillati; phylum Actinomycetota; class Actinomycetes; order Kitasatosporales; family Streptomycetaceae; genus Streptomyces; species Streptomyces sp. NPDC058008. Next base: position 91,784 of record NZ_JBHVQX010000019.1, on the reverse strand, counting down.
AGCAGGTACACGAGGGCGCAGCAGGCCGTCCACCACAGGAGGGGTGTGCCGAGGGCGAGGACCGTCTGCGAGCAGTCGACGGCCGTGCGGCAGCCGTCCTGGCCGGGTCCGGGCGACTCGTAGTGGAACAGCACGGGGCGTCCCAGGACGAGCCAGCTCCAGGGGTTGGACTCGTAGGTGTGGGGGGTGTGGAGGCCCACGTTGAACTGGTAGACCCCGTATTCGTAGTGCCAGAGGCTGCGGAGCGGGGCGGGGATCCACGACCAGGTGCCGCCGCGTCCGTCGGCCCAGTGGCGTCCGTAGCCGTTGTCGGAGAGGAACCAGCCGGTCCAGGTCGCCAGGTACGTCACCACGGCGACGGGGACCAGGGACAGGACCGACCAGCCGAAGTCCTTGCGGAGCACCGCCCGGTACGGTCGTCCGGCGCCCGCGGTGCGGCGGGCTCCGACGTCCCAGAGCAGGGTGAGGGCCACGAAGAAGACCAGGACGTAGAGGCCGTTCCACTTGGTGGAGGCCGCCAGCCCCAGGAAGAGACCGGCGCCGGTCCGCCAGGGGCGCGGCCCCGTTCCGGCGTGGTCACCGGTGCGCCCGTCCGGGCGTACCCGGCCGTCCGGGCCGACGGGCAGGGCAGCCGCGAGCCTGGCCCGGGCGTGGTCACGGTCGATCAGGAGGCATCCGAACGCCGCCAGGACGAAGAACATGACGACGAGGTCCAGCAGTGCGGTACGGCTCATCACGACGTGCAGGCCGTCGATCGCCATCAGCGTGCCGGCCAGGCAGCCGAGGAACGTGGACCGGAACAGGCGGCGGCCCGTCCGGCACAGCATGAGCACCGAAAGTGTGCCCAGGGCCGCCGTCATGAAGCGCCAGCCGAAGGGGCCGAGGCCGAACATCCACTCGCCGAGGGCGATCACCCACTTGCCGGTCGGCGGGTGCGCGACGAAGGCCCCGGCGTCGGAGAGCGGGATCGTCTGGGGGTCGGCGAGTATCTGCGGGTCGGATATCTTGCGGTCCGGCCAGGTCCCCTCGTAACCGAGCCGGAGCATGGACCAGGCGTCCTTGGCGTAGTAGGTCTCGTCGAAGGAGAGGCCACGGGGCCGGCCGAGGTGCCAGAAGCGGATGGCCCCGGCGAGGAGGGCGACGAGTACGGGCCCCAGCCAGTCCATCACCCTCGCGACGCGGTACGCCCGTGCCGGATCGAGCCGTGCCAGCTCCCACGGGCGGGCGGACGGCTTCGGGAAGGGCGGGACCAGGCGCTCGCGGATCCCTGCCCCCGGACGCGCCACGTATCCGAAGCGGCGGAGCCGCTCCTGCCAGTCCTGCTGTTCCGTCGCCGGGCGGGTGTCGTCCGGGACCGGGGCGCGGGTCATGTTGCTACTCGTCACCGAACAACCTTAGACGTATGTGTGGCTTCACCTGATGGGTCGCCGGACACTGCGGTGACAGGAAGTGCCAGGTTGTCGGAGTCGATACGTATGTTCTCGGCGACCGTTCGCGGAGCGGCCCTTCGAGCGGCCGTCGCGGATCCGGGGCCGGGCGGGGCCGACAGGCGCGGTCGTACGCCCCTACGAGGGCGGGCGATCAGGCAGGCCCGGACCGGCGGTAGTCGGCCCCGGGACATCGGGCACCGCCCGCTCCCTCCCGCCGTGGAACCGTCCGCCCCGCCGACGGGCGTGCCGGGGCGGGGCAGGGCAGGGGCATGGCAGGTGGGTGGGCAAGAGCACCGGCTGACTGCCCGGCAGGGACCAGCGGCTGTCGGACCGGTCGGCGGAAGCACCCACGGCGGGCGGGTCGGCGAGCGGCCGGGCTGGTGAAAGCACCGACGCAGGCGGGTCGGTGGGCAGCCGGGCCGGCGGAAGAACCAGCCGAGGCCTGGCAGGGCCCGGCTGACGGAATCGGCGTTCGCGATTCCTCTCCCCGGGGGTGTCCGGCGCCTCTCTCCGGTCCCCGCCCCCAACCGGCCCGGGCGCACGGGACATATCCTGAGGGCATGAGGAATCGGCGTTGGTGGTCCACGGTCAGCTCGTGGGCCGTGTGGTGGGCGGCCATCACCGCGGCCTTCTGGTGTCTGGGCGAGGTCGTCGGTCAGCCGGCGAGCCTCGCGGGATGTGCGGCGAGCGCGGTGCTGGTGATCGCCGTGGGGGAAGTCGGTGACCGCGCGCGTCGGCGCTTCCGTCAACGGCGTTCGGCGGACTGACAGTTCGGCCGCCGTTCGGGGGCGCGCGGGTGGCCACGCCCCGGGGCTGCGCGATGTGACGTACGGAGTGGCAGGGTCGAACCCTCTGGGCTTCGGGCGGAACGTGCGGAAACATGGAGGCGAAACCCAACGGGCTTCGCCACGCAACGTCCCGAGCTCTGAGGGGAACCCGCAGGCCTCGCAACGGAACATCCCGAGCCCGGAGGCGGGCCCACCCCGGGCTCCGCAACGGAACGCGCGGGGCCCGGGGCGTGGCCCCGGCTGTGACCGGGACGCAGCGGGGCGTACGGCTTCAGTCCGGGTAGACGTCGTACTGTTCGACGTCACCGGGCTTGAGCTGCGCCTTCGGGTCGGTCTTGATGCTGGAGAGCCCTTCCGCCGCCCGTCGCCGGGGCCGGTCCGGGGACACATGATGATGCGTCCGTTCCGGCCTCGCGTACGTAGCTCTGCCGGCGTCGGCCCACCCCTGGACGGGCGCCGGCCGCTCGGCGCTCGTGGCCTACGGGACGGCGGCGGGGATCAGAGGTCGAGCCTCTTCCGCCCGGGGAGTTCGCGGCGTCGGCTCGGATGCTCCTTCCCCACGCGGTCGAGAAGGCGCTGACGCGCCCGTTCCGCGAAGGCGACCAGGGCGAAGGCGCAGGTGACGAGGACCCAGTTCGCGGCGACGAAGAAGACACCCGAGGCCGTACCGAGCACGGGCCGGGCCGCCAGGGCGATGATGACGCCGATCGGCGTACCGGCGTACAGGGCCAGGGCGACGGGCCGGCGGGCGGCGAACCGCTGGACCGGTGTGGGGCGCCCGTCCGCGGAGCTCCCGGCGAGGATGACACGTGCGAGGAGGCCACGGCCTTGTGCCGTGCGCCGGAAGAGGTCCATGGCGCAGATTGTAGGGGCCCGCACGTCTACCGACGCCTCCCCTGAGGCTGGTATCCATGGCCCGGCAGGCGGGGAGTCCGCCCGGTGGCGCCGAGGGCCGTGCCGTCCGGACGACGGTCGCCGCGGGCCGTGACGTGTGAGCACCGGAACCGGTGGCGGGGCATGGCTCCGCCCCACGGCGGACAGCGCCGTGGGGCGGTCTTCCCTGGGCCCGTGGTCAGCCGCCGGTCCGCGGGTTGGCCTCGATCTCCATCCAGGAGCCGGCCCCGGCGTTCGCCGTCGTCCCCTTGGCGAAGAGCTTCCAGCCTCCGCCGGTGGGGTCGACGTTCAGCCCGTCGACGTAGAAGGTGCCGCTGCTGGTGTTGTACTTGCCGATCACGCTGATGCCGGTCTGCTGGCCGCCGCCGTAGTTGACGATGTCGAAGGTCTGGCAGGACCCCGCGCTCACGGTGGCCGTGGCGACGCCCTGCTGGTTCTGCTGTGCGGTGTTGAAGACCAGGTACGCCGCGTAGTTGCCCTGCGCGCAGAGCTGCACCCGGCCCGCGCCGATCGCCGCCGTGGCCGCCTGGGCCTGGCCTGCGGACAGCAGGAGACCGGAGGCCAGAGCGGCTCCGACGACACCTGCGGCAGCACGCTTGGAGAACGACTGGGACAACATGTCACACACCCTTTCATCGAGGCCCGGGGCACCCCGGCGGACACACACTATGAGACACACAAGGTGTGATCAAGGTGTGTCTTCCAGCCGCACACATGTGTCTGAAAACCGGCGATCCGTGGCCGGGAGGTGAAGAACGTGCCCTCGGGCGGGCCGGGCTGCGGACGATCGCACGGACGAACGGCGAACGGTGTCGGGGCCGTTGGCCTTCGCTGCTTCCGACCTGCTCCGGGCGCCACGGGCCGGGCGGGGTGACCGCTCACCGCTGTTCATCCGTGCGGGCACGCCGGTTCCCGCCGTAGAGGTCGACGGCGAGGGCGACGGCGGCGTGGGTGGCGGGGTGGGGAGCCTGACGGCGCCAGATGAGGTGGACGGGGACGGGTTCGGCGTCGCGCAGCGGGCGGTAGGTGATGCCGTCGCGGCGGTACTGGGCCGCGGTGGCCCGGGGAGTGACACCGACGCAGCGGCCGGAGGCGATGGCGGCGAGCCAGTCGTCGATGTCGTGGATGTACTCGACCGCGGGCCGCTCGGCCCCCTGCCACAGAGCCAGGGTGGTGGTGCCCGTACGGCGGTCCAGGGCGAGTGTGCGCGTGGCGACCTCGTCCAGGCGGACGCTGCGGCGACGCGCCCACGGGTCGTCGGAGGCGAGGGCCACATAGCGGTGCTCGTGGCCGACGACGGCGTGTGCCCAGGGTTTCAGGTCGAGCGGGGCACGGATCACCGCGAGGTCGCACCGTCCTTCGGCGAGCCCGCCGGTGGAGGAGTTGTGCCGGACGAGCCGGAGTTCGATGCCGGGGTGGTCGTGGTGCCAGCGGCGCTGGAACTCGGTGGTGTGGCGCCCGAAGGCCGACCACGCGTGACCGATGTGCAGGCGGCCGTGGCCGGAGGCGGCTTCGGAGACGAGTTCCTCGGCGCCTGCCAGCAGGAGGCGGGCGCGGGCCAGGGCCCGCACGCCCGCGGTGGTGGGCTCGATCGTGCGGCTGGTGCGGTGCAGCAGCCGCACCCCCAGGATCTTCTCCAGGGCGAGGAGGTTGCGGGAGACGGCGGCCTGCGAGACGCCCAGTTCCAGTGCCGCGTCGGTGAAGCTGCCGGTGTCGACGATGGCGACCAGACAGCGCAGGTGCTTCAGCTCCATTCCGGCGGAGTCCCTGCCGTGCGTATCCATACGCTCAGCGTATCGACGGTGCCGTCGATGCATTTTGCGTATCCCTGGAGGGGAAGCACGGTGTCGGCATGGAAACCTCACAGGGCACGGGGCGGGTCCTCCCCGCCCACGGCGGTACGCCGGGCACGGACGGGCCTGGCCGGGCCGGGGTGGCGCTCATGCTGGGCAGCGGCCTGTCGAACCAGGTCGGAGCGTCGGTGGCGGCCCTGGCGTTCCCGGTGATCGGCCCGGCGGGGGTGGTCGCGGTCCGCCAGTGGGTGGCCGCCGCGGTGCTCTGGGCGGCGGGCAGGCCGCACCCGAGGTCGTTCACGGCGGCGCAGTGGCGGCCGGTACTGGGACTGGCCCTGGTGTTCGCCCTGATGAACCTGTCGCTGTACGCGGCCATCGACCGCATCGGGCTCGGGCGGGCCGTCACCCTGGAGTTCTGCGGGCCCCTGGCCGTGGCGCTCGCCGGGTCCCGCCGCCGGACCGACGCCCTGTGCGCGCTGGCCGCGGCGGTGGGAGTCGTCGTGCTCACCCGCCCGTCCGCGACCACCGACTACCTCGGCATCGGTCTGGCGCTGCTCGCCGCCGTGTGCTGGGGCTGCTACATCCTGCTCAACCGCACCGTCGGCCGGCGCCTCCCGGGGCTGGAGGGCTCGGCCGCCGCCGCGGCCGTCTCGGGCGCGCTCTACCTTCCCGTCGGCGCCCTGGCGCTCTGGCAGCACCCGCCCACCCCGGTCGCCCTCGGCTGCGCCCTGGCAGCCGGAGTGCTGTCCTCGGCGGTGCCCTTCCTCGCCGACCTGCTGGCACTACGCCGTGTCCCCGCACACTTCTTCGGCGTGTTCATGAGCGTCAATCCCGTCCTCGCCGCCCTGGTCGGCCTGGTCGTGCTCCACCAGCACCTCGATGCGGCCGCGTGGACGGCCATCTGCGTCATCGTCGCCGCCAACACGGCGGCCGTCCCGAGGACCTCCTCCGGGAAGGCGGCCGTTCCGGGCTGACGGAAGGGCAACCGACCGGTCCGGGCGGCTGCTTCCCCGACAGCCTCAGTAGGTGGTCACGAGCGGCTTCGTCTCGTCGACGACGTACGTCGACAGCATCATCGTCGTCACCTTGCCGACGTTGCGGGCGTTGTGGATGACACCGTCCGGGATGAAGAACGGGTCGCCCGTGCGGAGCCGGAGCGACGGCCTGTCGTCGAACTCCATCACCACGTCGCCCTGGACGATGTATCCGACCTCGACGCCCGGATGGCTGTGCCGCCCGGACTCCTTGCGCCGGGGGATCCGCACCAGCGTCTGCACGGCTTCCCACCCCTCGGCGGGTGAAGGCTGCTCCTGGAGCAGGGTACGGGTGACCCCTGCGGTCGGATCGGGGTCCGCCGAGCCCGGGGCGTGGGCGTGCGGGGCCGGTCCGGCAGCCTTGGCGGGGGACGACAGGGCGGCGGCGGTGCCGAGTGCACCGGCAGCCGCGACGCCGCCGGTACGCAGGAGAGAACGCCTGTTGATCATCATGAGTCCTTTCGGGACGGCCGTGTCCGAGGGACGGACACGGGGCGTGACCGGTTGTTCCGTACGCACTGCACCCGCCCGCGCAGGCGGGCGGCGGCAGGGACGGGGACCCGGTCATCGAGATACATGTGAACACGGGATGGACATGTAAGGAGATCACACACGAGGCAGGCCGGGCACGAGTGAGGGTGTTCCCCCTCGGGCGTGAACCCCGTTTCGGGAAAGGGCCGTTGCGTGAGGGGCAGGAAGGATTGTGAGCGCGCCCCCCGCGCCGGGCGCGGTGCGGCGCCGGTGGGCCGCTCTCCGGGCCGGAGAGCGGCACCCGGCCTCGCCGGAGCGGTCAGCCCGCCGGTACCGTCAGCACGATGTCGTGGACCTCCCCGTCGTCGTCCACCGTGATCGTGGACGTGTGCGGCTGGTAGCCGTCGGCGGAGGTGATCAGGACGTACTGTCCGGTGCCCGGGGCGTCCACCGTGTAGGAGCCGTCCGTCCGGACGGCCGCGCGGGCCAGTTGGCGGCCCTCCAGGGAGTTCAGGGTGACGGCGCCGCCCAGGAGGAGCATGCTCTCGGCGCCCCGGACCCGGCCGTGCACGGAGACGCCCTCGGCGGAGGGTGCGGGCGCGAGGGCCGGTCCGGGCGCGGGCGCCCCGGCGTTCCGTACCTCCTGCGCGGCCTGGACCAGGCCGCTGGAGGCGCGCAGTGGGACCTCCTTGATGAACAGCGTCACCAGGAAGGCGACCAGGGCGACCGGGGCGACGTACAGGAAGATGTCGCCGATGCCGTGGCCGTAGGCGCTCTCCAGCCAGGTGCGGACCGGTGCGGGCAGGAGGGCGAGGTCGGGCAGTGCGCCGCCGCCGGAGGCCTTCGCGGCCACCGCCTGGTCCTGCGGGTCGAGCTGGGTGATGGTCTCGCGGGCGTAGTGGCCGATCCTGGTGGTGAGGACCGAACCGAGCACGGAGACGCCCACCGCGCCGCCGAGGGACCGGAAGAACGTCACCGTGGAGGACGCGGCGCCCAGATCCGCCGCGGACACCTGGTTCTGCGTGCAGAGCACGAGGTTCTGCAGGGTCATACCGACGCCGAGGCCCATCAGCGTCATGCAGAAGGCGATGAAGAGGTACGAGGTGTCGTGGCGGAGCATGCCCAGCAGGGCCAGGCCCACCGCCAGCAGGACGCCGCCCGTCAGCAGCCAGCCCTTCCACTTCCCGGTGCGGGTGATGATCCGGCCGGAGACCGTGGAGGAGACGAACAGGCCCGCGATGAACGGGATCGTCATGACTCCCGAGCGGGTCGGGGAGTCGCCGCGCGCCAGCTGGAAGTACTGGCTGAAGAAGACCGTGCCCGCGAACAGCGCGATGCCGACGAACAGCGAGGCGACCGAGGCGAGGGTGATCGTGGGGTTGCGGAACAGCCGCAGCGGGATGATCGGCTCGGCGGCCTTCGTCTCCACGAACAGGAAGACGAGCGTCAGCACGATCGACACACCGACCAGCGTGTACGTCTGCCAGGACAGCCAGTCGTACTTGTCGTCGGCGAAGGTGACCCAGAGCAGCAGGACGCAGACCGCGGCGGTGACGAAGAACGCGCCGGCCCAGTCGACCTTGACCTCGCGTTTGGTCACCGGGAGGTCGAGGGTCCGCTGGAGCACCACCAGTGCGACGATCGCGAAGGGGATGCCGACGAAGAGGCACCAGCGCCAGCCGAGCCAGCTGGTGTCGGTGATGACACCTCCGAGCAGGGGGCCGCCGACGGTGGCGACGGCGAAGGTCGCGCCGAGGTATCCGGAGTAACGGCCGCGTTCACGGGGCGAGATCATCGCGGCCAGCACGACCTGTGCGAGGGCGGACAGCCCGCCGCCGCCCAGGCCCTGGATGACGCGGGCGGTGATCAGCGTCGCGGGGTTCGGCGCCAGACCGGCCACCAGGGATCCGACGACGAAGACGACGAGTGCCGACTGGACCAGCACCTTCTTGCTGAACTGGTCGGCGAGCTTGCCCCAGAGGGGGGTCGACGCGGTGACCGCCAGCAGGGAGGCGGTGACGACCCAGGTGTAGGCGGACTGGCCGCCGCCGAGGTCGTTGATGATCCTCGGCAGCGCGTTGGTGACGACGGTCGAGGAGAGGATGGCGCAGAACAGGCCGAGCAGCAGTCCGGACAGCGCGCGCATGATCTGAGCGTGTGTCATGGGCGTCTCCGAAGCCCCGTCCTGGCGGGGCACGTGAGCCCGCGCGCCGGCTTCCGGGATGGTTGTCATGGTTCGCTTTCCTTAGGTGGTGACGGCGGGTGTACGGGAGGACGGGTCGTCCTCGAGAGGCAGGGCCCGCGGCTCCGGCCCGGTGCGCGCGTCGTCGAAGCTCGCCCTCAGCCGGGCCATGAGCCGCGTCAGACGGCTGATGTCGTCGTCGGACCAGTCGCTCAGCCGGTCGGCGAGTAACCGGGCCGTACGTCCGGACAGTTCGGCGAGCCGGTCGCGGCCCGACGGGGTCAGACGCAGGATGCGTGAACGGCGGTCCGCGGGGTCGGCGCTACGGTCGATCCAGCCCAGCGCGGTCAGGTGCGTGACGTGGCGGCTGGTGACCGACATGTCGACGGCCAGCAGTTCCGCGAGCCTGCCGATGCGCATGGGGCCGTCCCGGCCGAGCAGCGCGAGCACCGTGGCCGATCCGCTGGAGCAGCCGTCCGGCAGGATCCGGCCCAACTCACGGCGTACGCAGCCGATGGCGCTCAGCTGTCGCATCAGTTCCTCGTACGGGGCGTTCCCGGTCACACATGCCTCCATGTCATTGCCTGAGGCAACTATGAGATCGGTCGATTGTGTTGCGCAAGCGCTCAAGGTGTGCGGAAGCACACATATTTCGTAAGAGATACATTTCACGTGCCGCGCGGGTGTCGGACACGGGTGGGGCGGCGGGTCGGATGCGGGCGTCCGGAGGCAGTTGGGCGGTGGGGGTGGGCGGTGAGGTTGGGCGGTTGAGGCTGAACGGTCGCCGTGGGGACGGCCGGGTCGGTAGCGACTGGTCGGCTCTCGCTGAACAGTCGCCGTGGGGGCGGCTGGTCGGCTGGGGTGAACGGCCGCCGTGGGGGCGACCTGGTCGGTAGCGGATCTGGCGGCGTGTCGGCGGTGTCCAAGTTCATCGGTCGGTCCGGCCGGGGAATGACCTCACCGGTCTGGTCTCCGTCCAGTCTCCCGGGACCGGCGTCACGGGCACATCCGTCGAATGACTGCGTCAACTACGCGTTGGTACGGCCCGTTTCCGCGTCGGACGACTGTGGGGCGCGGAGGCTCGCGGGCTCGTAGCCCTGAGGTGCCGGCCTGTGGGCCCGTAGCCTGTGGGCTCGGCAGCCTGCGGTCTCGAGAGCCTGTCAGGCCCGTAGCCCTGTGGGCCCGCGGCACCGCGCGTACGAACGGCGAAGGCGACGATCCCGCCGGGACGCAGGGGGCGACAGAGGCACGCATGCCGAGAGGCCAGCCGCCGGGCGGAGCCTGACAGGCTTCGCGTGTCGACCTGTTCGCGCTGCTCCCCGCCATACTCGCGCCGCCGGTCCCCCGTCGCTCCGTCCCGCTTCGCTCGGCCACAGTCCGCCTCGCTCGGGCACAGTCCCGCCTCGCTCCGTCCGGTCCCGCCTCGCTCGGGCAGGTCTGCCCGCCGGTCGGGCCCTCACCGAACCCCTCCAGGACGGCCACGGACCGGCAACCCGTAACCGGCCTACGTCGCACGGGCGGCAGGCAGTGGCTGCCGCCCGTGCACCTCGTCCCGGTTCAGCGCGGTGGCGGCGACGTCACAGGACCGAGCCGAGGTAGGTGATGGCCGCCAGTCGGCGCGTCCTGAGGGTGTACTCCTCGATCTCCCGATCCGGTGGCTCCCGCCGGTCGTTACAGTTCACCCGGCGGAGCAGCGCGTCGAGAGCCTGCTGCTCCCTGCTCGGGCGGCCCATGGGGCCCGGGATGCAGGTGTATGCGTAGGTGTTCATGCTCGGTCCCTTCGACCCTCTCAGCTAATCCTCCACACCATCACCTGTCAAGCTGGTGACGACTCGATAGGTGTGCGCGCGAGGATTCGCTAGCATGCGCAGGCATGTGTGCCGGGTCGCCACCCCCGGCCCGTCACCACGCACCACTCACCACTCACCACGCACCACTCACCAGGAGACCCAGCCGTGAAGAGCCTGCCGCAGAGCGATGCCACCCTGCTGATCCGCACCGATTTCTCCGACGAGGCGGCCTGGCAGGCCCTTCGGACCGCGGTCACCACCCCGGCCGACCAGGACGAGGATGACGACGAGGACGGCTTCCTCGCCGTTCTGAACATCGTGGACGACCCGGCCTACGACGGCCTGACCACCGGGCAGGTCGTCGCGCTCGCGCCGACCGAGGACGATCTGCTGGTCGTGGCGGACGCGCAGGCCCTGACCGGGCCGGGGATGCCCCTGCTGGCCGTCTACATGAGCGACGAGGAAGAGGACACCGACGTGCTGCGGTCGGGCTTCGACACACTCCGGGTCGTAGCGTCGGAGCTGTGGTCCATCGAGAACAACATCTCCCTGGCCAACATGGACTGGGAGGAATTCGTCGGCGCCGCCGAGGAGGACGGCGTCTTCCGAGGCTTCTGAGCCAAACCGGGCAGCCGGACTCCGTGGTGCCTCGGTGGCCTCCGTGCTGCCTCGGTGCTGCCTCGGTGCTGCCTCGATGGCGCGACTGTCCGTGCTGCCCGGGAGGTTGGTACCGGTGGCCTCGCCGGTCCAGCTGTCGCCCGTTCGCGGAGGAGTCGGAACGGCTGGTGACCTGGTGTGATCACCGGAAGCGCACTGCTGCGGGTATCCCTGGCCTTCTTCACCGACCACGGCCAGGGGCCTTCGGGTCCGCTGATAGGTTCCTGCGATGAGCGAGCAACTGCCCGGCGGCGGCGTCGAGCTGTCGTCCGACGAGATCGAAGCACTCCACGCCAGGTGGTCCTCCTGCTGGGCCCCGAGTGAGGTCGCGCAGTGGCTGGCCGGGATCGGTACGCCCTGGTGCGTGGCCGCGGGCTGGGCGCTGGACCTGTTCCGCGGCGGGCAGACACGCGCCCATGGGGACATCGAGATCGCCATTCCGGCCGCGAGCTTTCCCGAGGTCCGCCAGCGCTTCCCCGGGTACGCCTTCGACGCGGCGGGCAGTGGCCGGATCTGGGAGGACGCGGCGCCGGAGGTGCTGACCGCCGTGCATCAGACGTGGCTCCGCGATCCGGCCACCGGCAACTACATGCTCGACGTGTTCCGCGAACCGCACGACGGCGACACCTGGATCTGCCGGCGCGACGAGGGGATCCGGCTTCCCTACAGCGACATCATCCACCACACCCAGGACGGCATCCCGTACATGGCGCCCGAACTGGTCCTGCTCTTCAAGGCCAAGCACGCCCGCCCGAAGGACCAGTCGGACTTCGACGCGACCGTCCCCCACCTGTCTCCGTCCCAGCGCGAGACCCTGGCCGGGCTGCTCGACCGCGTACACCCGGGGCATCCGTGGATCGCGGATCTGTAGCCGGCCGCCCGGCGCACTCGCGTGTTCGGCCGCCGCCGGCCCTCCGAGGTGGCCGGCGGGGCCGGGAAGGGGCCACCTCCAGAGCGCCTCGGCTGTGCTGACCGTCCGGCACCGGCCCGGCAGCACAGCCCCGGAACGGAGAGGGGGGGGGCGGTTGGGGGGGGGGCGGCCGGGCCCTTAACCGTGCGGATGCCGGACAATGCCGGGATGACCCGACCCAGAATCCGTGTCGCCGCGTACGTCATCCGGAACCGCGCCATCCCCGAAGTTCTGGTGTTCGACCACCTCGGTATGCCCGAGGCCGGCACGCAAGTCCCGGCCGGAGGGGTCGCATCAGACGAAGGTCCGGAGGAAGCGGTCCTTCGGGAGGTTGCCGAGGAGACCGGTCTGCGGACGGCCACGGTCGTCCGGCAGATCGCCGCGGAGGACACACCCCATCCCGACACCGGTCAGCCACGACGCACCAGCTTCTTCTTCCTCCAGGTACCGGCAGAGACCCCCGACGTGTGGGACCACCGTGTCGACGGCGACGGGGACGACGCCGGCCTCACCTTCAGCTGCCGGTTCCTCCCCCTTCCCCTGAGGCAACCACTGGCCGACCGTCAGGACGCGTGGCTGGGCAGCATCGATCCGCGCTGGACCACCGTGTCCGGCGACGCCCGGTGATCGGAATCCGGTCCCGTCCGCGGTAGGCGCGACACGACACCTCGGCGTACGGGCCACGCGTCCCAACGCCCTGCCCGGCGGCCGTGCGGCCCTGCGTACGGTTTCACGGGCGCCGTGGGTAACCGAGGTGCGGTGGGCCGACCGGGCTCCGGGCGTACGCTCCGGACAGTACGCGAGGGTGCCCGCTCACCGGTCGCGGTGAGCGGGCACCCCCTCTCGTCCGTAGAGACCTCCGGCCGTCTACGGCGTGCGCGTGCTCCACTTCTCGTTGGGGGTGCCGCCGCACTGCCACAGCTGGAGGGACGCTCCGTTGTCGGTCCGCTGATCGACCACGTCGACGCACTTGTTGCCGGACTGCGGGTTGGTCAGGTCGTGGGCCGCGTTCAGACGGAACTGCTGGGCGCCCGAACCGTTGCACGTGGTCCAGTTGATGACCGCGCCGTTACCCTTCGCACCGCCGCTGACGTTCATGCACTTGCCCTCGGACCGCACGGTGCCGTCGACGAACTTCCATCGCTGGTACGACTCGTCGTAGCAGTCCCAGATGACCAGCTTGGAGCCGGTTGCCGCGCCCGGGCTCCCGGCGACGCCGATGCAGCGGCCGGAGGCGTGGCTGTAGATCTGCACGCCGCCGGGCCAGGGTTCACTCGGCGCCGACTTGGTCGTGTTGTTCGAGGTCGAGCCGGAGGCGGTGCCGCCCGACGTGCCGCCCGAGCCGGACGAGGTACTGCCGGACGTTCCTCCGGAGCCGGAGGCGACCACGCCCGGTCCCGCCTTCACGGGGGCCGGTGCGCCACCGCCCGAGGGCTCCTTGCCGCCACCGGACGTGCCCGCCTTCGGCGTCGCCGTCACGGTCACGGTCCTGCCGTCCGGCCCGGTGGTGGTGATGGTCCTGGGCTGCCCGCCGCCCTTCACCGTGAGCGCGTCCGGAGACGGTGACTGCGAGCCGACCACACCGGGCACCGTGCCCGCCGCCAGGCCGCCCAGGATCGTGCCGGGCGTGGCGCCCGGCTTCGCGGCCGGCCTCCCGTCGTCACCGTCGCCGCCGCTGATCATGAAGGGTACGGAGATCAGCAGCGCCCCGAGGATGGCGGCGCCGGCGAGCAGGCTCTTGTGCGGCCTGCCGGGTGCGGCCTTGACGGCCGCCACGGACGATTCGTCGGTGGTGCCGGCGGACCCGGTGGCCGTGTCGGCGGACCCGGTGGCCGTGTCGGCGGGCCTGGTGGCCGTGTCGGCGGCCGTCGTGGAGACGTCCACGGAGGCGGTCGTCCCCGTACCGGCGGTCGCCGGGTCGGCGGTCGCCGTGGAGGCGTCCGCCGACGTGGTCGTACCCGTGCCGGCCTCGGCCCGGGTGTCCGGCACGGCTGCTGCCGACGGCGCTGCGGATGAGGCCGTCGAGGTTTCCGGCTCGGCCGCGCGCGTGGACCGCCCCGAGGCGGGTGCGGAGGGCCCGCCCAGGCTGCCCCCGGCCTCCGCCTCCGCCTCGTCGGTCTCTGAGGTCTCCTCCCGTCGTACGGGTTCTTCGGGCTCGGCCTCCGGCTCGGCCAGCGCGGCCGGTACGGCCGGCCTGCCGGTGGGCGGTGCGGAGGTCAGGATGCGTTCCGCCGTCGTAGCGGCGGTCTCCGGCTTCCCCTCGGCTTCGCCGACGGCCTCCGCCCCGGCCTGCGCGGAGGCCACGGCGGTCAGCTCGTCTGGAGAGTCGTTGGGTTTGGAAGTCGTCATGACACCTTTCCGGTGGGGTCGGTGTGACACGTAGTTACGACACTCCGGTGTATCACCGCAGACGCCTGAAAGGTGTGCAGATTGCCGCAAGGCGCCAATGGCCGGTGACACGCCCGGTGTTCAGTCGCTGATTCTAGGGTTTGAGAAACCTTCCTTCGCACACCTGTGTCCGGAACAGGCCCAGCGGCTCCTCAGCCGGTTCCCCCACTCAGAATGTTGACGAGGTGGTCCTGAGGGGAGATCACGACTGGGTTCACGGGCTGTGGTTCCGCTTCCGGACCGGGTTCCGGCACCGTCCCCGGCTCAGATTCGAGGTCAGGTTCGGGCTCGGACTGGAGCTCAGGCTCACGTTCCAGTTCAGGTTCAGGTTGGCGCTCAGCCTCAGGTTCAGGTCCGGACGCAGGCTCAGGCTCAAGTTCCGGTTCCGGTTCCGGTTCCGGTTTCGGTTCGGGCTCGGGCTCGGGCTCGGGCTCGGGCCCAGTCGTATCGAGGGTTCCGAGGGTCGCCACCGGCTGCGTCAGTTCCCGCGTCCCGCCCGGAGGCCGTGCGGCAGGCCCACTCGCCGCGCTGTCTTCGTCGTCGCCGTCCAGCCCCACGTCACCCACGGCCCGGCGGTCCCCCGCGGTGGCCTCCGCCGCCCGCTCGGTGGCCACCGCCAGCTGCTCAGGGGTGACGGTCATGCTCACCACACCTGCGGGATTCACATAGAGGCATGTTTCTTCACGGAGCTCCGGGAGGAGGTCCCGCACCGGAGCACCGCGCGACGCGTACTGCCCCCCGGCCCTGAGCTGCGGTCCTGAGGTGAAGACCGGAACGACGGGCGAACCGTCCGGGCCGCACGCCTCGACGGGCCTCCCGTCCGGTGCGAGCAGCACGGAGACCTCGGCGTCGGCGAGCAGCCGGAAGACCTCGTCCTCGGGGCCGTACCCGGTGGCCGCGAGCTGTATCGCCTCGTCGACCGGATCGGTGGGTGGGGGCCAGCCGTTGGCGCTCGGGGAGGGCCGGTAGCCGTCGTTGTAGCGCCATTCGACCACCGCGCCGTCGGCGTCCGACCGGTACTGCCCCACCACGGCCCAGTCCGGTGGAGCTTCCTCCCCCTGCCAGGCGGGGTCCACCATGCCGAACCAGTGGTCGGGTGCCGCGCGCGCGGCCTCCTGGATCTGCGGCGGGACCTCTGCCAGCGGGGTGTCCTCCACCGGCGGAGTCGTCTCGGGCGCGTCGGTCATCCGGTTCCTGGCCTTTCGGGATGCGGAAGGCGCCTCACGGTCGTCGTCACGCGAGTCGCATACACACGTGTCGACCATACTCACACATGAATCCGCCGCTCCAGTGCCGGATCGGTGTCTTCTACGTGGTGGACCCGCTCACACCCCGGCCTGGCTGCGCCTGTGCCCGCAGTAGTTCGGGCAGCTCCCGCTCGAAGAAGTCCCGTGTCGCCGGATGCAGCCGCGCACGCGGCCCCGGGTCAGGGTCGTAGAAGGCCGCGTACGCCTCGGCGAACCACTCCACCGGCCTGGAGTACTGGTAGTTGGACACCGCGTAGTCCGTGCGCTGCGCCCGCAGGTAGCTGACCCACCTGTTGTCGGTGCTGACGTGGTACATCCGCCCGCCGATGTCGAGTACGTCCCCGCCACCGTCGTCGAGCATCCACGGGTGTGCGAAAGCCAGCTGGGCAAAGCGGGCGATCTGGTCGAGTGCTTGCCTGAAGTCGGCGGACCGGTGGGAGAAGGCGTCCCTCAGTGCGGTGAGCGACTCGGTCCTGTCCGTCTCCAGGCGCGGGTGGAGTGCCGTCGCCACCGCCTGCACCAGGGACTCGCCGTTCTTGCCCCGGGTCTCGCGCCGGTCACCGAGTCCCGCCCTGTCGAGGACCGCGTTGACCACCAGGAGGTATCCGCTGTCGGAGTAGACGCGCCAGCCGCCGAAGTGTTCCCGTCCGACCATGTCGTGCAGCCAGTTGCTGAGCTGGTCGACGTGATGGCCGACCTCGTGCCGGAGCAGCCACTTCATGAAGTTTCCGTGCGCCAGGACATTCGAGACACCGCCGCTGATCTGACGTGTCTGCCCGGCGAGACCCATGGCCCGGTCGCCCCGGCTGTCGATGCCCCTGTAATCGGGCATCGCCGCTCTGTCCATGGCCGTTCGCTGCCAGTCGATGCCACGGTTGAACTGTGAGACGAGCCAGGAAGGCAGCCGGTAGGGGGCGACGACATCGACGGTCTGCCGGTCCGCGTCGTACTCGCTGGTGTGGATGCCGCCCTGCGGGAGGGCGGGTGATATCGCCACCAGCCCCGTGAGGTGCTGGGGCGGCAGACCGGCCAGGACACCTTCGATCCTGGAGAGTGTGGAGTGGCTGAAGTGGTCGTGCGGGCGCTCTGCGGGCGGCCCGATGTGTACTCCGTACCGGATGCTGAGGGCTCTCTCCCGTTCGGCGACACCCTGGTTCCACAGCATTCCGCCGATCCCGTGGCCTCCCGCGCCCAGTCGGAACATGCGTGACGGCGTCCAGGTGTGGTGGATCGCCTGGCTCCTGGGGTGCGGGGTGGGACCGGGCGGGTCCGACTGCGGCAGTGACTGGTCCGACCGCTTCACCCAGCGCCGCATGCCGGCGCGCAGCCCCTGAACCTCGGCGAAACGCGGGTCGGTGGACGCGAGTTCCGCGCGTTCGACCGCGATGGCGGCGGCGACGCCGTGGGCGGCGGACTCGTCGTGCGTGCCGTCGGGCCCGAGGGCTTCGGCCACGCGGTCGACCCACCGGGTCTGCGCCTCCCGGAACGTGACGGTGTCCGCGTCGGTGCCGAGGGCGACCCGCAGGTGCACCTGGTGCCGCGCCAGGATCTCGACCGCCCTCACCGTACGGGGGGAGGGCTCGGCTCCGGCGCGTCCCGGCGCACCACCGTCCGTGGGGTCCACGGAGCCCCCGTCGTCCGAAGGCCCCGCCACCGCGTCCAGGAGCCGGGGGTGCCCGGTGGTGCCGTGGGGCGGGGCGGCCTCGGAAGGCTCCGGGCCCGCGTCGCGCGGAGCGCCGCCCCGGTACCCCTGGTCCTCGTCCGCACGGGACGGAGACGCTTGTGACGGCACATCAGCTGTCGGCTGCGCACCGTCACCGGGCCCGGAAGGTTCCTGCTGGCCCACCCCGGGCCCGGAAGGTTCGTGCTGGCCCACGCCGGGCCCGGAAGGTTCGTGCTGGCCCACGCCGGGCCCGGAAGGTTCCTGCTGGCCCACCCCGGGCCCGGGAGCGTCGGAAGCGGCTGCCACGGATGCCGTCGGGGCGGGCTCCGCCGCCGGCTGCGGAGAGAAACGGAGCCACGCCGCCTCCTGGCCGTCCGGCCTCGGGGAGACGTTCAGGTAGCCGTTGACCTGTGTGTTGGTGGCGAAGGTCTCGCTGCCGGTGATGTTCGCGACGGTCTGCGCGACGGCCGGCTTCGTGCCCCCGTCACCGGCGTTGCAGGTGACCAGGACGAACTTCCGGAAATCGCCGCTCGGCCGGCGGCGCAGGTACAGGGCGAACTCGTCAGGAGGAAGGTGACCCTCTCGGCCTCCTTCGAGGGCTACCCGGACCGCGTCCTTCCTTCCGTGGCCGTCCCAGTAGTAGATCTCCTCTCCCGCGCCGGACTCCTTCCAGAGAAGTCTCCGCGCCTCGCCCCGCGGGTCGGTCCCGGCGCCCTCCCTGTACTCGGAGAGGGCGGGCCACAGGCCCTGGGACGGTTGCGCCGCGTACTGGAACGCCGGTACGTGGGACGCCCGTCCGGTCGGCCGGAAGGTCTCCGGATGCGGAAGAGGGGTGGTCAGCAGGTAGTCCTCGGGGACGGCGCCGCCACTCATCAGCACCACCGCGTCGGGCACGGACTGCCGGCCGGCGGGGCGCCGGAGGTCATCCGGTTCGCTCAGGACCCAGGTGCCGTCGCGGTGCGCCTGCCGGCCGGTGAAGGCCGTCACCAGCTTGCTCCGCTGATCGGTGTGCGGGAGGACGTCGAGGTCACGGGTGAACGCCCAGACCTGGCGCCCGGTGAGGGCCGCGAGCAGCCGGGGCATCTTGAGGTGGCCCGCCCCTCCGTAGGGAACGAGCAGGACGACGGGGCCGGGCGCCGCATCGGCCGGGATGTCCGCGACGACCCGGGCGGCGAACTCACGTGCGGACAGGTCGCGGACGACGCCGTTGTCGTACTGCACGAGGGTGTGCCCCGGAACGCTGCCCCGCGCGGCCCGCACGAAGAAGGGCTGTCCGTCGGACCGCCCGGGAATGGTCCAGGGCGGCTTTCCCGTCGGATCGTTCGTCGTCAGGGGCCGGGCTCCTTCCCTGGTGACGTAGAGCCCCTGGGTCACCAGTCCCCGCAGCGCGGTCGCCGTGCGCCGTGTGAGGGGGAAGTAGTCGAGCCCCATCGTGTCGTCCCCCTTGAGGACGGGGGTGCTCACCGGGGCGGGAGGGACCGACGGGATGAGGGGTGGCGCGGTCTCGAGGCTTGCGGCGAACAGCGGCAGGCGCGCGTCCCGCGCGAAGTCCCGCAGCCGCGGCAGCAGTTCCGCCGCCCGGTGCAGTGTCACGGGATCCCAGTGGGGAACGACCACGTTCTCCACGTCCTGCCAGCCGAGCTCCCCGGGGATGATCACGCCGAAGTGGGCGGAGGTGGTCATCCGGCCCATCGTGCTCTCCCGCAGCAGGACCGGATCGTGGGCGAAGCCGGTGACCTCGGCCAGCGCGAGCCGTACGGCGTCCTCGTCACCGCGTACGAGGAGCGCGTGCAGCGACGTCAGGGTGAAACCGGTCCGGAAGCCCGCCGGAGCCGCGAGGACGGCCGCTCCGGCAGCGGGTGCCGGGACCGGGGTGTGCAGGGCGTGTCCGCGGAGGGTCTGCTTCCAGTGGATAGCGATCCCGTCGTGCGGCGTCGCTCCCGCGGACTGCCGGCGCGCCGACACCAGCCTGGCGGGTACCGCCCTGAACGGCGTCGCGCCGGGCGTCCCCGGATCGGTCGTCACGCCGAGCAGGTCGTCCATCCGCGCCCCCGGATCGGCCATCAGCCGCTCGAGGGACTCGCTGTCGACATGCGTGACCGGTGCCATGAACGGCGAGGTGAGGTGCGTGTGCACGTCCGCGAGCAGTGCGGCCGCGCGGCCGGGCTCGTCCAGGGGGTAGGTGGTGCCCCACCTCCGGTTCAGGTGCCGCAGCCGGTGCAGCGCCGCGCTCTCCATGTGCGGCTGGAGCTGCTGGGTGTGCAGCTCGGCGGCGATCAGTTCCCGGCGCACGTCCTGTCCGGTGTCCTCCCAGGGGATCTCCCTGCGGGACAGTGCGGAGAAGACGCCCACCGCCGCGGTCATGTCCCCCCGGCGCTGCTCCAGTTCACCGACCTGGACGCCGGGAAGGTCCATGTCACCGCGCCGGGCCCGGTGGATCACGTCGTCCAGCACCTGCGCGACGCCTGCCATCCGGTCCGCCACCTCGTCGAGGTCGCCGATCTCGGTGACCTCGTCCAGGAGCCAGCCCACACGCGGGTCGCGCTCCGCGCTGCCCGCGCCGTCACGCCGCTTCAGCTCGTCGTCGATCCCGGTCACCTGCTTGCCCAGGAACCGGCCGTAGAGCCCGGAGATCGTGCGGTGGTAGTAGACGTCGGCGCCGGTGAGCACCGTCGCGGACAGCTCCAGCTCCCTGATCCAGTCCTGACGGCTCTTCAGGGCCTCACGCAGGTGGGTGGAGGGGCTGGCCAGGAAGGCCTCCGTGAGCGGGGCCGCGGCAAGCGCGCGTGCTCGTACCGTGCTCCGTTCGATGATCTGCGTCCTGGCACGGAACCTCTCCGCTGCCGCGCCGTCGCCCTTACCGGCGGGATGGTGGTGCCGGGCCTGGCTCGTCGTGCCGAGCGAACGCCACAGGTCGAAGAGCTCCCTGCTCTCCCTGAGCGGATCGGGGGCGAACTCCGCCTGTTCGCTGTGCTGTTGCAGTCCGGCCACGTCCTGCCCCGAGGGCACCTCCGTGACGGACCGCAGGAACACGGCGAGCGCTTCCGGGGAGCCGTCGCCGATGGGAAGGGGCTCGTCGGCGAGCCCCTCGGTCAGGGCAGTGGGATCGTCGAGGCCACCTGTGGGGCCCGTGACCACGGCACCGGCCGGCTGGGGCTCGTGGCCGGAGCCCGGCGGCGACGAGCGGTACCCGTCCGCGCCGTCGGGCGGGAGCACCGTGTCCGCCGCCCCGTCCGCGCCGTCGGGCCGGAACACCGCATCCGCCGCCCCGTCCGCGCCGGCCCCGGGGGAGGCCGTCTCCTCGCTGTCGGACCGGTACATGGACCCGCCGGGCGCCGCCGGATAGCCGTGTGCCGGGTAGCCGGGCCTCTGGCCGCCGGGGGGCTGCGGCAGCCGCCTCGGGGCGGGTGGCAGCGGCCCCCGTGAGGGCGCGGCGTGCTGAGGTGCCTGGAGCACCGGTGGCGGCACGGGGGCGGGCGCGGTGAGCGCCTGTACGGCCTGGATGGCGCCGTCCAGCCGCTGCCGGATGGACTCCGGTCTGAACAGGGTGGGGGAATCCTGCGCCATGAGTTCTCTGCGCGCTCCGGCGGCGAGGACCTGTAGGTCCCGTGCCGCTCCCGCCGGGAGGCGCCGGCCGAGGAGGGCGAGTTCGCTCAAGGACCGGACGAGAAACCGGTTCTGGCTGCCGTCGGTCACGGACTGGTGGTATGCGCTCGACTCCCCGTTCGGCCGGATGTGCCGCGCCGCTTCGAGCAGCGGGGCGATCAGGCGTACGCGCGGGTGGCTCAGGATCGCCCTCACCGCGCGGCTGAGATCCCGGTCCAGGTGACTCCCTGTGTCGGAGAACGAGGTGCGCGCGGAGGTGGAGACCTCGCGGAAGTAGTAGTCCACGTACTGCGCGGTCATACGGCCCTTGTCGTAGCCGTAGTTGCGGAGTTCGAGGAGTGCCAGGGGCGTACCGGCGTGGCTGTCGAGGTATTCGTAGGGAATGGCCGCGTTCATGCCGATGCCGACCCGCTGGTCGATGGAGGGCCTCCCCTGCATGGCCCCGCGCACCGCGTGGGTGATGTAGTCGTCCACGGTGTGGGAACGGTCCAGCAGTACTTCGTCGAGAACATCCGCCGCGGCGTAGTACCGCGCGTTTTTGGGATCCCGTGCGGAGAGATGGTCCCGGACCATTCTCACGACGTCGTTCCTGATGTTTCCCAGTTCCCCGGCCAGGAAGACTCTCACCTGCGGATCCAGGTCCTCCAGTATTCTGCCGAGCGGATTCCTCGACGCGACGGGAAGCAGGTTCTTGACGAGGCCTCCGGCCCTCGACAGGTTGTGGACCGGAGCGGCTGCGACGTGGTCGAAGAGCAGCCATCCGTACCCCCACACCTCCCGCACCCGCGAATCACCGGTGAACAGGTTGACCTCTCCGGGGGCGAGTGCGCTTCCGGAGCGCTGTTCGACGAACCGCTGCGCAAGGGCGGCACCGAGGTTCCGGGAGGTGATGAAGAGCCGTTCGAGCGGGTCACGGCTTTTGCCGAACCGTGCTTCGACGAGCTGGAGCAGGGGAAGTATTCCGTCCACGGGCACGCCGACCGTGAATTGCACGTACGGCGACTCCCGGCGGTTCCCCCGTGGAGCGGGAAGCACGGCGACATCGGCGAATTCCGGAGTGACCGCCCAGCCGTCCCGCTGCCGGAACACCTCACGTGCCGGCCTCGGGCCCGTGATCGCCAGCCTCGTTCCCGTCTCACCGACGAGCGTCAGGGCCGATTCGAGGTCGATCCGCCTGGACTCCCCGCTCAGTACCCCGGCCGGGGTACTGACGAATTCCAGCAGGTTGCGCATCTCGAGTACCGGGTTGTGATGCCCTGCCGCCAACGCGTCGGCGCGTTCGACGAACATCGCGCCGCCGGCTCTCCAGACCGGTGCTCCGTCGATCCTCACCTCGGAGCCCGACGTGTGGGTCGCGACGACTTCGTACTGGAGGTCGCCCGGCACGTCCACGTACTGCTCGAACTCCACCTCCATGCCGAGGGCGCCGTACTGGTGGCTGGCCGCGGGGTCGACGAGCGCCGCGGACGCGCGCTCCGACTCGGTTCCGCCGAGAAGGACGTCGGCCCGGACCCGTGCGGTGCGGTCGACGACGATCGCCTGGACGTCCGCGGACGCGATGTCCGGGGCGCGGTCGCCGATCTGCGCGCCATCAGGTCTCTGGAGGTCGATCCAGACGACGTCCGCCGCACCGTCCTGGTGACGCGGCGCGAGGAGGTACGCCGCGAAGGCGTGCCCGATGCGGTGGGGGCGCCGGGCGAGGACGAAGGCCGTGCTGCCGGGCCCGGCGCTCCTGAGCGCCGTCTCCACCGCGGGCCGGCCGTCGATCCTGTTCCACCCCGGGCCGGCGGCGAGCGCGCTCCGCTGGGGGCGGATTCCCAGCAGGCCGTCGTCCGCCGCACCGGCCGGAGCCACCCCCTGCGGGAAGAGTTCGTCCCGAAGGTCCTGCAGGAGGACCAGGCATTCCTGCTCGGACAGCTCCTGCGGGGACAGCGACACGGGTTCGGACCGCTCCCGGCCTCCGCCCGTGTCCGTCGCCCCGTCCCGCCGGGCCGAAGCGCTCCGTACGATGCGCTCCAGGCCGGAGCGGTCCAGGATCCGGGACTCACGGGGTGCCACCATCCGCCGCACCGTGTCGGCGAGACCGCCCCTCCCGTCCGGCGTGCTCCCGTGGTCCGGGGCCCGTCGTCCGTCGCCGGGCCCGGTGCTGCCGGTCTCCGGGGCCTCGACGTGCCGCGTGGCCCCGGCCGGCTCCGCCGCCGGCGCGGAGTTCTTGTACAGGACCGGGGTGATCTCGGTGCCGAACGCGGTGCCCATCCGTTCGGCGACGTTCGTCAGCCACGCGTGGGCGTCCGCCGGGCGCAGACCGGGCCGGATCCTGGAGCTCATGTAGCGGCCGGACTTGTCGCTGACCTCCCAGCGGCCCGCCTCCGGGTCGAAGGCGAGCTCGCCCGCGATGCGCGCCGGGCGGATCCGGGTGTCCCCGTGCGCCGTGAAGCCGGCCGCGACCGTGGGGTGCCCCTGCCCGTCGAGTGCCTTCCTCAGCTCGTCCATGGTCAGGCCGGCGTTGGCCTCGCTGTCCCGCATGCCGTCGAGGAGCCGTCCGAGCTCCTCGTCGTCGGCGATGCCGAGGGGCTGCTCGCTGCCGATCAGGATCCGTCCGTCCTCGTCGACGGCGAAGTGCCACCGCGCGCCCCTGCGTTCGAGGAGCGCGGGCCTGAAGTCCTCCAGCCGGTACCACAGCGGGTTCAGCCGGACATCGCCCTGGTCGTCGAGCTCGGTGTCCTTGACCCTCTTCGGTCCCGCCAGGGGTCCGAAGTCCCGGTCCTCCCGGGGGGTTCCGGTGCCTTCGACACGGGCGCCCGGATCGATGCGGGGGCGGTCGGTGGCGCGCGCGCCGACGGGCACGCCCGGGGCGTCGTACTCACCGGCCTTGATCCCCCTGGCCTCCACGGCGGGCCCGAACGCGTCGTCCGGCGCGGTGGCGGGAGGGGGTGGTGCGGTGGACGGGGCCGGGGCGGCGGGCTGTCGCTCCGGCCGGGCCAGCAGGAACTCCGCGCCCCGCCGGTACAGCGTGATGCGCCGGCCGGGGCGGGGTGCGGCCGCCCGGTACGTCCGGTGGGTGCCGTCCTCCCCCACGACGACGACCTCCGCGCCGTAGCTCTCTGCGGCCACCTGGGCGGCGGTGGCCGCGGTGGCGGCGCTCCAGTCGCCGCCCAGGAACAGCTGGGCCTTGATCAGGTCGCGTCGCTGCGCGGGCCTGAGCACGAGATCGTGGGGCAGCCGCCCGCCGCTGGTGCGGAAGCTCTCGCGCTGCTCGGGGGTCAGGCGCCCGGGGCGGACGCCGCCGTCCTCCGGGGCGAGTGCGGCCCCGGCCGTCGAGTCGACCCTCGCCCACAGCAACACCTCGTGCGGGAAGGGGGTGTCGGGGTCGAGTACGGCGTTCTCCGGCAACCGCTGCCCACTGACCCGGCTGACGGGGTCGTGCGCGCGGCCGCCGTCCGAGAACGCCGCTTCGAGGGCGCCCCAGAAGCCGTTGCCGTCGCCGCGCGGTTCCTCGATCCGGTACGCGGCCCCGTCCGGCCCGGTCAGCCGGGCGGCGTCGTGCCGTACGAAGCCCGGCTCCCCGGGCTGGGCGGTGTTCCAGGGGGCCACGTCGTACGAGGCGCGGCGCAGGGACAGGAGCGGCGGGGCGGACGGCTCGGTGGTGGCCGCGTCCTGGTGGGGCGGGGCTTCGCCGGGTGTCCGCGGGGCGGGCAGCGGTGCGAGGCCGGCAGGCATCAGGAAGCCGCTGGGCAGCGCGAAGCGGAAGTGGTTGCCTTCCCTGTGCAGGACGACGTGCGGGGGTGTGTCCCGCGTCCCGTCGCTCCCGAAGTCCTTGACTCCCCCGTCGGCCCCGACCACCGTCACCCGGACGCCGAACGAGCGGGAGGCCACGGCGGGCAGCAGGTTGGCCGCGCTGGTCTCCCAGGCCGGGTCGCCGCCCGGCACGGTCCCCGGCCGTCTGAGGAGGACGCCGGTGAGGCGGGCCCGCTGGTCGGCGGAGAGCTCGTGGTGGAGCGGCAGCCGGCCCGTGCCGGTGAACTCCCGGTGCCGGGGGCTGCCGGCCGTGAACTCGATTCCGGCGCGGGCTGCCTCGTCCTCGGTGACGGGTCCGAAGGTCACGGGCCCTGCCTCCTCCCCCGCTGAACCGTCGCCGGGTGCGATCAGCCCGTCGGCGAACCGTGTCCGCAGCGAGCCGATCATCTCGGCGCGGTCACCGGACGCGACGTGCCCGGCGAGCGCGGCGGGTGCGGCGCGGTGGAGCGCCTCGGCGAAGGCGTGGAAGAAGCTGTCGCCGTCACCGGGGGTGTCGTGGACGGTGTACCGGTCGGCGCCTGGCCAGGGCGCCCCGCCCAGGACGGGGGGAGGCGTCAGGGTCCGGGTGGCGCCGTCGTCCGCCAGAGCCACGTCGAAACGGTCGGCGGCGGGCCCGGTCGCGGCGGACAGCGCGGAGTCCGGCCTGCTGTGGAGGACGGCGGGCGGCTCAACCACACCCCGCCGCCGTTCCGGACCGTCCCACGGGGTGTCACCTACGCCGTCCTGCCCGGCACTCCGCGAGGTGCCGGGTACGCCGTCCCGCGCCGCGTCCTCGCCCGGCAGGCGGTGCCAGCGGGTGAGCCGGTCGGCGGCGGAGCGCACGCGGTGGAACTCGGCGGCGGCGTCCTGCGAGGCCGTGAGCCAGGGCCGCAG
Organism: Streptomyces sp. NPDC058008; assembly: GCF_042886395.1. Taxonomy (NCBI): domain Bacteria; kingdom Bacillati; phylum Actinomycetota; class Actinomycetes; order Kitasatosporales; family Streptomycetaceae; genus Streptomyces; species Streptomyces sp. NPDC058008. The sequence continues at coordinate 66,260 of NZ_JBHVQX010000019.1, read as the reverse complement.
CCGCTCCCTGTCCTCGTCCAGGAACGCGCGTGCCGCGAGGACCGCCTCGGTGCGCCCGCGTACCACCCTGCGGGCTTCCAGCGCCTCGGGCGAGCGGTGGCCGAACAGACCGGCCGACCGCTCCAGCCTGCGCTTGGCCGAGGAGAGTGCGCGCTTGCTGTCGCGGTAGGCGGCGCGCAGCTCCTCCCGGCCCGTCCGAAGGGCCCGGCGCCGGTCCCAGTAGGCGGTGTCCGCCGCCACCCAGGCGTCGGAGGCCTTGGTGACCTCGGCCCAGGCGTCGGCGACCTGGGGCGGGAAGTTCGCGTCGGTGACCAGGCCGAGCCGGCGGGCGACGTCGTCGCTGATCCAGACGTGCACCTGGCTCTCGGTCTCGACGGCCTGCGGGCCGCGCCTGGTGTGGCCGTACGGTCCGGCGAGTCCGCGCGCCCGCCTCCACGCCGCGCTGTCCTTGATCTGGTGACGCACCTCGCCGACGCCGAGCCAGGCGGTGGGCACGGTGAAGAGGAAGGCACGGCCGATCGTCGGCTTGAGGGTCGTCTGCGTCGCGTCGGCGCCGCCCTGCCGGGTGGCCTCGCTCTCGGCCCCCGTTCCGTCGGCGGGGGAGAACCGGGTGTTCGTCGTGCCCGCGTCCACGGTGTTCAGGCGGGTGCCGCCGCCCAGGACGAGCTGCTGGGTGCCGACGCGGCTGACGGAGCTGTCGCCCCCGGCCGTGGCGCGGGCCGCGCTCTCCATGCTCGCGTCGGGTGCGACGGCCAGCAGCTGGGCTCGCGTGAAGTCGGGTCGCGAGTGGACGCGGTATCCGCCCGTGGCCTTCCCGATGAAGGAGTTGTCCGTGAGCCCCGGCACCTGGTAGCCGTGCGCCTGGGCGGTGTCGGCGTAGAACGCGGTGAGGGCGGTGTTGCTCAGCCCCTCGTTCAGGGCGAGCGAGGACGCCGTCCCGGACCGGGTCAGCCCGTGCCCGCGGGCCTTGCGCAGGGCCGGGCCCAGCTCGCCGCCGGTGAGCCGCTGTCCGTCCCTGACGGGGAGCGCGACGCCGTAGGCGCGCGCCACGGCCAGCTCCGCCGCCTCGACGAGGGTGGGCAGACCGGTGACGCGGCGGACGAGGTATCCGGTCGTCGGAACCTCGAAGGGCCTGCCGTCGGGGGTGCCCCCGCCCCGCCAGCGCTCGATGTTCTCCTGGGTGGTCTCGTGCGCGGGCCAGAAGCCGACGGCCCGTGCGGGGACCGGCGGCCGCGGGACCCCGAGGGGGTCGGTGGTGTCCCGCGGGCCGTCCCCGGCGGGAACGGTGAGGCTGAGGGGGATCTGGTCGCGGATGTGTCCGATGTCCCCGGACATCTCGAGCGGGTAGCTTCCGTCGCCCTGGTCCAGGCTGAGCCGGAGGGTGTAGGAGGTCAGGAACTCGGCGTGCGGTTCGCTGGTGCTGAACACGTTGTTGACGAGGCGTTCGTTCGTGCGGCTGCTGGATCCCTGGCGGACGCTGGTGCCCTGCTCGGTGAGGGCGGGCCCCGCGGCCCTGACCGTGTCGTCGCCGGTGCGGACGCCCTCGCTCACCAGCGCGCCGAGGGCCCAGGAGGCGGTCTTGCCGGTGAGTGCCTCGCGGGTCTCGGTGGCGTGCCGCCCGTCGCGCAGCGACGCCCCGTGGCCGAGGCCGTCGAAGGTTGGGGGATGCGCCGTCAGCCGCATCCTGAGCGTCCCGACACCGCTGATCCACCGCTCGGTGAAGGAGGGGTTGAGGGCGGCCCGCACCAGCTTCCCGGTGGAGGAGGCCTGGTCGCGCAGGGTGCGCATCATCCGGGGGTTGAGCAGGGCGCCGATCGCCTCCCGGCTCGCGCTGTCGACGCCGGCGGAGCGCATCAGGCGGTCGAACCGGGCGTGGATGTCCGCGGTGTCCAGGGAGTTGACCGGGTAGCGGCCCATGGGGTCGTCCTGGAGCAGCGGTTCCCACCGCCGCTCGGTGTACAGCGGTACCTGGCCCAGGTGGTCCCGCAGCCAGCCCAGGCGGTGGGCGGTCCTCTCCGGTACGTGTGCGTAGAAGTCCGAGGGGAAGCGGACCAGTCGTCCCGCCCAGTGGCTGCGCATTGAGGTGGCGAGGTCGTGCAGGGGGCGCAGCAGCCCGTCCCCGCGCACCATGCCCACGACCTCGTGCTCGGTGTCCGCCGTGACCAGCAGGAAGCCGCTGCCCTCGGGCGGGGTGTAGACCATGTTCGCGTCGGCCAGCGCCCTGCGGCTGACGGCCACGGACCTCACACGGGAGGTGGTGCGGTTGCCGAACAGCCCGTAGGTGCCCCAGAAGCCCGGCCCCGGGTCGTGCAGGTGGCGGTCCGACTGCGTGACGGTCCAGGCGAAGCTCTGCACCGTGGTGACGGCGCCCGATGTCTGTGTCTCGGCGCCGAGGGTGTGTTCGACCTGGACGCCGAGCAGGTCGGAGATCACCCGGGGTTCCCTCAGTCGGACGCGGTGCACCATGAGTCCGGCCCGGTTGAGGTACGGCCCCTGCCCGAAGAGTCCGGTCACGCGGAGTCCGGTGGCGCTCGACGACAGGTCGTGGTTGGCCGTCAGGTACTGGGACAGCAGGGGGCGCAGCGCGGCCTCGTGGGCCGGTGCCCCCCGTTCGCCGAAGTGCCAGGACCCGTTGGACGCCTCGGCCATGGTCGCTGCCGCCGCGTCGAGGAGTTCCCGGTGCGCGCCGATGCTGAGCACGTGGTACGGCAGGTCGCCGAACGGGTTCACCGGAGGGTCGCCGTCGCGCCCGGTGGCCAGCGCCTCGGCCCTGGCCGGACCGAGCACCGAGACGTGTCCGTCCTGCGGCCGGGGCGCGGTGTGCGGCCCGGACACCGCGAGGTGCTCGTCCGCCACGGCGAGGACCACCCGTCCGGTGACGGGGTCGCCGGCCGTGCCGCCGATCAGATCGACCGGCGGTTCGTGGACGACGAAGAAGTGGGTACCGAGCAGGCCGGCGGAGGCGACGCCGCGGAACAGGTAGGTGGGCCGCCGGAAGCCGCTCATCTGCGCGCGCAGGTCCAGCCGGTAGGAGAACCGCTGCGACCGGCCGGTCCCGATGTGCAGCGTCTCGTACGACGCCGTGGACCCGGCTCCGGTGCGGTGGCCGGTGCTCCGTCCCGCGCGGGGTCCGGCCGTGAGGGCGCCGAGGTTGCGGGGTGAGGGCCCGGATCCGCGCACTCCCAGGGAGACGTCGAATCCGATCTCGCCGCCCTGGACGACGTTCCGTACGCTGTCGGCCCGTTCGGTGGCCTGGGTGCCGTAGCGCGTCCTGCTGTCGTCCGGTCCGCCGTCGCTCCGCAGCCCGGACAGGCCGGCGTGCACGACGACGCGCCGGTGGGCGTCGGTGAAGAAGCCGGGGCCGACGAGTCCGATCTCCACCCCGGTGGTGGCCGCCGTCTCCAGGTTGCCCGCCATGGAGTGGAAGGAGAGCGTGTTGATGACGGTGAGCGTGTTCTGGAGCGCCACCTGGTAGTTCCTGGGCCCCGACCACCGGGGGGCGTCGGGGTCTCCCAGTTCGCTCAGCGGGGCGATCATCGAGGGATGGCGGGCGGCGAGTGCCTCGATGAGGCGGTCGGTGAACTCCTGGAGCAGGGTGGGGCGCGGGCCGTCGCCCGTCGTCGGCGCCACGGCGTCGGCGTCGTCCCCGTCCGGTGCGGGGCCGTCGTACGTCTCCGCCGCGTCGGACAGGAAGGCCTCGGGCCGGCTGAGGCCCAGCACGGTCGGCCGGTCACCGGTGAGGTAGACCGGCGGCACGGGCGGGGCGGCGTCGGTGGGCAGCGGTGCGGTGCCGTCGTCCCAGCCCGCGAGCCGCCGGGCCTCGGTGAGGGGCATCCGGTCCAGGCTCCACACGTCGAACGCGGTGGACTCCCGGTCGCCCGTCCTGCGGACGTGGACCCTCTTGTGCACCTGGTACAGCTCGGTGGGAACGCCCTTCACCTGCCCGACGATCTTGCGGTTCGCCGTTCCGCCGAACGCGGAGCCGTGGGTGGCTGTACGGCTGTACTGGCCGTACAGCCCGGCCATGAGACGCAGGCCGGCCGCGTCGTCGAAGAACTCGGTGAGGTCGGCGCTGGGTCCCGCGCTCCCGGAGACCTGCTGCCCGTAGCCCTTCGACAGCATCCGCTCGTTCTTGACCGCCTGCTGGACGGTGAGGCGCAGTTCGGCGGCGTCGCTCTCGTTGAGCAGGACACCGGTGACCGGGACGATCCTCTCGACGACGAAGGCCCCGAGCGGTGTCCGGTCGCCCTCGCCTCCCAGCAGCTGCCGGGTGGGGACGGCGCCCTGGGCCGCCCGCTGGGCGATGCGCCGGAAGTTGTCCGTGGTGAAGAAGCCGGACGCCTCGTCGTACGCCGAGTCCTCGGGGCGGACGTCGAGCCTGCTCAGGGCCCAGTCGCGGAGGGCGTCGACGGGGCCGAAGTCCTCCGTGTGCGCGAAGCGGGGGGCGGGGGCCGTGCCGAAGTCGAGGGTGGCCGGTGCCCGCCCGGCCGGTACGGGCGAGGTGTCGCTGTCGGAGAGCCGTACGGTCAGGCCGTTGCGCATCCCGAAGGAGAAGTGGTCCTCGCCCGGGAACACCTCGTCCGTGCTGCGCTGGGCCGGGCTGACGACGTACACCTCGTACAGGACGTCGACGAGGTGCAGGTGTGAGGTGTCCGACGTCCTCGTCTCGCTCTGCTGGAGCGTCTGGTCCTGCATGGCGTAGTCGAACGACCGGGTGAACTTGACCGCCATGCCGACACGGCCGTAGGCGCTGGGGCCGCCGGGCACCGGGCCGATCCCGAACGAGGGGGCGACGCGCACGGTGGAGCTCTGCATGGCGCTGGACCCCGCGGTCACCTGGCTGCGGTGCACCGAGTCGAACCTGACGGGCGAACCCGCGTCGTCGCCGAAGCGCTCCCAGTGGAGGCCTGGGCGGGTGACCACGTGGAGCTGGCGGATCAGGCCGTGGTTGTCCAGGAAGGTGGGCGACCGGTACCCCTCGCCGAGGAACGCCTGGGGGGTGTCCCGCAGCGCCCGGGCGAGGTGCTCCAGGGCACCGTCCCGCAGCCGGTCGTCGCGCCCGCGCACCAGGCCCGCGCGCGCCGTGACCTCCGCGAGCACCTGGTCGGCGCCGCGCAGCACGACGCGGCTGTGGCCGTAGGCACCCCACCGCGTCTCCGGGTCGCCGTCACCGGTGAGATGTACGGGCAGTTCACTGCCGTCGCTGAAGGTGATCCTGCGCCCGTGCACCGGGGGCGCGGGCATCGACCGGTCCAGGCGCGGCGGGCGGTGCTCGTCGAGCTGGGCCTCGATGGCGGGCCCCGGCCTCTCCGCGTCCGCGCCCCGGCCGGGGGCGGTGTCGTCGGCGACGTCCGGGACGTCCGGGCGCTCGTCACCGGCGGCGGGCTCAGGTGTACCGGCGGGTGTGTCGCCGTCGGCGGCGTCGTCGGCGAAGTGGACCCGCCTCCCGGGCACGGTTCCTGAGCCCCCGTCACGCTCCGGTACGCCGGCCGCCTCGCCGGAGACCGTACGGACGGCCGGTGCCGTTCCGTCCGGCTGGACGGGGCCGGCGGGGCCTGCCGCTTGGGGCGCCGCCGGACCGTGGGTGTCGAGGACCCGTTGGAGCTGTTCCCGCCGCTCCGCGGTGAGCGTGGTCCTGCTCAGTTCCTCCCTGAGGACCCTCTTGTACGGGCTCTCGTCGACCGAGGCGCTCATGACGGTCACGACGTGCCGGACAGGGCCGCGCCCGGTGAGGACGGGCGCCCGGTCGGCGTACGTGGCGACCACCAGGTCCCGGACCTGGACCGACCCCGCGTCGGTGAAGGCGACGTGCTGGTCCGGTCCGACGATCGCCTCCGCGAGCAGCCCGACGGCGCCCGGACGCGCCTCCGCCGACGCGTGGAAGCGCCGGAGGGCCGCCTCCTCGGTGGTGGAGAACTCCACGAACGCGGTGACGTCGGCATCGTGGTGCCGGGGTGACTGCCCCTCCCCCGCCGGGAGGATGTTCACCGGCTCACCCTCGAACCCGGTCCTCGGCTCCCGCTGCGGGTGGACGCGGTGGACGAGCAGGCCGCCGTTGAGGAACGTGATGACGAGCCTGGCCACGTCGGGGCTGACCACGCCGTCGGTGATCCGGGTGTTGCTGATGTGGACGCTCCCGCCGTCGGCGGTCGTGAAGCGGTGGAACTCCCCCTCGTCGGTCATCGCGTACGCCACGTCGTCGACCAGCACATCACGGGGTTCCGTGCCGCCGGAGGCGTACGAGGGCGCGGGGGCCCGCTCGCCGGTGGGCGACGGCGCGGGGTCCTGTCCACGGCCGGGCGAGGGGGCGGCCACCGGTTCGCTTCCCACCGCTTCCGGCGGCGGCAGCTTGTCCGTGGACCGCCATGTGCCGTAGTCCAGGCCCAGGCGCCAGGAGAGCTGGCGTGCGGCCTGCTCGCCCTCGGAGCGGTACTCCGCCGCGACCATGTAGCGGAACGACCTGAGCAGGTCGTGCATCGAGGCGTCGACATCGGCCGCCCGCCCGGCCGGCGAGGGCCGCTGGTGATCGAGCAGCACGCGCAGCTTCGCCCAGGACAGCGCGGCGGCGTTCGCCGCGTCGGTGTACGGGGTCAGCGTGCGGGCGGCACCTCTCAGCACCTGCTCGTCCCGGTCGGACAGCTCCGTGACCGGGGCGGCCGCCGTGCTCCAGGAGTCGTCCGTCTCCGCCCGCATCGCCTCGGAGAAGGCCTTGGTGGTGTGGAAGTAGGACTTCAGGTAGGCCTGCGTGAAGCCCAGGTACGAGTGGGAGGCGGCGCCCTGGCCGTCGAAGTGGGAGGTGACGGGATCGCCGCCCAGCATCTGGCCCAGGAAGCCCCGGACGAAACTGGTGGCGTTGTAGGAGGAGTCGCTGTACGGGGTCGTCAGGTTGGCCAGGGCGTACCGGTGGCCGGCGCGCAGCTGGGCCGCGTCGACCTGGTAGGTCCTGAGGATCTCGGTGTCCGGGTCGTGGACGTGGGCGGAGTGCTCGACGAACAGTCCGCCGGCGATCCTGTCCCAGCGGGTCGTGCCCGGGACCGTCTGGTCCGCGCCGAACCGGAGGCCGATCACGCCCGGGCGGCCGGGGAGCCTGACGCCGACGGCCGGCTGCCCGCCCCGGCCGGTCATGACGACGACCTCCGCGTCGGGGAGGGAAGGGCCGGTGGTGTGCGCCGCGTAGGAGCGCAGGGGCTCCAGCATCCGGGCGGTCGTCGGCAGGATGTCCGGGGGAAGGGTCCGCGAGGTGCCGTACCGCACGCCGAGTTCGTCCAGGAGCTCCCGGGCCGCCGCCTCACCGTGCTGGTGGAGCCTTTCTGCGCCGAGCACCGCGAAGTGCGCCAGCAGGTCCAGCTGCCGCTGCTGCCCCTCGGTGACCCTGGCGGACACGACGGGGCGCTGGTGGTCGATGAAGACGCGGTTCAAGGCCCAGCTCAGCTCGGCGGTCCCTCCGTGCCCCTCCAGCCACGCGTCGGCCCGCCGCAGACTCGCCCGGTCGTCCTCGGTGAGCTCGACGAGCTTGGGGCTCTCGGTCCACTCGCGGCGGGTGCCCGAACGCAGGTGCTCGATCAGTGAGTTGGGTGCGACGACGGAGGGGGGCGCCACCTCGTGGCCGACGGCGGCCTCGACGAAACCGCGGGCGAAGGCCACGCAGTTGTAGGTGACGAGGTTGTACGTCGTCCGGAAGTTCTGCTCGGCGTAGCCGAACGCCGCCCCCAGCTGGTCCGCGTTGACGCGGTACGACGCCAGGATGTCGGCGCGCGAGTTGGTGAACGCCTCCGCGTGTTCGGGGGTGACTCCCCCGGGCATCGTCCCGTCCACGAGGGCGAGGGTCGTCAGCTCGCCGAAGAAGCGGAACCCGAGGGTGATCGGATCCTCCCGTCCCGGCAGCAGCACCGCGACGAAGGCGTGCCCGGTGTCCGCCGTCCTGATCAGGTCCACGAACCCGGGGACCCCGGGGTAGGCCATCAGGACGACCTCCACGTCCGGTGACTGACGGTCGGCGGCGCTCGCGGCGTACGCCCGCAGCGGCTCCAGCAGCGCGGCGAAGTCGCGGGAGTCGTCGGAATCCGGGGAATCCGGGGAAACCGGGGAAACCGGGGAAACCGGGGAATCCTCGGTGCCCGTCGGGGTGTACGCCGGGGTGTCCGGCCCGAAGTCCCGCGCCGGCGATTCCTCGCCGGGCTCGGTGACCTGGCCCGGCCGGGTCGGTTCCAGGTCGTCCCCGTCGGTGAACCGCCCCTCGTCCAGGTCGAAGTCGAGTTCCTCCAGCAGCAGTTCGAGGGAATCGGGGTCCGGGTCGGGGTGGCCGTGTCCGCTCGGCCCGGCGTCCGGCTCCTCCTCGACCGTCGGGGAGAGGTCGTCCTGTTCCCGGTCGACCCCGCCCACCAGGCCGGCGGTCCTGCGTGTCCCGTAGCGCCCGGCCAGCTCGCGGGAGAGCGCGCGGCTGCGGTCCGGGCTGTCCGTGAACCGGCTGTGGCTCAGCAGGGTGACGAAGGCTTCGAGGAGTTCGCGGCGCTCGGCGGCGGCCGGGTGGTGTGCGTCGATGAACCAGGTGTGGTCGGCGGACACCTGGACGCGCGCCCACCGCTGGGCCTGCGCCAGTTCCTGCGGGGTCACGGTGCGCAGGAACTCCTCCGCCCTGCCCAGTGCCTCCCGGTCGGGTGCGTTCAGCGCGGCCGGCCCCGTGCGGACCGCGCTCGTGCCCGCCGAGGGCGGGGGCGTGTCGTCCTCGGCGAGGGTGACGCCGGCCGACCGCGCACGCTCCACGGCCGCCGTGACCTCCTGCGGAGTGCCGCGAAGGATCTTCTGGGCGACGACGGCCACGTGCTGGTCGGCCGGGGACAGCCCGCCGAAGCCTTCGGTCCGCTCGTCGAGCCGTGCGACGAGACGGCCCACCCGGTCCGCCGATCCGCCGAGGGCCGTGTACGCCTCGGTCGCCGCCGTGAGCACGGGCCCGGGAAGTCTCCGGTCGGCGGTCGTCTTGCCCCACACGCGCTCGAACAGCCGCAGCGCGTCGGCGTGTTCGGCGGCGGGGTCCCCGTCACCGGCGGCGTCCGTACCGTCGGGGCCGAGGCTGATGTCCAGCTGGTTCCGCCGGCCTGCGGGTACGTACTCGGCGCCGGCCTTCCCCCCGAGGCCTCGCTTGTACAGGTCGTCGTGGGCGCGCGCGGGACTCTGGGCGGGTGCCAGGGAGTTCCTGCGCGAGAAGTTCCCCTCGAAGGTCGGCCGCCGCCCCGGGAAGTAGGTGATGACCTTCTCGGAACCCTTGTGGACCGGCTCCGTTATCTGCCTGAAGATCTCCTCGTCGGCTTCGTTCTTCCTCTTCCAGTACTCGGCGGGGCCGTGCAGGACCTCGGGAACCTTACGGGTGATCTCACTCATCACGTGGCCGTAGGTCCGGGGCGACAGTCCTGTCCCCTCGGTCGGGGTGAAGAGGTCGAAGAGGTCGATGTCGCTCGCCAGCGGGCGGAGTTCGTCGCCCGCCCAGCCGTGCACGATCCCGTCGATGACGGGGAACCGGTCCTTCTGCCCCTCCATCTCGGCGGCGTACGTACGGAACTCCTTGCGGCGGCTCTCGTACCGCTGCCTGATCGCCTCCTGCTCCTCCTGGCCGTAGGCCGTGAGGTCGGGGGGCAAGACGGGTTCGTAGAAGCCGACCAGGCCCTTCTTCTTCGGGGAGCGGTGGTCGAGTGCCTCCTCCGGCGAGGCCCCGGCGGGCGGGCCGAGGAGGATCAGGTCGTACGTGTTGAGCGACTTCGCCTTGATCTCCAGCGGCTTGGGAAGCGCCCCTTCCGCCAGCCGCTCCACGGCGTACTCGTTGACCGCGCGGGTGACGATGACCAGGTTCAGGTCCCGGCTGAGCCGCTCGAACCTCTCCGAGTTCCTCGCGGAGATGCCGCCGATGCCCTCGGACCCGCCGAGGGCCGGCTTCCAGCCACCCCAGTCGCCGCCGAACCCGCCGCCGCTCGTGGCACCGGTGCCCGACGGCTGCCGGGCGCCGAACGGATCGGCGTGTCCCGTGGCGGCGAACGGTCCCGTACCGGCCGGGCGTGGCGCGGTCTCGTCGGGCGCGATCGGCCGGCCCCAGCCGTAGGGGTCGGCGACGGCACGGGACGGCGCGACGGGCGCGGGGGCCGGCGGGACCGTGGCCGTACCGGGCCGCGCCCACTCGACCGACCGGCTGAGCTGGTTCCACCGGCCCGTCATGCCGGTCTGCCGGTCCAGCACGGAGACGACGGCCCGGGCCGGTACGGAGCCGAGGAACGCGACCTCCTCCTCGGCCGCCACGTGCTCGGCCAGCTGGGGGATGTCCTCCTCGATCTCCGGGTCGTCGTCGATCAACCGCCCGACGGTGCTCGGGATGTCGACTCCCGGTGCCTCGGAGACGATCTCGTACCGGTACCGCCGCTGGGTGTACTTCCGCAGGTCCCGATTACGGGTCGTCGAGATGAACTGGGATCCGCCGGGGGCCGGATTGGTCACCCACGTGGACACGTCCATGATGTTGTCCGGGTCACCCGCGTGAAAACCGTTCCTGAATACGGTGTCCGGGTCCTCCGTGGTGTTTCTCCATACGGTGGTACCCCGTTCCGACCAGGAGACGAAGTCCGCGTCGACGGGGTGGATGTAGTGCTCGAGGTGGTCCGCGCCGCCGTCCTGGTCCGTCGGGGAGCCATCGGTGCCCCGCACCCCGGTGAACATGTTCACCGCTATCTCCTGGGTGCCGGACGGGCCGAAGAGGTGGTGCGTACCGTCGGACGGGGCGAGCGGGTCGTCCACCGTCCGGTCGGGGATCTTGAGGCCTTCGAGCCAGCGCGCGATCTCCTCCCGCGACTGCGGCAGCCTGCCGGAACCGGGGGTCTTCTTGGCGCCTGCGGTCGGCTCGGCACCGTCCACCGATCCGACCAGCGTGTCACCGGAGTCCGACTCCGAGTCGACCACCGTGTCCGAGTCGTCGCTGTCCGGGCCTTCGGTCTCCGGGCGTTCGGTGTCCGGGCGCTCGGTCTCCGGGGCGGGGTCGGCGGTGGTCGTGGAGTTGATGCCGAGGGCGTCGGCGTCCGCGTCACGGTGCGCCGGCCCTTCCGAGACCGTCGGAAGGGCCTTGGCGGAGTCCACGGCGGCCGGTGCGGTGCCGTCTCCGGACGTGGTGGCGATCGGGACGGGGGCCGCGAGGTCGTCGTCCTGCCTGCCGGTCCCGTCGGGCGTACCCGTCGTGTCCGGAGTCGTGTGTACGGGGTCGGCGGCCCGCCGGCCGGGCTCGGACTCGGCGGCCCGGCCGGGCCGCCGCTTGCCGTCGTGGTGTCCGGGGGCCGTGGACACCACGAGGCCGGTGTCCGAGGCCTCGCCCGGGCCGGGTTCGGCGGGCACGGCCGTGGCGTCGTCCGTCCGCTCGGCGCGGTCACCGCCGGAGAGGTCGCCCGGCCGGGGAAGGGCCGTGGCCGAGAGCGTCGTGACGGGTGTGATGCCCGGCAGGGCCGCGCCGTCCTGAGCGTCGCCGGAAAGGTCTTCGGACCGGGCCTCCCGCGGTGCGACCGGGCTGTCCGTGGAACCGGGACCGGCCGGGGCGACCGTGTCCGCCGTCGTGGCCGGGTGGGCCGTGCCGGAAGCGGGAGGGGCGCTCTCGTCCGCACTGTCCCGCTCCCGCTCCGTGTCCGGGGCGGCATCCGCCTGCGGCCGGTCCTGGCCCGCCGGTCCGCTCGTGCCGTGGGCCGGACCGGCACCGTCGGCCTTGACCGCGGCCGGGCTGTTCGCGCCCGCCGCAGGCCCCTGGGCCGTGGTCGCGGCGGCACCGGACGACGTACCGGCGCTCGCGGCCGGGCCGGTGGTCCCCTCGGGCGCGGCGCCGCTCGTCGGCACAGGAGCGGGGGCGGTCTCCGAACCGGTGCCGGACCCCTCCTCCAGGTCCCCGGTGTCCCGGGGCGCGGAGTCGTCACCGGCGGCGGAAGCCTGGGGCGGCGCCTGCGCCGTCCTCCCGGGACCTGAGTCCGCGCCGCCGGGCAGGGTGCCGGCGCCCTGCCCGGGAACGGTCTGCGCACCGGCGTCCGCCCCGGCCGGAGGCGGCGCACCCTCCTGGCTCCCCGCGGGCGTGCCGGGAGCGGTCTGTCCCTGCGTCACACCAGGACCCTTGGCCGGCGTGCTCCCGCCCCCTGCGGGCACCGTGGCCGCGCCGGGGCCCTGGGCGGGGACGGCGGCCGGGACGACGTCCGGGGTGCCGGCCGACGTGGTGGTGACCGGGGGCGGTCCGGCCTCGGTGAGACCTCCGGGGGTGTACGGGGCCGGGGCGGGAAGGCCCGTACCCGTGGTGGGGGTCCCCGCATCCTGGCCCGGCCCGTGCGTGACGGCGTTCTCGCCGGTGCCCTTCGCGGGATCCGTGGTCAGGCCGGCCGAGACGGTAGGGGGTGTGACGGTGAGGTTCTGAGGGGATGCGACATCGCGCAGGCCCAGACCGGCCTTCTGGACCCCCTCGAACATCAGGCCGGTGTTGACGCTGCTGATGACAGACCCGTGGAAGGTGGAGAGGCTGAACCCCTGCCCGTAGACCGCCGCTTCGGCGAATGTCTCGGCCGCGCCCTCGCCTACCGCGTCGAACCCCCGGTTGCCGGTGCCGGCAGCGAGCTTCTTACCGCCGGACAGCGGGCCGTCGGACGTCAGGTTCTTCGCCCCGTGCGTCGCGGCGACGCTCAGGGGCGTCGTGTTCACGTCCGGCATCACGTCCTTGGCGCCGAACTTCTTGTCGAGGCCCGCCCCGAGGTCGGTCTTGTCCTTGAACAGGCCCTTGAAGAGGTTCTTCCCGCCCTGGATGGTGTGGTCGAAGATCGAGGTGAGGCCGCCGGTGATCCCGCTGAGTACGACGTCCTTCATGTTGATGCCGTGCGGCTTGCGACCGGGCGCCGCCGACAGGATCAGGGCGAGCCTGGCGGCGAGCGTGGTGAACGCCTCTTCCAGCGCCTCGCTCAGGGTGGGCAGCAGGTGGACGCGCTTGGCGAATATCTCCAGGATCACCAGGATCCGGGCCCGCGTACGCAGCTTGGCCTCGACGGCCTCGCCCGCCGTGGCACCGCCGGTGAAGAACGTCATCACGGCCAGGAACAGCAGTTCCGCCGCCAGGATCGCCAGTTCGAGCATCAGGCTGATCTTCGACTCGGCGATGTCGATGGAGGTCTTCACCCGCCCGTCGGAGATGCCGTCCAGCTGGTCGGCGAACTCGGTGACGTGGTTCCTGCCCCCGTCGTCGGTCAGGACCCGGGCGGCACGCGCGTAGTTGTCGGCGTTCTGCGCGGGCAGCACCTTCGCGGCGTAGCCGATCGACTCGGTGAGCAGCTGTCCCAGCTCACGGAGCCGGTCGGAGAACCTCTTGAACGCCTGATGGCTCATGTAGGCCATGTCCTCGTCGGCCTGCGGCAAGCGCTCACCCATGAGGGCGAAGAACAGGTCGTTCAGCCAGTTCGGGACGAGGATGGCCATGGGAGCTCAGTGCCTGCCGCTCTTGGAGGTCTGCTCGCCGATGGCCTCGAAGGCGGCGTTCTGGGCACCCTGGATGACGTGGCCGTTCACGCTGAGCACGCGGGCCATGCCGGCGATCGCCTCCATCAGCGCCGTGCCCGTCTCCTCGGAGCCCTCGCGCTCCTTCGCGTCGCGCGGACCCAGCTCCCTCGCCATCGAGTCGTCGCGGCCCACCCAGCCGGCGCTCCGGGCCGCGTCGTCGTGGAAGTCACGCACGCTGTTGTTCACGATGTCCAGGATCTCGGCCTGGATACGCGCCGCCCTCTGGATGTCCCCAGGGCTCGCCGCGAAGACGTCTCCCATGGCTCCTACTCCTCCCCGTCCTCGTGGATCTCGTCCCGCAGGGACCCCCGGCCCTTCCGGGCGGGCGGGCCCGCCGGGTCCTCCAGCACGGCGGGCCCGAAGACGTCGGCCCAGTCGACGTCGAAGGCCTCCATGCGGGGCATGCCGGCACGCGGTTCGGTGAACGGCCGCATCGTCCGCATCACATGACGCGACATCGCGTCACGCGCCTGCGTCGTCGCCTCCAGTACGGACGCGGCGAGCTCGGTCGAGCTCATCGTGCGGTACTTGTTGTCGAGGAACCGCAGCTCGATCAGCTGCCCCTGGGAGCCCACCGTGGCCTCCACGACCCGGTCACGGGAGCGCACCACGTGGGTCGCCTCGCGCAGCTGCTCCTTGGCCCTGGCCAGGCCGGTGGTCACCACGTCCAGTTCGGCCAGGGTCTCCTCCAGACGCCGGCTGAGGGACTCCGTGAAGGGGTTCGCCGCGACGGCCGCGTCGGGCGACTCCGCCGCCCGGGCGCGTGAGCCGCCGTTGTTCTCCGTCCCGTTCATCCGATCACCGCCGGTGTCCCGCCCTCTTCGGTGCCCCACACGTCCTCGTCCTCCTCGACCCAGTTGGTGCGCTGACGTTCCCCGCTCTCGGTGGCCTGACCGCCCTGCGCACCGCCCATCGGTGCGCCTCCCATGGGGGAACTGGTGGTCTGGGTGCCGTTCTGACGGAAGGGCATGGCCTCTCCGTCGATACCGGGCGCCACGGAACCGGTTCGTCGCAGTGCGGAGGGGCCGCTCGCGTCGTTGAGCACCGTACGCACACGTTCCCCGTTCGCCCCGCCCGCGCCCGCGCCACCCGCCCCGGCACCGCCCTGCCCGAATCCGGGGTTGAGAGGTGTGCCCCCTGCAGGTGATGTGGAGGTGTTCGCCGCGGTGGGGCCGTAACCACCTATGTTTCCGCCCAGCGTACCTCCTGAGAAAGGTGTGCTGTCGTAGTCCAGGTAGTCCGTGTCCGTATCGGCATACCCGGTGCCTCCGCCGAGCGCCCCGTTGTTCAGCGGTGAGGTGCCGCCGTACGACGTGCCGGACCCGCCGCCCGTCAGGCCGGGCAGGTCGATCGGCTTGTTCAGCTGGGCCGTTGTCGCGGTGCCGTCCGGCTTCGTGGTGTGCAGCGTGCCGTCGGACGGGTCGAACACCGTCGTGGTGCCGTTCTCGAACTCCGTCGTGAGGGTGCCGTCCGGATTGAGCTGGGTGTGACTTCCGTCGGGGTTGGTGATGACGTCGTCGGGGTTCAGCTGGGTCGTGGTGGTGTGGCCGTCCGGGGCGGTCGACACCAGGTGTCCGGTGTCGGGGTCGAACACCGTGGTGGTGCCGTCCGGATACGTCTGCACCAGGTTTCCGTCGGCGTCGAGGTGCGGTCCGCCGTCGATGAGCGATCCGGAGTCCGGGTTGAGGGGGGTCGTGACGCCGGACGTGCCGGTGCCCGTGTTCAGGTTCGGGACGAGGCCGGAGAGGTTGTTGAGCGGAAGGGTGGTGCCGGTGTCCGCCGTACCGGTCCCCGGTCCCGTGGCGCCGAAGTCGCCGAACGTGTCGCCCAGGCCGGTGTTCAGCGGGGAGGTGCCCCCGTCACCGGTGAGGTCCAGGGGCGAGGTGGTTCCGCCGCCGCTGAGGTTCAGCCCTCCCGGGTTGAGGCTCTGCGTGAAGCTGTCTCCCAGGCCGCTGAGGCCGTTGTTCAGGCCCTCTCCGACGCTGTCGCCGAGTCCGCTCAGACTGCTGTTGAGCTGCTTCTGGTTGTTGTTGGAGTCGGCGAGGTTGTTGTTCAGGCCGTCGAACAGGCCCTTGTTGTTCTTGTTGGAGTCGGCGAGGTTGCTGTTGAGGCTCTGCCAGGCCTCCTGGCTCTTCTTGCTCGCCTCGTCCGCGGCCTCCTTCTCGCTCGCCGCCTCCTTCTTCCCGTAGTTCTGGGAAAGGCTCTCCTGGTGCTTGGTGGTGACCTCCTGGCCCAGGTCCTGCGAGACGGTGTTCCAGCCCGCCCCGATCCTGGACAGGGACTGCTTGGCCGCCTCGACGAGATAGCCGTCCACGTTGGTGTTCCAGCGTGCGACGGCGCGCTCGCCGATCGTCTTCCAGACGTTGATGTCGTCGAGCGCGCCGAATCCCGGGTTGTCGGTGAAACCGGGGGCGGTGTCGAAGTTCCTCTGATGGTTCTGGAGCCAGAGGTCCTCCTCGTCACCCGTACCCGGTGGCAGGTGTCTGTCGTTGCTCACCAGGACGTACGGAACGTTGTTCTGCATGATCCACCGGCTCAGCTCGTCCAGTTCCTCGAGCAGCGCCCGGTACGGATCGTGCTCTCCCGAGTTGGCCCAGTTCAGCCACGCGGACTCCATGACCTTCGCCTCGAAGTGGAGGTCCCACTGCGCCTGGAAGAGCATGTCGGAGTAGTTCGACGTGGGCTCGTGCTTGCCGAGCATGACGTGGCCGGACCGGTACTCGGCCCCGCCCATCTGGTCGACGTAGTTCTCGTAGTTCTTGCTCAGCGTCTGGATGAGGCTGCGCACCACGTCGGCGGACTCGCCCTTCCACGCCGCCTTCTCGCCCCCCAGCTGCTCGTTCCAGTCGGTCAGCACCTTCATCTGGTCCTTGAAGAACCTGGCGGCCCGGTCGAAGGACTCGGCCATCCGGTCGAAGGAGAGGAGATCGACGGCGTCGGCGTCGGCGACGCTCACACCGCCGTAGGAGAAGTGCGTGGTCCGGTAGTTCTGCGTCAGTGCGTTGAGGACGGATTTGGGGGCGGACACGTATTTCCAGAGATCACCGTCGTCCAGATCCTCGCCGTCCTGCCCCTTGGCGGTGCCCCCGTCCCGTGTCGCTCCCCCTTCCATCAGATGGGTGTTGCCGTCGGAGTCCATGACGGGTCTGATGAAGTTGATGTCCGCCGTGAAGAGGCTGACGTCCTTCTTGCCGTGGTGGGTGTAGAAGGCGAGCCGGTAGTCCTCCCCGTGCGAGGCGTGCCATCCGGAGGAGGCGGCGTAGTCGTCCTTGTCGACGGACCGGGCGACGTGCTCCTTGAGGCGCACCCGCATGAGCGGGATTCCGTCCTTGCTCTTCAGCTTGTCGAAGAGGGCGTTGCGGCTGGGCATCGGGTAACCGGTGTAGAGGCTGACAGCCTGGGCCCAGTAGTCATCGGCATCGGCCTGGGAGGGCATGGGCGAACTCCGTTGTGGGGGGGGGGTGGGGAGGATGCGGACGGGGAGGGGGACGACGGGGCCGGCCGGACGGTGCGCCCAGGCCGCTTCCCTCAGAGGCCGGTCGCCGACTTGCTGCCCGAGGGGCCCAGGTCGTTGTCGACGTCCTCGAAGATGTCGAGCATCTTCTGGGCGTTGATCTCGGTCATGTTGTCGCTCTGGGTGGCTCCCATGACCTTCAGCGTCTGCCTGAAGTCCCGTTCGATGTCGCGGAAGAGCCGCTGCTGCGCTTCCAGGATCCCGTCGATGGACTTGGCCGACCTGGTGGTGGCCTCGATGAGGCCCTTGCCGTGCGTCAGGTCGTTCGCGACCATCGGGCCGAGTGCCAGGAACTGGTTCTGCTGGAGGGTCTCGGGAGTGGTCGAGCCGTCGATCAGGCTCTTGAGGGCCCTGCCCGCCGGGCGGCCGTCCGACGTGTCGGGCTTGTCGTTGCGGATGTTCTGCGTCTGCGTCACGAAGTCCTTGAGATCCGTCTCGATGAACGTCTGCAACGACTTCCCGTCGAGATGCGTCAGGTTTCCCATGAGACCTCCGGTGGTGGTGGGGCGAGCGGGCTGGGGGAACGGCGCGGGCGGGCCGGGCGGGGCCGGTCCGCCCGGGAGGCCGCCCGGCCCCGTGGGGCGTGCGGTGTCAGCCGATGACCTTGACGTCGGACCACATCTGGTTGAGCGACCGCTCGGTGTACTGGTAGTTGCCGGACACCTCGGTGAGGAGGTGGGCGTTCTTGACCAGCAGGTCGTTCATCGCGCCGACGGCGCCGTTCCACTCCTCCTGCTTGCTCGTGTACATGTTCTTGTCCTCACCGTTCCAGGAGTTCTTCAGCGCCTGGAGTTCCGCGTCGAGGTCGACGAGGGTCTGGTGGATGGCCTTGGTCTGGTGGATCATGTCGTCGGCCGCGTTCTGCATGTGGTCGTAGGAGACGTAGATCTCGCCGTCGGTGAAACTCATGATGACCTCGTGGCTTCTCGGTGGATGGCGTGGGCGGGGAGCGGGGTCCGGCCGGGGCTCAGTGCTTGCCCGTCAGCTGGTTGAAGAGGTCGTTCGACTGCTTGTAGGCGTTGTTGATGGCCTCGTTCGACGAACCCTGGTTCTCGTTCATCGCGGTCAGGGTCGTGTTGAGGCTGTTGATCACTTCGCGCAGGCCGCGGAGGATCTTCTCGGCCTGGCCCTCCCAGTCGGCGATGAGCTGCTGGAACAGGCCGCCGTCGGATCCCTTGTACCCCGCGCTCAGGTTGTTGCGCATGGCCTCCACGTCCTGGCGGGACCTCAGGACCCCGGTGAAGGCGGACTCCAGGGCCTGGATGCCGTTACGTGTGGCCTGTTCATCCCCGGTACGGATGTTGTTCTCCGGCATGCTCAGCCTCTCCATTGGTACGTTCGACGGGTGTTCGCCAGGTTCCGGCGCTGGACGCATGTGTGACGGCTGCGAGGGCGGACGGCAACCCCGGGCTCGACACATACGTTACCGGCAGCATGTGTCACACATGGCCCATTCACATGTGGCCCGTGCAACTTCTCCCCCTCCCGGCTACCCGGCCTTCCCGCAGTGTGCGGGTGTGGTGACGGACCGTGCCGCGCCGGTGGCCGCGTCCGGGTCCAGATCCGGTCCTGCGGGCAGCATCGAGAGCAGCGGCGACGGCAGCGACGTGACCTGGCCCTCGGTGTACCCCAGGGCGGTGAGCGCCTTCGCCGTCGGTACCCGGTACCTGGTACCGGTGTCGTCCACCAGATAGGTCGTGGTCCCCACGGCCGTGCCGCCGGCTCCGAGGGCCCGGACGAGTGCCGCGTGGCCCGGCCGCACCACGACGGCGTCCACCTTCAGACAGGCCGGCTCGGTGTCCGCGGGCGGCTGGGCGGCCGGGGCGAGCGCGCCCGCCGGGGCGAGGAGCGTGGTGACCTTCGTGCCCTTCCCGTCCGGTTCGACGCCGACGCACGCGGACCGGTCCGCCGTGGTGCCGACCGACTTCGGCGGTGTGGGGGGCAGGCCCTCGGAGGCCGGTGAGCGGCCCTCGGCGCCGGGTGCCAGGTGCTGCTTCAGCGCGTCGGCCCCCACTGCCACGGCTCGCGGCCTCTCTCCCCCGTACGCCTTCTCCCGTGTCCTGGGGTCGCCCAGGACGAGGGCGGCCTGAGTGGTGGTCAGCGGTACCAGTCCCTCCTGGCGGAGCACGTAGTACGGGTGCTCGTCGGACCCGGGCACCTCGGCCTGGAACACCTGGCCCGTCGTGCCCGGGGTGCCGTCCAGCGACGGCCCGGGGGCGCCGCGGCCCGGCACCTCGGGCGCCACCAGGTCGGGGCCCGCCACGAGGGCGTCGAGGAAGGCCGCGGAGACCGGCCAGGGGGTCACCGAGCCGTAGCCGAGCGACACGGCGGCCCCGGATTCCTTGTCCAGCCGCAGGCGGCTGCCCTGCCAGACGACGTACGTCGCGCGGTCGGGGCCCTTGACCACGAAGGCCTCCCCCGAGCGCAGCCCGGTGCCGTCCACGGGAGCCCCGGCGACCAGGGTGGTGTGCGCGCCCGGAGTTCCGGCCCCGGTGGTGGAGCAGACCAGCCACGTGCCCCGGTCGAGGTTCGCGGCCGGAGGTACCGCCTCGGGGGCGCCCGGGATCCCGATGGGCAGTCCCACGGGTGTGCCCTGGAGGGAGGCGGTGGAGACGGTGGAGGTGGTGAGGCCGCTGCCGGCGATCAGCCGGGCCGAGGCGTAGTTGCGCAGCGGCCTGATCCTGCCGTCGGCGTAGAGGTAGCGTGCGCCGGTCTCCTTGTTGACGACGAGGGTTCCGGCGGTCTTCCAGGAGGTCTTGCCGCCGGGCGAGATCAGCCCGAACACCACGGCCCCGGCGGATATCAGCACCGCGATGAGCACACCTATGAACACGCCCCGGGTGGTCCGGCCCAGTTGGGTGTCCGGGGCGTCGGGCTCCGCGAGGAGCATGCCGGCGGTCAGCCGTGTCATGGTGAAGCTGTGTGCCTGGACCTGGTCGCGTTTGGACTGCATGGTGCCCTACCTCGCGGCTTTCTTCGGAATCGGCATGGTCGCGGTCAGCCGGAGATGGCGCGCAGGTCGCCGAAGACCCCGATGGCCCAGAGCATGAGCGGCAGCAGGCTGATGGCCAGCGCGGACTGCAGCAGTTCGGCGGCGCGGCCCCAGTAGGGAAGCATCCTGCGCCCGGGGACGGTCCAGGTGACGACGGCGAGTACGGCGGTCAGCCCGAGCAGGACGGCGACGAACACGGGACGGTCGCCGGCGGCGAGGCGGGCACCGGCACCCGTGAGGACCAGCGCGGCGCCCAGGGAGCCGGGGACGGCCAGGGCGAGCCGCTGCCACACGTTGACCATGCCGCGGCCGTGCAGCAGCAGGATCAGGGAGAGGACGACGGCGATCAGCGCCTCGGGAAGGCTGGGGCGCCGCACCAGGGGGATCAGGCAGCCCGCGCAGACGAGGCCGATCGCACCGTACAGCGCGATCATCCAGCCGCCGGCCAGCTCCGTCCGGGTGGCCACCTGCCGGGTGTCGTACGGGTCGATGCCCTCCTGGAGCTGCTGGGGATTGGTCGGCAGGGGTGGCATCCGCATGCCGGCCAGCTTGAAGGAGATGGCCGGGACGAACCCTCCGACGACCACCAGGCACACGGCGATCACGCAGGCCGCCTTGTCCACGGGCACGTCGAAGACGCTCATCATCGCCCCGGAGACGGCCGCCGCCACGCAGACCGCGGCCGCGGCGAGGAAGAGCGGGGCGTAGACGGCGACGGCGGCCAGGGCGAGCACCGCAGCGCCGGCTCCGGCGGCTCCGGCGGCCAGCAGCCGTGCGCCCAGGACGTGGTAGGCCTGGGGTCCGGTGATCTCGCCGTCGGGCAGCAGCGAGCCGGCGAGCGCGAGGGCCGGGGTCGCCAGGAGGCCGAGGACGGCGCCCGTCGCCGCGTCGCCGACCGCCCGGCTGGCCGTGGCGGCTCCGGCGAGCAGGAGCAGTCCGGCGACACCCGCGGTGGCCGCCCTGGGGGCGGCCGGTCCGCCGGGCCAGGCGAGCGCGCCGAGCCCGATGACGAGCACACAGACGATCAGGGCGCGCAGCAGTTGGCGGGTCCGCTCCGGGGTCCAGGCGTGCAGCCGTTCCCGGGTGATGTCCGCGATGCCCTCGACCAGGTCGTCGAGGCGTACCTCGGGCATCGTCTCGGCGCGCGGGCGCAGATGGAGGACCTCGCCGTCACGGAGGCCGAGCACCTCCAGGGTGACCTCGTCGTCGAGGGCGGGGCCGCCGAGGCGCTGGAGCACCCAGCCGCCGTGGTCGAGCCCCTCCTCCTCCATGCCGTCCACGCCGTATCTGAGCAACGTGGGTAGTAGGTCGGCCACCGGTACGTCCACCGGGACGGCCAGGTCGATGGTCCTGGAGGGTGCCCGGACGGTGAGGCGGCACAGGCTGGCCACCGAGGTGTCGCTCATGGTCGGCACATTCGCTTTCGCGGAAGGTGATCAGGGAGTCAGGTGTGAGGAGCCGTACCCGGCCGACACATAGGTGTCTGAACCGGAGTGGGACACACCCGTCTATGGTGTGCAGGGTACCCCTGCTGCCGGGCCGGCTTCACAGCCCCCGCATTCCGCCAACGGGCCCGGTGACACACCTCACCGGCTGCCGCCCGAAGGAGCCGATTCGTTGAGTTCCGTGCTTTTTCGCCGTCCCGCACGTCGTCGCGGTCCGGACATGCCCCAGGGGGAGTTGAGTCTCCAGGAGCCTCCGGTCCTCGCCGAGACGGTCCCGGACAACACCGCGGTGTGGACCTACATGCCGATGGCGATGATGTCCGTCTCCATGATGCTGATCTTCCTGCGTCCGGGCGGGTCGAACGGCGTGTTCGTCTATCTGTCGCTGGGGCTGATGGTGCTCGCCTCGGGCGCCATGATCATCGGTCAGTTCATGCGCCGCACCAGTGAGCGCAAGCAGCGGCTCCGGGGGGAGCGGCGTGACTATCTGAGGTATCTCGGGCAGGTCCGCAAGCAGACCCGGCGGGCGGTGACGGAACAGCAGTGGGCCCTGGCCTGGCGTCACCCGGAGCCCGGGGCCCTGCGTTCCATGGTGCGCACCACCCGGCTGTGGGAACGCCGGGTGAAGGACGAGGACTTCGGCGAGGTGCGGATCGCCGTCGGCGACCAGCAGCTGGCCATGAAGCTGACACCGCTGTCCACGAAGCCGGTGGAGGACCTCGATCCGCTGTCGGCACACGCGCTGCGGCGCTTCATACGTGCCTACAGCACGGTGCCGGACCAGCCGGTGGCCGTGTATCTGCGGTCGTGGGCGAGGGTGCTGATACGCGGCGACGAGTCCGCGCGGCGGAGCCTGGTACGCGCCATGGTGACGCAGCTGGCCGTGTTCCACGCCCCGGAGGAGGTGTGGATCGTCGTGTGTGCCTCCGACGAGCACCGGGCCGACTGGGAGTGGGTGAAGTGGCTGCCGCACGGGCACCACCCCCAGGAGGTGGACGGCGCGGGCCCGGCACGGATGGTGGCCTCCGCGTTCGGTGATCTGGAGGACCTGCTGGGAGCCGAGTTCGGTGAGCGTCCCGCCTTCGACCCCGAGGTGCCGCCCGGGCGGGAGGAGCCGTACACGGTCGTCGTCCTGGACGGGGTGACCGTGCCCGCCGGACACCGCATGGACGGCCAGGGCTTCCGCAACGCGGTGGTCGTCGACCTCGCGGACACCTTGCAGTGGCGCCCGGGGCGCGCCACCCTGCGCCTCGACGTCGGGCCCGACCGCGTCAGCCTGGTGCGCACCGACCGCTCCCGCAAGGAGCGGACGACGTTCCTCGGCCGGCCGGACGCGATGGGGCCGGCCGGGGCCGAGGCGGTGGCCAGGATGGTCGCGCCGTACCGGATGCGTCTGGCGGCCTCGGCGGCCGAACCGCTGGCCGCGGACACCGAACTGACGTCACTGCTCGGCATACCCGACCTGTACCGGCACGAGCCCGCGTCGCTGTGGCAGCGTGCCGACGGCGCGTCCCGGCTGCGGGTGCCCATCGCGGTGGGCAGCGACGGTCTCCCCGTCGAGCTGGACATCAAGGAGTCGGCGCAGGGCGGCATGGGTCCGCACGGCATGCTCATCGGCGCCACCGGGTCCGGCAAGAGCGAGCTGCTGCGCACCCTGGTCCTCGGGCTCGCCCTCACGAACTCCTCCGAGACCCTCAACTTCGTCCTGGTCGACTTCAAGGGCGGGGCGACCTTCCTGGGCCTGGACGAGCTCCCCCACACCTCGGCGGTGATCACCAACCTCTCGGACGAGGTCGCGCTCGTCGCACGTATGCAGGACGCGCTGCACGGCGAGCTGATCCGCCGCCAGGAGCTGCTCCGGTCGGCGGGCAACTACTCCTCGGCCCTGGACTACGAGAAGGCCCGGGCCTCGGGCACCCCGCTGGCTCCGCTGCCGAGCCTCTTCGTCGTGGTCGACGAGTTCAGCGAACTGCTGTCCGCGCACCGGGAGTTCATGGAGCTGTTCGTCATGATCGGGCGGCTGGGGCGGTCGCTGGGTGTCCATCTGCTGCTGGCGTCGCAGCGCCTGGACGAGGGGCGGATGCACCAGTTGGAGAGCCATCTGTCGTACCGCATCGGTCTGCGGACCTTCTCCGCGATGGAGAGCCGCGGCGTGCTCGGCGTACCGGACGCCTACCAGCTGCCCTCGCAGCCGGGCAGCGGGTATCTCAAGAGCGGCGTCGAGGCCCTGACCCGCTTCCGCGCGGCCTATGTGTCGGGCGGGTACCGCAAGCGGGGCGGGGCGGTCGTGCAGGCCCGTGCGGCCAGCCAGGTGGTGCCGTGGACCTCGGGATACGTGGTGCCGCGCTCGGCGGCCGGGCCCGCCGTCGCCGAACCCGCGGCCGAGGAGGAGAGGGACTCGGGTGACAGCCTGCTGTCGGTGGCACTCGACCGGCTGCGGGACGCGGGGCCGGGGGCGCACGAGGTGTGGCTGCCCCCGCTGGGCCTGCCGTCCTCGCTGGACGAGCTGCTGCCACGGCCCGTGCTCGATCCGGAGCTCGGGTTCACGGCGGCCCGTCGGCCGGGGTCCGGGCTGCTGAAGGCGCCGGTGGGCCTGGTGGACAAGCCCTTCGAGCAGCGCCGTGAGCCCCTCGTGGTGGACCTGTCGGGCGCGGAGGGCCACGTCGGTATCGCCGGCGGTTCGCAGAGCGGGAAGTCCACGCTGCTGCGTACCCTCATCGCCTCCCTGGCGCTCACCCACACCCCCCGTGAAGTGCAGTTCTACTGCCTGGACTTCGGCGGCGGCACCCTGTCGGGGCTGGCCGGGCTGCCGCACATGGGCGGGGTCGCCTCCCGGCTGGACGGCGAACGCATCAGCCGTACGGTCGCCGAGGTGACGGCGGTGCTCAACCACCGGGAGCAGCTCTTCCTGGACCACAACGTCGACTCGATGGCGACCTACCGGCGGCGGCGCGCGGCCGGTGAGTTCGCAGAGGAGGCCCACGGCGACGTCTTCCTCGTGGTGGACGGGTGGGCGACCCTGCGGCAGGACTTCGACAGCCATGTCGCGACGTTCGGCCAGTTCGCCGCACGCGGTCTGAACTACGGCATCCACCTGGTCATCACCGCCGCCCGCTGGATGGAGATGACGACGCAGGTGCGCGACCAGATCGCGACCCGTCTGGAGCTGAAGCTCGGCGACCACATGGACTCGGCGATCGACGTGCGGCGGGCGGCGCTCGTGCCCCGCATCGCGGGACGCGGTCTGACCGTCGAGGGCAAGCTGCACTTCCTGTCGGCGCTGCCGCGGGTGGACGGCAGCGGCAGCGCCGACGACCTCACCGAGGGGGTCGCCGACCTGGTCGCTCGGGTCTCGGACGGCTGGAACGGGCCCGCCGCGCCGGCGGTGCGGATGCTGCCGCACCGGTTGCCGGCCTCCTCGCTGCCCGCCGCCGGGGGCGACGAGGGCCTGCGGATCCCCCTGGGCCTCGGCGAGGAGACGCTCTCCCCCGTGTGGCACGACTTCAGCCGCACCCCGCACCTGATGGCCGTCGGCGACACCGAGAGCGGCAAGACCAACCTGCTGAAGCTGGTGACGTCCGCGATCACCTCCCGGTACACGCCCCAGGAGGCGCGGATCCTGGTGGTCGACTACCGGCGGGAACTGGTCGAGGCCATCCCCGAGGAGTACCGCCTGGGCCACGCCGTGTCCCTGTCCGCGCTCGGGGAGCTGATGGAGGCGTCCCAGCGGGCGCTGAAGACACGGCTGCCGGGACCGGACATCAGCCCCGCCCGCATGCGGAAGGCGGACTGGTGGGCGGGGCCGCGGCTGTTCGTCCTGGTCGACGACTACGACATGCTGGGCGGCAGCAACGCCTTCGACCATCCCTTCGCGCCGCTCTTCGAGTTCCTGGCGCTGGGGCACGAGGTCGGCCTGCACGTCGTGACCGCACGCTCCGCCACGGGTGCCGGCCGTGGCCTCAACGACCAGCTGATGCGACGGCTGGGCGAGGTCAACACCCCCGGCCTGCTGATGTCCTGCCCGCCGGGCGAGGGGTACGTGTTCGGCAACGTCAAGCCGCGCAACCTGCCGGCGGGCAGGGCCCGGTACATCGCCCGTAACAAGGCGACGCTGCTACAGACGGCGCTGGTGGAGCGGGACCCGCAGGCGGACCGGGCGGAGAGCTAGCGGACGCACGGGGGGGCGGGCCGGGTGCCGACCACCCCCCCCGCCCCCCCGCGGCGGTTCCCCCCCGGCCCAGAGGCGGGCGGTGTTGGAGGCCCGCCCCGGTACCCCCCCCCCCCCCGGGCCGGCCCCCCC
>NZ_JBHVQX010000019.1:0-40457 GCF_042886395.1 Streptomyces sp. NPDC058008 | reverse complement strand
GGGGGCGGGGCGCCCCCCCCCCGGCCCCCCCCCCGTCGTCGTTCCCGGCAGGCCCTTCTGCCGTCCTGTCTGCCTGCCCGGCAGCTGTCCCACCGCCGCACCGGGCCGGCCCTCCGCCTCCGTACCCCGGCCGCCTCTGCGCCGTCCTGCCGGGCGGGCTCAGGAACGGCGTGTCGGGTGCCACCCGCGGGCCCGGCCGCGCGGGACCGCGAGGGCCGTCCACGCGGCGACGAGGACGACCGCCGCGCCGAGGGCGGAGACCAGCAGGGCGGTCCTGGTGGCCCGTTCACCCGTCGTACGGTCCGGCAACCGTACGGAGCCCTCGTGCGCACCCGTTCGGGCGCCGGACGTCCCCGGGCCGTCCGTGACCGAGGCGACCGCCGCGTAGGCGTCCAGTCGTGGCACGTCGTCGGGGTAGGCGGTGGACGTCAGCCGCCGGGCCACCCCGGCGGCCGGCAGGTCGGGGAAGGCCGACCGTACGAGGGCGGCGGCTCCCGCGGTGTACGCGGCGGCCAGCGAGGCACCGGAGGCGACGAAGTGCCCCTTCCCGCGCGGCCCGATACCGACGACGGCGTCGCCGGGGGCCGCCAGGTCGGCGTGGACGGGGAGCAGCGCGGTGTCCGGGCGGCCTCCCTCGACGTCCACGTCCAGGACGCTCAGCACGCCGGGGCTGGCGGCGGGCCAGTAGTCCCGGGGCGCGGGTGCGCTCGCCCCGCCGGTACCGGACGGCGGGTCCGGTACGGCGGCGGCCACGACGAGGGCGTCGTGCCGCACGGCGTAGGACACCGCGGCGTCGAGCTGCGGGGACCTGGTGCCGAACGCGGCCGAGACCTGGACGACCCGGGCGCCGGCGTCCACCGCGCCCCGGATGCCCGCCGCCACGCCGGCCGCCGAGGGCGCCCCGCGCTCGTCGGTGCCGCGCACCGCGACGATGCGGGCCCGGGGTGCGATGCCCTGGAAGGCGATCCCCTTCACCGGTGCGGCGGCGATCAGGCCGGCGACGAAGGTCCCGTGGCCCACACAGTCGTCCCCGGCGGGGCCGAGGGCGTCGACCCGCCCCGCCAGGGCGGGTGCCCCGGTGGAGACGCCCGTGTCGACGACGCCGACCGTGACCCCGGCGCCCTGGGAGATCGGCGCGGCCCGGGACAGTTCCAGGCTCCGGTGCTCCCACGGCGTCGCCGTCGCGGTGGTCGTGGACGGCCCGGCGCACGCGGCGCCGTCGGCCAGCCGGGCGGTCATGACGGGCAGTCTGACGGCCGGCTCCCCGTCGGCGAAGGCCGCCGGGGGGCCCGCCAGCACGGCCGTCGCCGCCAACGGCAGGAGCAACGCCGCGCGGGGTACGGCCGTCCGCCGTGCGCGCGGGCGGCCGGTCCTCTTCTGCGGTTCACGGTTCATACGGAGATTCCCTCCCACTGCGGTGTGTCCTGGGGCAACAGGAGTCGGAGGTCCTCGACACCCGGCGCCGTCAGGTGGCTGATGCGTCCGGCCTGGCGCGTCATCATGCTCTCCAGGACCTGGCGCGCGAGGCGCGCGTTGCCGAAGGACCGGTCGCGCGGCAGCGTCTCGAAGTACTCCCTGAGCACCTGCCCGGTGCCGGGGCCGCATTCGTAGCCCGACGTCGCGGCGTGGGCCCGTACGATCGTGACGAGTTCGTCGGACGAGTAGTCGGCGAACTCGATCCGGCGGGAGAACCGCGAGGACAGGCCGGGGTTGGAGGCCAGGAAGCCCTCGATCTCGCGGGTGTAACCGGCGACGATGACGACCACCTCGTCGCGGTGGTCCTCCATCAGCTTCAGCAGCGTGTCGACGGCCTCCCGGCCGAAGTCGGAGCCCGGGGCGCCGGCCGGGGTCAGGGTGTACGCCTCGTCGACGAAGAGCACGCCGCCGACGGCCCGTTCGAACACCTCGCGGGTCAGCTGGGCGGTGTGGCCGATGTACCGGCCCACCAGGTCGGCGCGGGAGACCTCGACGAGCTGGCCGCGAGGCAGCACGCCGAGCGAGGCGAGCAGCTCGCCGTAGAGGCGGGCGACGGTCGTCTTGCCGGTGCCGGGCGGGCCCGTGAAGACGAGGTGGTGGCTGACGCGCGGCGCGGGCAGGCCCGCGGCCTCCCGTCGGCGCGCGGTGCTCAGCAGGTTGGTGAGGTCGGTGACGTCGCGTTTGACGGCCGCGAGCCCGACCAGGTCCCCCAGCCGTGCGAGCGGGTCGGTCTCGTCGGGCACGGCCTCGTCGAGGGCCGCGTCGGCGCTCACGTCCTGCGGCAGCAGCAGTTGCAGGTCGTTCTCGGAGATCTCCGGGAGACCGGCGAGACGGGTCGCCTGACGGTCGACCATCTCCTCGAACACCCGGCGCGCCTCGCGGCCGTTGCCGAAGGTGGCGTCCCGGGGCATGCGGTCGAAGCGCCCGGCCAGCGCCCGGTGGGTGGACTCCTCCAGCCGGTACTGGTGGCCCTCGCACATCTTCCCGACGATGGCCACCAGTTCGGGCACGGTGTAGTTCTCGAACTCGACGGTCCGGGAGAAGCGCGAGACCAGACCGGGGTTGGACGCCAGGAAGTCGTCCATCCGGGAGGAGTAGCCCGCGGCGACGACCACCACGTCGTCGCGGTGGTCCTCCATCAGCTTCAGCAGCGTGTCGACGGCCTCCCGGCCGAAGTCGGCGCCGGAGCCCCGGCCGTCCGAGAGCAGGGTGTACGCCTCGTCGACGAACAGGACCCCGCCGAGCGCCCGGTTGAACGCCTGGGTGGTCTTGATCGCGGTGCCGCCGACGACCTGGGCGACCAGGTCGGCCCGGGAGACCTCGACCAGGTGGCCCGACCGCAGGGTCCCGAGGCCCGCGAGGATGTTCCCGTAGAGCCTGGCCACGGTGGTCTTGCCGGTGCCCGGGGGGCCGGCGAAGACCAGGTGCCGGCTCATCGGCGGCGCCGGCATGCCGAGCAGGGCCCGCCGCTGGGCGAGCTGGGTGAGGTTGACCAGCGTGCGGACCTGCTCCTTCACGTTGTCCAGGCCGATCAGCGCGTCGAGCGCGGCCAGGGAGGCGTCGTCGCCCGCGCCGCCGTTCTCCTGGGTGCCGGGGGACGCGGCGGGGTCGGTGCCCTCGGCGTCACCGGCGCCCCACGCGTCCCGCCTGCCGTTGCCGGTGCTGGTCAGCCCCTCCACGACGACGCGGTCGCCCGGTCTGGCCTGGATCAGGCCGCCGCCCGCGTTGTCCCGGACGGCGCAGCCGACCACGGAGACCGCGGAGCCGGACTCGATGCGTACACCGTCCTTGCCGCTCCCCCTGATCTCGCAGGAGTTCAGGGCCGCCCGTCCCCCGTCGGAGATCAGCACCCCCTGCTCGGTGCTCCCGTGGGCCGTCACCCGGACCGCGGTCAGGTCGCCGTCGTCCTCGACCAGCACACCGCTCCGGGCCGCTCCGGTGATCTCGCAGTCCCGTACCGTCATGGTGCCGCCGGTACCGACGGAGAGCCCGGCGGCCCCGGGGGCCTCCACCGCTCCCCCGCCGACGTGGACGTTGCCGTCGGCCTCGGCGCGGACCCCCGCACCGCCGGGCCGCTGGACCAGGCAGTCCTCCAGGCGGCCCCGGCCGTCCTCCGACACCTCCACGCCGTGTCCCGCCGGGGAGATGATCCTGGCCCGGCGGACCAGCGGATCGGCGCCGGTGCGGATGGAGACGCCGGCCCCCTCGGCGTCCACGATCTCCAGCCGGTCCAGTTCGGCCGCGGACCCGTCCTCCAGGACCAGCGCCGTGCCGGCGCAGTCCCGTACGGTCAGGCCGACGAAGACCGGCGAGGACGATCCGCCCACCCGGACCGCCGGGGCTTCGCAGGAGTCCGCCCGGCAGTCCTCGAACGTGCCGCGCGAACGGTCGGTGACGAGGATTCCGTGCCCCTTGGTCCTGGCCACCCGGCAGCGGCGCAGCAGCGGGTCGCTGCCCTTGCTCACGGCGATGCCGACGCCGGAGGTGTTCGTCACCCGCACGTCCTCGAGGACGGTGCGCGACTCGCTCGTGATGTGCAGGCCCGTGGTCGTGTCGCGCAGCACCGTACGCAGCACGGTGGTGGTGCTGCGGCCCTCCAGCGCCACCGCCGGCTGGTCGGTGGACGAGATGACGCACTCCTCGACCGATCCCTGCGCCTCGCCGTTCGCCAGGACGCCGTTGCCCCGGGCGTCGCGGATCGTGCAGCCCCGCACGGTGACCCGGCCCTGCTCACCGATCACGACACCCGTCGTACCGAGGTGTTCGAGGACGGAGGACTCCACGGAGCTCTCGGCGGGGGAGGTGACGACGACTCCGGCGCCCGTGCCATTGGTCACCCGGCAGTCGCGCAGGGCCAGGGATCCGCTGTTGCGGGCGAGCAGCGCGGTCCACGAGGAACCCGCGATCTCGCAGCCGTCCATCGCCACCTGCCCCCGGGGCGCGTCGACGACGGGGAGCTCCTCGTCACGGCCGCGCAGCACCAGGCCGGTGAGCATCACGGCGTCCGCCCTCAGGGTGAGGGCGGAGCCCCGGCTCGGGGCTATCTCCACGGTGCCGCGCCCCTGGGCGGCGACGACGGTGACCGGGGTCGTGATCGTCAGATTCTCCGGATAGGTGCCGGGGAGGACGCTGAGGACCGCGCCGCTGCGCGCTCTGGCCAGTGCCTCCCCGATCGTCGACAAGCCGTCGGCGCTGTCCGGGCCGACGGTGAGTACCTGGCGAGACACGCGTTGGTTCCTCCTCAGACGGACACCCCGGAACCCGCGGACCAGGAGTGCCTTGCACGGGCAGCGACCTTGTTGCCGGTGTCCCGGTCGCTGGAGGGCGGTCCGGGCTGACACCTCGGCGCTCGTACGGCGGGACATGTCTCGTCATCGGCCCCTGCCGACGTCCCGCTTCGATTGCCTGGGTGGCACACGGCCGACCAGGTGACCAGAGTAGTTGAGGTGTGACGAGGCGGGGGAACCGCGGTGCCCCAGGTTCACACATACCACGGGGACAGCTGCCCCGGACCGGTGTACATATGTAGCCCCGCCCCGGGGCGGAACCGCGCGGTTCCCGGTCAGGAGCCGTGGCGGGCGGACCGGCGGGGGCCAGATGTCACCTATCGTGGGGGTGCACCGGAACGGCGCCGGGCCCGTCACATGTGTGGCAGTGGCTCACACCTGGAGAAGCGGTCGGAGACCCCCGGGCACAGCCGTCCGAGCCCCCGCGCGCTCTCCGCTGGAAGGAATCATGAAACCTCCCCACACGTCCCGGCCGGCCAAGGATCTTCCCGTACGGGTTCCGGGCGGTGCCCGGCGGATCGGTTCCGGTCCCGCGCCCTCACGGCAGGACGCCCCGGCGGATGACGCCGCCCCCGAGGCCCCGGTGAGCGGGCGTCAGGAGCCCGGCGGTACGGCGGACGTACGCGATCCCCTCCCCCGGCTCACCCAGTTCGCGTCGCTCGGGTTCCGGGGAGAACCCGCCGGCTCGCGCCCGGGCATCCCGGGCGACGGCTTCGCCAGGGGTGCGGGCGCCGGCGGTTCGGGACCCGGCGGTGACGCGGGCCGCCGCCCCGCTCCGGACAAGGCCCCGCCGACGGACCGGCGGGCCGGTGACCAGGCCCGGCGCGAGGGCTTCCGGGGCGCGCTCTCCGTCGTGGGCATCGTGGGGCTGCTCTCCGCGGGCTGTGTCCTGCTCACCCTCGGTCTGGTCAACCACGACGGGGGGACGAAGCGCCAGGGGACGTCGATGGTCATCGGCTCCGACGGCGGCGTCACGGACGCCGGTGATCCGTTCGACGGACCGGTGCCGTCGGTGAGCGCGCCGGGCACCGAGGCGGACAAGGGCGGCACGAGCCCGGTGGCGTCCGCCTCCTCCTCGCCGGCGCCGGGGCCGGAGCCGAAGCACCGCCCGGCGAGCGGGGCGTCCGGGACACCGGAGGCACCCGCCTCCGCCGGGGCTGCCGACGCGCCCACGGCCGGACCGTCCACCGGGGCGGCGGTACAGGGGCGGAGGGTGGTCAGCCACGCGTCGGACCGCTGTATCG
This sequence comes from Streptomyces sp. NPDC058008, assembly GCF_042886395.1. Taxonomy (NCBI): domain Bacteria; kingdom Bacillati; phylum Actinomycetota; class Actinomycetes; order Kitasatosporales; family Streptomycetaceae; genus Streptomyces; species Streptomyces sp. NPDC058008. The sequence continues at coordinate 34,450 of NZ_JBHVQX010000019.1, read as the reverse complement.
ACATCGCGGGCGGCGCGGCGGTGCGGGGCGCGGGGCTGATGATCTCCGACTGCTCCGGTTCCGCCTCGCAGCGCTGGACGTTCGCGTCGGACGGCACGATGCGCGGGCTCGGCATGTGCGTGCAGCTCGCGGGCGGCTCGACCACGGACGGGACCGATTTCGTCATGGCCCGGTGCGACGGGGGTCCCGCGCAGCGGATCGTGCTGAACGTCCGCCACGACCTGGTCAGCGCCCTCGCCGACAAGTGCGCGGACGTGCGGGACAACGGCACGGCGAACGGCACCGGGCTCCAGCTGTGGACCTGCGCCGGCAGCCCCAACCAGAAGTGGTCCACGGCCTGATCCCCCGCGCGGGGCGAGGCGTTGCGCCGCTGGTCACGGTCCTTCCGCCCGCCGCGCGTGGCTGAGCGTGTCCGGTGGCCCCTCGGGCGAGGGGACGGCAGCACCCCGGGGATTTACATGGAATTTCCAATGATTGGAAATTCCATGTACTTTGGAGGGCATGGACGACGCACGGTTGAACGAAGAGCTGATCGACAGTCTGTTCGCGATCCGCACTCAGATCCACGACGAGCTGAAGGAGCTGGCCCGCGAAGCGGGGCTGACCGACACCCAGACCGACGTGCTGTGGAGGCTGAGCCGCGCGGAGGAGATGACCGCGCGCCGCCTGGCCGACCTCCTGCGCTGCGACGCCTCGACCGCCACGTCGATGATCGACCGGCTCGAGAGTCGCGGACTGGTCCGCCGCGTGCCCCATCCCACCGACCGCCGCGCGAAGGTCGTCCAGCTCACCCCCGAGGGGTGCGCGCTGCGCGACCGTGTCGTCGAGCACACCACCCGGCACTCGCCCTTCGCCCGCCTCGACCGGGAGAGCAGACTGCGCCTGCACGCGCTGCTCCGCGAGGTGAGCGGCACCGGCCGACCGGCGGGTGATCCCGTCGCCGGTGAGCCCGTCGCCGGTGAGCCCGTCGCCGGCGGGAACGACCACGGCAAGGAACAGCGGCGATGAGCGGAACGACCACGGTCATCACCGGAGGTTCCTCCGGCCTGGGCCTGGTGACGGCACGTCACCTGGTCGAAGCCGGGCAGAGCGTCGTCCTCGTCGGCCGGGACGCGGCCCGTACCCGGGCCGCCGCCGACCACCTGCGCACCCTGGCCCCGGCGGGGGAGGACGCGTCCGCTCCACGGACGTACACCGCCGATCTGGGGCAGTGGTCCCAGGTACGCGATCTCGCGTCGAAGCTGGCGGCCGACGGCGTCCCGGTGGACGTGCTCATCAACAACGCGGGCGCGGCCTTCCCCCGCTACGGACGGACCGTGGACGGCGGTGAGCGCACCTACGCGATCAACCACCACGCACCGTTCCTGCTCACCCACGCGCTGCTCACCGAGGGAGCTCTGGCCCCCGGGGCGAGGGTCATCAACCTGTCGACCTTCGTGGAGAAGCGCGGCAGGCTCGACACCACGGACCCCGATGTCGCGGGAACGTCGTGGAACAGCCGCTTCTACCACCAGATCAAGGTCTACGCGACGAGCAAACTCGTCAGCCTCCTGGCCACCCGCGAGCTCGCCCGGCGCCTGCCCGGCGGCATGAACGCCTACAACGCCGATCCCGGCATGGTGAAGGGCACCGCGATCCACAGCAACGCCGGCGGTCCGATGCGGCTGACGGCTCCGTTCTTCCGCCCCTTCGCCATCACTCCCGACGAAGGGGTGCGGACCCCGGTGCGGCTGGCCACCGCCTCACCGGCCCCGCTGCCCAGCGGCGGCTTCTTCAGCACGTCCCAGCGGGACACCCCTTCCCGCGTCGCCCAGGACGACGCCCTCGCCCGCGTTGTCTACGAGAGGACGGCCGCCCTCCTGGGCGTCGAACCCCTCCCGGCGTAGGAGCCGGCCCCACGACGAAGGGGGCGGCCGCGCTGCCGGTCCGCCCGTGGCAGGGCCCTGACCGACGGGCGCGGGCAGGCCGCCGCCTCCCTCCGGCAGCGTCGCGCACACCGTCCGCGACGAACGGCGCGGCCGGCCGCCCCCTCGCACCCCGCCCGGCCGACGGGCACACGTACGGCCCCTGGCCCGGCGGCACCGGGCGCGCCGGAGCCCTGACGGGCTTCCCGCACGTCTGCGACCACCGCCTGCGCCGCACCTCGCCCGGCGGCCGCCCGCCCGTCGGCCACGTCGTCGACGTCCTGTGGCGGGCCCCCTCCACACCAGTAGTGTGGCCGCGCATGAGCGACATCACCGCAGACCTCGTACGCCACCTGCTGCGGGACCAGCATCCGGACCTCGCGGGCCTGGCCGTCCGCGAGGTGGCGGGCGGATGGGACAACCAGCAGTGGCGCCTGGGTGAGGAGTTGGCCGTGCGCATGCCGCGTACGGAACGCGCCCCGGATCTCCAGCGCAAGGAGCGCCGGTGGCTGCCCGTCCTCGCCCCGCGTCTGCCGCTCCCGGTCCCGGAGCCCGTGCGGACGGGCGAGCCGTCCGCCCTCTTCCCGAAACCCTGGACCGTGATGACGTGGGTGCCGGGTTGCCCGCTGGACCGGACGTCGATCAGCCGCGGCGACCACGCGGCCGGCGTTCTGGCGGGTTTCCTCCGGGCGCTCCATGTGGAGGCGCCCGCGGAGGCGCCGGCGGTTTCGGACCGCGGGGCTCATCCCGGGGAGTGCGCGGACGGCTTCGAGCGCCTCTTCCGGTCCGTCGTACCCGACGGTGTCGCCGGCGAGGTCCGGGCCGTCTGGGACGACGCCGTCGCGGCCCCCGGGTGGGAGGGGCCGCCGGTCTGGGTGCACGGCGACCTCCACCCCGCGAACGTCGTCGTCGACGGCGGGACGCTCTCGGGTGTGATCGACTTCGGTGACATGTTCGCCGGCGATCCGGCGTGGGACCTCGCGGCGGCCTGGGTGATCCTTCCCCGGGGCGCCGCCGCACGGTTCTTCGACGTGTACGCGCACGCGGACGGGGCGACGGTCAGGCGGGCCCGCGGACTGGCCGCGATGAAGAGCCTCTTCCTCATGCTGATGGGCCGGAACGGGGACCAGGGCCTGCCCGGCGGCAAGCCGGCCTGGGGGCCCGCGGGCAGGGCGGCGCTCGACCGTGTGCTGGACGACGGTCCGGTACGGGCCCGGAACCCCTGAGACAGGAGGGTCACGTCCCGGGGCGATCCGGAGCGACGAGGGCCGCCCGGCCCGTACGTGCGCCCGGGCCGCACGCGGCGGAGGGGCACCAGCGCACCGGACAGCCGTGCGCCGTGATACGTATCCATGCCGTACCCATCCCGTGTACGGGCGCCCCTGTGCCTCACCCGCACACCTCCGCGCGACGGCCGGAGGGGGGAAAGCTCTTTCCCGGGCAGGAACTTGTCTCTTCCGGCCTCGGCCGGACCGATGGATCGTGGACGTGTGCCCGGCGGAGACCACGCGGGCACCGAGCCCACCGTCCGGTGCGGCGGCGGACACACGTCACCCTTGGGAGAGTGCCCTCATGAGCAGGACCAACGTCAGCTTCGACAGCGCCGGCATCCGGATCGCCGCACACCTCCACGTCCCCGCGCAGGCCGGGCCGGGTCCCTGGCCGGCGCTCGTGGTCGGTCATCCCGGCACCGGGGTGAAGGAGCAGACCTCCGGAACGTACGCCGGGCTGATGGCCGAGCGCGGTTTCGTCACCCTCGCCTTCGACGCGGCCCACCAGGGCGAGTCCGGCGGTCTGCCGCGCGGCCTGGAGGATCCGGCCCAGCGGGTGGAGGACTTCAAGGCGGCCGTCTCCTACCTCACCACCCGCGACGAGGTGGACCCGGAGCGGATCGGCCTGCTGGGGATCTGCGCCTCGGGCGGCTACAGCCTGTCCGCGGCCGGCGCGGACCGGCGGGTCAGGGCGGTCGCCACGGTCAGCGGCGTCGACATCGCCCGCCAGTTCCGCCTCGGCGCCGACGGTACGCAGGACCCGGCCGTCTTCCGGAGTCTGCTGGACGCCGCCGCGCAGGCCCGCGGTGCCGTGGCGCGGGGCGAGGACCCCGGCGTCATGACGGTCTTCCCGCAGACCGCGGAAGAGGCCGGGGCGCTCGGCGGCGCGCACGGTGCCGAGGGCTTCGACTACTACCGCACCCCGCGCGGCGGACACGAGCGGTCCGCACGGTTCCTCGCCTGGCAGAGCATCGACAAGCTGGCCGTCTTCGACGCCTTCCACGCCGTACCCCTGATCGGCGACCGCCCCCTGCTCCAGATCATCGGCGAACGCGCCGTCACCTCCTGGATGGCCGTGGAGGTCCACCAGCGCGCCACCGGCCCCAAGGAGCTCCACCGGATCGGGGGCGCCAGCCATGTCGACCTCTACGACAGGAAGGAGCACGTCGATCCCGCCGTCGACAAGCTCACCGGCTTCTTCACCGCGGGGCTGCGCGCCACGAGCTGACCGGTGGAGCGCGGTCCGGGCGGACCGGCATGCCGGGGTGCATGGCGGACCCCACCGGACCGCGGTCCCTTCGGTCCCTGGGCGGTTCCCCACACCGGACACACAGCATCGCCGACACATAACCACCTTGACAGGTGACGCTCACACATGGGAATCTTTCATCACCGGTCAGAACGGTTACTTCTTGGTGAGGAAAGCCCCCATGGCAGTCGTACGGTTCCACCTCGTTTCCACGCTCAGCCCGAAGGACGTGCTGGGGGTGCTGACCGACTTCGGGCCCACCCGTGCCGAGGCCTGGTCCTCGATCGACGCGGAGCACTTCGAGGTCCACCAACTCGGCGACGGATGGGCCGAGGTCACCGAAGGCACCGCCGCCGCCTGGGAGCGCGCGCGCTACGTGTGGGAGCCGGACGGTGACACGGTCACCATCACCACCCTCGACTCCAAGCTCTTCGGAGCCGGCGGCGGCTGGGTCTTCCGGATGACCCCCGAGGGCGACGGCACCCGGGTCGACGTCGAACTGACGCGGCAGCCGAGCACGCTCAAGGGCAAGATGCTCGCCGCGCTGCTCCCCGTCGCCGGGCCCTCGACCCTGCGCAAGTCCTTCGCGGGCCCCCTGCGAGCAGAGTGACGCACCGCCGGGCCCCGGTCGCCGGCGCGACCGGGCCCGTCCCGTGAGGGGCCGGCCACCGGGTGGCCAGCCCCTTCGTCATGCCCGTCGCGCGCGGCGGACCCGCAGCCCCGGGCGGGAGAGAATCCTGCCCCCTCATACGTATGCCGCATCGGAGGCGAAGGCGTGACACTCGAAACCATGAATCCGGTATCCGAAGCACACCTGGGTGCTTTCCTCAGGTCTCGCAGGGCGCAGCTGACACCGCGGGAGTGCGGTCTGCCCGAGACCGGGTCCGCCCGCAGGGTCGCGGGACTGCGCCGCGAGGAGGTGGCCGGGCTCGCCGCGATCAGCGTCGACTACTACACCCGCCTCGAACAGGGCCGTGTCCGGGCCTCCGCCCCCGTGCTCGCCACCCTGGCCCGCGCCCTGCGCCTCGACGACGACCAGCAGGCCTATCTCTACGAACTCGCGGGCCGCGGCGACAGCCGGCCACGCCGCAGGACCGCCCAGCGCACGCGGCCCGCCATGCTGCGCCTCCTCGGCCAGCTGCCGCACACCCCCGCGCTCGTCCTCGGCAGGCGCCTCGACGTCCTCGCGTGGAACGCCGCCGCCTCAGCCCTCTACACGGACTTCTCCGCCGTGCGCCCCGAGCGGCGCAACTACCTGCGCCTGCTCTTCACCGACCCCGCGATCCGGCACCTCCACCGCGACTGGCGGCACGACGCGCGTGACGCGGTCGCCGCGCTGCGCATGGAGGCCGCCGCCGACCCCGACGATCCCGCACTCGCCGGCCTCGTCGGCGAACTGACCATCCGTGACGAGGACTTCCGCACCTGGTGGGCCGAACACCACGTCAACGGCGCCACCCACGGCACCAAGCACTACCGCCACCACCTGGTCGGTGATCTCACCCTCGACTGTGACACCTGGGGCAGCCCCGACGGCTCCGGACAGCGCCTGATGGTCCTCACCGCCCCGCCCGGCAGTCCCTCGCACGACGCACTGCGCATCCTCACCTCCTGGACCACCGCGGAACCGGGTGCCGACCGTGCGCGGGACGTGGCCGGATGACGCCCGGCGCCCGGGAGGCGCGTACCGCCGCCGGGCCCGCGCCCCGCCGCTGACCACGGGGAGCCGGCACCACCGCACCGGTGGGCCCGTGCGGTGGCCGGCGGTTCCGTGTCCTCAGAGTGCGCGGGCGAACAGGGCGAGGAGTTCGCTCCAGTGCCGCTCGGACGCCCGGGGGTCGTACGCGGCCGTGTCGGCCTGCGTGTAGCCGTGGTGGGCGCCCTCGTACACCTCGCACCGGTGCCTGACGCCCGCGTCGGTGAGTGCCCGCTCCAGCCGGCGTACCTGCTCCCCGGGCATCGACGGGTCCTCGTCGGCGTGCGCGAAGTACAGCTCCGCGGTGACCCGGCCGGCGACCAGGTGCGGGCTGTCGGGCGCGTCACGGGCCAGCCCGGCGCCGTGGAAGCCCGCCGCCGCGGCCACCCGGTCCGGATGGGTGCCGGCCGTGAGGAGGGCGAGCCGGGCCCCCATGCAGTAGCCGGTGACGCCCACGGGCCCGTCCGCGACCGCCGGGGAGCCGGCGAGCCAGCTCAGGAAGGCCCCGGCGTCACGCTCCGTCAGCTCGGGGGTGAGCGACCGGATGAGCGGGACGATGCGCTCCATGAGGTCCGGGCGGGCCTCCGTGTCGATGAACGCGGGCAGTTCCACGACCGGGGCGCGCCCTGACCGGTAGAACACGTTCGGGACGAGCACCGCGTAGCCCGACGCCGCCAGCCGGTCGGCCATCGCCCTCAGATGCGGACGCAACCCGAACGCGTCCTGGTAGAGCAGTACACCCGGGTGCGCCTTCCCGTCGTCCGGGTGGACGGCATAGGCGTCGGCGGTGCCGTCGGGGGTGGTGATGTCCACAAGGGTTCCGGTCGTGGTGGTCATGGAGCGGGTACCTCACTGTGAGAGGAAGCGGAGTCACGGGGACATACCAGGCAGGCGCCTGATCCACACGTACAGAACCTCCCGCCCCGGCCGCCGGTTCCCTCCCCCCGGAGCACGCCGATGCCCCTCTCCGGCCGGACACGCGCCGCGGACACCGGCCCGAACCGGCCACCCGGGCGGCCCGCGGCGGATGAAGCGGCCGGTACACGCCCATGGGCGCGCCCGTAGACACATATGATCCCCCGGTGACATGTCACGATGAACACATGTCGCGGAGCCGGTCGTCCGGCCCTTCCCTCACACTCCGAGGACGAGACTGACGTGAACGACTTCCAACCTGGCCGCAGGCGCCTGCTGAAGATGTTCGGACTGGGCGCCACGGCGACCACCGCGGCCGTCCTCCAGGCCGATCCGGTGCTCGCCGCCACCCTCGGGTACGACGAGCGGACCGGGGTGTCCCCCGCCACGTACCGGGCTCCCGGGGGCCTGGCGAGGACCACCGCCGCCAAGAAGACCGCGCTCGACTGGATCACGGCCAACGAGCGCGCGATCACCGGGCTGAGCGACGAGGTCTGGCAGCACGCCGAGCTGTCCCTGCGCGAGTGGAAGTCCTCCCTCGCGCACGCCAGGCTGCTCAAGGACAACGGCTTCACCGTGGAGTGGGGCCAGGCGGGCTTCCCGACCGCCTTCGTCGCCACCTACGGCACCGAGGGCCCTGTCATCGGCTTCAACGCCGAGTACGACGCCCTGCCCGGCCTGTCGCAGAAGAAGGGCGTGGGCACCCACGACCCGCTGGTCTACAACTACGACGCCTACGGACCGGACTACGGCGCCGGCCACGGCGACGCCCACAACGCCCTGGGCGCGGGCGGGACCGCCGCCGCCATCGCCGTGGCGCAGGCGATCCGCGCGGGCGGGCTGAAGGCCAGGGTCCGGCTGTTCGGCAGCGCCGGCGAGGAACAGCTCGTCGGCAAGGCGTACGCGGTCAAGGAGGGCGTCTACGACGGGCTCGACGCGTTCCTGGACTGGCACCCCTTCAACATCACGACGCCGTTCTGGAACACCACCAGCGCGCTGATATCGGCCACGTTCACGTTCCTGGGCGCCTCCGGCCACGGCGGCACCCCGCTCGGCAACAAGAGCGGTCTGGACGGCGTCCTGCTGATGGCGACGATGTCGGAGTTCCTGCGGGAGAAGAACGTCGCCCCGTCAGGCCGCTTCCACTACGCGATCATCAACGGCGGCGGCGCCCCGAACGTGACCCCGGACATGTGCTCCATCTGGTTCTTCGTGCGCGAGGGCAGTCCGGCGCGGGCCCAGGTGCTGTACGACAAGATCGTGGAGTGCGGGAAGGCCGCCGCCCAGGCCAGCCAGACCCGCCTGGTGCACAAGTTCCACTCCGCGACGTGGAACCTGCTGGCCAACAAGGCCGGAGCGGAGCTGCTGAACGACAACATGCGGCAGATCGGCGCCCCGCGGTTCACGGACGCCGACCACGCCCTGGCGAAGGCCGTCCAGAGGTCGCTGGGCAAGCCCGAGGCGGGCATGCCGACCGGTCTGACGCCGCTCGCTCCCCCGGCGGCGGCCTACACCGGTGGGCTGGCCACCGACACCGCCGACATCAGCTGGCAGACGCCTACCGCCGTGCTGCTGTCCGCTGCCTATCCGACCGGCATTCCGAACCACAACTGGGGCGTCACCTCGACGGCGGCCACCAATATCGGCCACCAGGCGCTGCTGTCCGCCGCGCGCTACCTGGCGGCGGGCGCGGTCGACCTGATCGAGCAGCCGGAGCGGCTGGACGCGATGAAGCAGGAGTTCGCGGACCGTACCGAAGGCGTCGCGTGGGCGTCGATGATCCCGGACGGGAACCAGCCGCCGCTGTACCAGCCGCCGGCCGACTTCCTGAAGGCGACGGGGCAGAGCTGGCCGCCGAAGGGCGTGACCTGGCCGGTGCCGCCGATCGTGGCGGCCGAGCAGCTGGGGACGACCGGGCCCGTGCTGCCCCCGGTGACCTGACACCGGAGCGCCCCGCGCACTCCCCGCCCGCGGCGCTCCTCCTCGCCGCGGGCGGGGTCCTGGCCGCGCCCCGCCGTTGGTGATGTGCCGGACGACGCATACGTGTCACCCCCGCACCGCCCGCCGTTTGACTTACGTCAGGTCCCGCCCGGTCCGCACACCCCGTCCCCGCACCGCCGTGTGCCTCCGACCGTCAACTGACCGATGCGCGGATCCGGGCGCCGGCGAAGAGTGGGGGACGCAGACCTCGTCCCATGAAGGGGAACTCCTGTCATGCACCGTGACCAGTCACCGCTGCGGGCGCGTTCGGCGCCCGCGTTCGTGTCGCCGCTCCTGCTGGACCTCGACCAGATGCTCGACGAATTCACCCGGCAGCCCGTGCGGGCGCGGTTCCGCTTCGATCCGGACGTGCCCGCGGTGATCACGATCGAGCTGTTGTCGGAGCGGGGGCCCGGCCTCGTCTGGTCCCTCGGCCGCGAACTCCTGTACTGCGGAATGACGTCGATGAGCGGGTCGGGCGACGTACGGATGTGGCCGACGCTCCCCGGGGAGCGGCCCTCGTCGTGGCTGCTGATGGAGTCCCAGGAGGTGGAGGCCCTGTTCGAGCTGCCCACCGCGCCGCTGGGGGAATGGCTCGACGCCACCTACCGGATCACCCCGGCCGAGGCGGAGATGGACGGCCTGAACTGGGACGGCTTCCTCAGGGATCTTCTCGGCGGGCCGGGGGCGCCGGCCGAATGACCGTCCGCTCCGCCCGGGCGGACGGGACTTGCCTCCCCTTACGTCACCTGTCAGAGTGGTGACGCGAGCGGTCGTCTTCGGCTGTCCCGCTGATGGCCGCTGTCACACGTGTGTCATCAGGGGCGCGCGATGGCGTCGTCTCGCCGCAGGCCGCGCACGCGGCGGACGAGGAGGAATGACGTGAGGACCAGCAACCCGATCTTCTCCCGCTGGGGCGCTGCCCGTGACGCCGGCCCGGCCGGCGCGTACGCGCGCCGCCCGGTGGGTGCCACGGTCGGCGGCCCGCCGGAGGGCGACCACCCGACCAACCCCTACGCCCCTTCCGCCGGCACCGGCACACGGGCCGGCGGGGCCGCGGTGACGATGGACGACGTCGTCGTCCGCACCGCGACGACCCTCGGCACCGTGGCCCTGGCCGCGGTGCTGTCCTGGCTCCTGCTGCCCGTCGACGAGGCGAACGTCGGCCGGTCGTACGGGATCGCCTTCGGCGCGGCCCTCGTCGCCTTCGCCCTGTCGATGGTCCAGACGCTCAGGCAGACACCGTCCCCGGCGCTGATCCTCGGGTACGCGGCGTCCGAGGGCTTCTTCCTCGGGGTGCTCTCCAGCACGGTCTCGACCTACATCGCGCCGGGCGTCGTCGTCCAGGCGGTCCTCGGCACCTTCGCCGTGTCCGCGGGTGTGCTCATCGCGTACCGGATGCGCTGGATCCGGGTCACCCGCCGGTTCGCCGGGTTCCTCGCCGCCGCCGCGACCGGCTTCCTGCTGCTGCTGATCGCCGACGCCCTCTTCTCCGCCTTCGGCGCGGGCAACGGCCTGGGCTTCCACAGCGGGGGCCTCGGGATCGCCTTCGGCGCCCTCGGCGTCCTGCTCGGCGCGGGCTTCCTCGCCATGGACCTCAGGCAGGTCGAGGACGCCGTCGCCTACGGGGCCCCGCGCGAGGAGGCCTGGCTGGCCGCCTTCGGCCTCACCCTGACGCTGGTGTGGATCTATCTGGAGGTGCTGCGCGTGCTGACGATCTTCCACAGCGACAACTGAGTTACGTGGTACGGGGAGGGGGCACGCGCGGCGCGCGTGCCCCCTCCGGCGTGTCCGGATCCGGTCCTCCCGCCGGACGGTCCTGAACCCCGCGACGGGCCCGGCTCGTTCCCGTGGCGAGGGACCCGGCCGCGCCACCCCCGGCACGCCCGGACACACGCCAGAACGGGAGAGACGCAGCATGAGCCCGTACGAGCAGTGCCCGTACCAGGACGGCAGGGTGGACATGGGTGCCGCCTTCAAGGCGGACGCCCCCCGCCGGTACGCCCGGCTGCGGGAGCTCGGCCCCATCCATCCGGCCGAGTTCCACCTCGGCCTCAGGGGCTGGGTGGTCGTCGGCCACGACCTGGCCCGGGAGGCCCTGACCCACCCCGCCCTGCTCAAGGACTCCGCGCCCGCCGCCGACGCCCTGGCCGCGGCCGGCTACATCCTCAACAAGCCCTCGGTGGGACTCGGCGCGCAGATGCTCCAGGCCGATCCGCCCGAGCACACCCGCCTGCGCCGCCTGGCCTCCGCGGCCTTCACGGCACGGCGCACGGCGGAACTCGCCCCGCGCGTCGAGCGGATCGCCCACGACCTGATCGACGCCCTGCCGCCCGCGGGCGAGACCGACCTCATGGAAGCGTTCCACGCGCCGCTGCCCGCCGCGGTGATCGCCGGGCTCCTCGGCATCCCCGCGGAGCACCACGGGGACTTCGGCCGCTGGTCGGGGCAGGCCCTCCAGGTGGACTCGCCCGAGCACCGCCCCGCGCTGGCCAGCCTGCACGGGCTGCTGGCGGGGCTCCTCGCGGACAAGCGGCGCCATCCCGAGGACGACCTGCTGTCCGCCCTCGTCGGCGTCCACGACGAGCACGACGGGCGGCTGTCCGAGGAGGAACTGGCGGGCACGGGCATGATGCTGATCGTCGCGGGCCACGAGAGCACCGTGAACCTGCTGGGAAACGCCACGCTGTCGCTGCTGCGACACCCGGACCAAATGGCGCTGTTGCGTGAGCGCCCGGAGCTGATGCCGGGCGCGGTCGAGGAGTTCCTGCGGCACGACACCTCCGTCGAGCGCTCCACGAGCCGCTACGCGGCGGAAGATCTCGTACTGGGCGGGGTGTCCATCCCCCGGGGCGGGATCGTCGTGGTCGGCCTCGGGTCGGCCGGGCACGACGCCCCGCAGGCGGAGGACACCGATCCGGCCGTTCTCGACGTGACCCGGCCCGCCGCCCGCCACCTTGCCTTCGGACACGGCGTCCACTACTGCCTGGGCGCCCCGCTCGCCCGGCTGGAGACGGCCGTCGCCCTGCGTACGCTGCTCTCCCGGATGCCCGAACTTGAGCTGGCGGCCCCGGTGGAGTCGCTGGACTGGATCGGTTCCGGCATCATCCGCGGCGTGCGGTCCCTGCCGGTGCGCTACCGGGTCGGCTGAGAATCGGAAAGTCCCGGCCCGCGCCCGGTGTGGCGCGGGCCGGGACCGTGAGGGCAGGCCGTCAGACGGTGCGGGTCCGCAGCTGCCGGGTCTTCCGGACCAGCAGCAGGGCCTGGAGGATGAAGAACACCCCTCCGCCCGTGGCGTAGACCGACAGGACGTCGAGCGAGGGATCGGCGCCCGCGGCCTGGATGTTGTAGAAGACGCCGACGAGGAAGGAGAGTCCGCCCGCGATCAGCATCGGCCACTGCTTGCCCAGTTCGGGCCCGCGCCGCCGGAGTCCGACGACCACCTGGGCCGCCCCGGAGACGACGGCCCAGGCACCGAACACGTGGAGTACCGGTGCCACGCCGCCCGCTCCGGCGACGCCGACCGCGAGGGCGGCGAGCGTGCTCAGCACGCCGTTGAACGCGGTGACCCGGCGCTCAGGCCCCTCGGCGAGAGCCCGGTGGTCGATCAGTGAGGACACCGCGTCGATGAGCGGATAGACGACCAGCAGCGTGATCGCCACGGCGTCGACGTCCTCATGGGCACCGGCGAACGCCAGGGCCCACGCCACGGCGAGGACGCCTCGGCTCAGGTACAGCCTGACCAGGGAGGAGCGTTCGCCCGTCGCGGCCGGGCCGGCCGCCGTCGCTGTCCGGGTGTTCATGTGGGGTTCGGCCTTTCTCGGGGGTGTGATGCCGTCGGGACCGGTCAGTGCCGGGACGGGGAGACACAGGTGAAGCTGGTGGCGGCGGAGGTGTCGCCGTGGCCCTTGTAACGCAACACCTGGGGGTAGGCGCACAGGTCTCGGCCGACCTGCCGGCCGGAGGCGTCGACCAGGGTGGCGGGCAGGGTCCTGGGGGCCTTGCCGTGCTCGACCCAGGTGGTCAGCGCGGCGAGCCCGTCGGCCGAGCCGTCGGTGCCGTTGAGACCGCAGTGGTCGGTGCCCGGGGCGAGGAAGAGACGGTAGAAGTCGTCGACCCGCTTGGCGCCGCCCATCTCACGCTCGACCTGCTTGCGGTACTCCACGGTGCCCTGGGTGGGGATGAACGGGTCGGCGCTGCCGTGCCAGGTCAGCAGCTTGCCGCCGGACCTGCGGAAGGCGGACAGGTCGGGGTCGTCCGTCCCGATGACCTTGTCGTACTCGGCCTGGGACTGCTTGAAGAGCTGGGTGAACCGGCTGTAGGTGATGGTGGAGAGGTCGAAGGACGGGTCCTTCTCCAGCCAGAGCTGGACCCAGAGGGCGGGCACCTGGAAGGGCGCGCCCTGTACGGTGCCGTCGGCGTCGGGCTCGGTCGTGCCCGCCAGGCCCTTCAGGTCGGCGCCGACCGGGACGCCGGACCACAGCTTCTTGCCCGAGGGGGTGCGCGGGCCGTCCCAGATCTTGCGCACCACGGCCGCGTCGGCCGCCGTGATGGTCAGCTCCTTGCCGTCGCACACGACCTTGGTGCCGATCAGCCGGCGGGGGTCGAAGTCGCAGCGCTCGGGGTCGTTGACCAGGCCGTCCCTGGCTCCGTCGAGGGAGTCGCAGGCCTTCACGGCGGCGTCGGTGAAGGCGTCGAGCGCACACCCGGAGGGGTAGGTCTTCTCGTTGTTCATGACCACCTGCGGCCACAGGGTGGCGACTTCGAACTCGTCCCAGTTGACGGCGGGCGCGTCCGCGAGGATGCCGTCGTAGTCGTCGGGGTAGCGCTGGGCCTCCATGTAGCCCTGGCGTCCGCCGGTGGAGCAGCCGGTGAAGTAGGAGTAGGCGGCGCGCTTGCCGTAGACCGCGTCGACGACCTCCTTGCCCACGATCGCCGCCTCGTGCTGGGAGCGGGAGGCGAAGTTCTTCAGGAGCGGGGTGTTGACCCGGCCCTTGCCGTCCAGTGCCCAACCGGTGTCCAGGACGTCGCCGACGCCGGCGTCCGTGGTGGTCGCCGCGTAGCCGTTCTTGACCGCGGTGCCCAGCCCCACACCGCCGTCCCCCGCCCCGTAGGCACTGCCGCCGATGGCCTGGAAGCGGCCGTTCCAGCCGCTGGCGGGCAGCCAGGTCCGCACCTTGGCGTGGTCGTTGTCGCCGGGGTGGGTGAGGGTGACCGTGACCTGGCAGAAGGCCGGGACACCGGAGACCTCCCCGCCCAGGATCCCGGTTCCGTGGATGGTGCCGCCGGGCAGGCGCTCCGCGGTGACGGACTCCACCCGGGTGCCCGCGGGCGCCTTCACGGACGGCGCCGCACAGGTGAACGGTGAGGCGGAGGAGCTGTTCTGCGGAGCAGCCGACGCGGTCGGCAGGTACACCGCCGCGGCCAGTGGCACTCCGGCCGCGAGGACAGTGAGGAGTCGCTTCATTGATTTCCGTCCGAGTAGGTAGGTGTGCACCTGGCAGCAGCGGCACATGTGCACGGTGACGAGAAGAGGTGCGCGGGTCGACGGGCTCACCGCGGGGATCCGCGGGTATGCGTGCGTGACCTCGGCGTGCGGCCCGGGCCGGAGCCCCGGGCCGGCGAAGACTGATCCAGACCTTATCACCGGTCAGACCGGTGACGAAAGGGGGTAGTGGTCCGAACTCGGCGGTACGGAGCTCCGGTTGCCCTCGGCCCGCTTCCACCCTGGCCGGACCCGGGGTGCTCCGACATCAGTCAGTTGACGGTCGGCGCCCACAGGGCCGGAGCGGGCCGATGACGTACGTCCGGAGAGACCCCGGGCGGACCCTCCTGCCGCACAGGTGAGGGGAAGCCTCCCGGACGGCGGCCCGGCACATGTTCCGGAAGTCCCCCGGACGACGACCCTGCACATGATCCGAAAGTCCCCGGCGGCGGCCCGGCACATGTTCCGAGAGCCCTCTCGGCCGGAGGTGTGTCACGCCTCGTCGGCCCTCCCGGCCGTACCGCGCTCCCGCTCCTCCCCCAGCCACCGGGAGTGGTACCGCCGGGCCCAGGACCTGCTGACGTAGCCGGTACGCATGCCGCGTCTCGCCTCGGGATCATCGAGCGCCTTGCGCAGGTGCGCGAGCACGACGAGGACGATCGCCCAGGCCAGAAGGTCGTGGACGAAGAGGGCGCTGGTGCGGGAGACGAACGGCAGCAGCCCCGTGAACCACATCAGCAGGCCCGTCGACATCATCACCAGCACGGCTCCGGCGATCCAGCCCGCGTAGAGCTTCTGTCCCGCGTTGAACTTGCCGGCCGGCCGGTCCTCGGGCGGGGTCCCGCGCCTCAGGACCCCCCTCAGCCACTGCCGGTCGTACGCCGCGAACCGGTTCAGCCGGCCGAGGTCGGCGCGGAAGTCCGCGGAGAGGAGCCCCAGCAGGAGGGGCAGCGGCAGCGAGATGCCGGACCACTCGTGCAGGGCGGCCATCACGTGCCGCCGCCCGACGAGTTGGGCGAGCGGCCCGATGTAGAGGCAGGCGGCGGTGACCAGGCAGACGAGCATCAGGCAGCCGGTGAACCGGTGGACCATGCGCCCCGCGACGCCGAAACGGCGGACGCGGCCGAAGCGGTCAGGGCGCGTCGCCCTGCCGGTCGGCGTCGTCGAGCCAGCCGTCGATCGCATATCCGCGTTCCTCCCAGAAGCCGGGCACGACCTGGTCGGTGACCGAGATCCCGGACAGCCACTTGGCCGATTTGTAGAAGTACATGGGGGCCACGTAGAGGCGGACCGGGCCGCCGTGCTCGTGGGTGAGGGGCTTGTCCTGCATGTTCAGCGCCACGAGGACGTCCGAGCGGCGGGCCTGTTCCAGGCTGAGGCTCTCGGAGTAGGCGCCGTCGAAGCAGGTGAACCGGACGGCCGCGCCCGGCGAACGCACCCCGGCGGCGTCGAGGATGTCCGCGAGCCTCACCCCCTCGAACGGGGTCCGGTCCACGCGCCATCCGTCGGTGCACAGCACGTCGTGGACGACCCGGGTCTGACGCATCGCGCGCAGCTCGCCGAGCGTGAAGGTCTTCGGCCGCTCGACCAGTCCGTCCACCCGCAACTCGTAGTTGGTCGCGTCCTTGCGGGGCACCGAGCCGACGACGCTGTAGTACCGGAAGCCCCCCGGGTTGGGCAGGAGTCCGGTCAGGCCGGTCGCGTCGGCCTGGGACGCGGTGCTGAGCACCTTCTCCCAGCCGCGCTGGAGGTGCGGCGCGGCCACCAGCCCCGCGGCGCCCGCGCCGAGCATGCCCAGCATCGCCCGCCGTCCCACCGGTGCGCCCTTGGCGCTCGCCCTCGGCTTTCCTGCCATGGTCTGTGTGCTCCTTCGGGGTGGCGACGATCCCGGCGCCGTGCGGCCCCACGGGACGGCGACAGGCCGGAGCGGGCCCACACGTGTGAACACGGTCCGACCGGAGCGGTCCAGTCGAAGCGACATCGTCACCTGTTCAGCAGGTGACGATCGTGACATGCGCCTCCCGGACTGTCAACAACACGGGTCGAGACACACGTATGGAGGATGTCGGCCCGGCCGTACGTCGCGCCCTCCCGGCGCGGGAACGTGAACTGCTAGTCTGTGAGGGACGTAGACCGTCCATAGAGGAGTACAGACGTGGTGGGTGACGACGACATCTCCGGATGAGATCCGGAGTTGACGGCCACCGGCAGGCGCCCCAGGAGCGCCGCCGACGTGGTCCGTTCCGTCGTACCCCTTTCCCCACGTCTGCCCAGGGCAGAACTCCAAGCTCTGCCCTCAGTACCCCCGAGGTCACCTCCATGTCCGATGTCGCCATCGTCTGCTCGAACCTTTCCTTCGCCTGGCCCGACGACACCCCGGTCTTCCACGACCTGTCCTGCACGGTGCCGGTCGGCCGCACCGGCCTGGTCGCCCCCAACGGCTCCGGCAAGACGACCCTGCTCAAGCTGATCTCCGGTGAACTCAAGCCCGCCGCCGGTTCGGTGTCCGTCAGCGGGACTCTCGGCTATCTCCCGCAGAGCCTGCCGTTGACCGGGAACCTCACCGTCGCCGAGGTACTCGGTGTCGCCGGGGTGATCCGCGCCCTGGACGCCGTGGAGTCCGGAGACGTCGGCGAGGAGCACTTCACCACCATCGGCGACGACTGGGACATCGAGGAGCGCACCCGCGCCCAGCTCGACCGCCTGGGCCTCGCCGATCTCGCCCTGGACCGCAGCCTGAGCACGCTCAGCGGTGGCCAGGTCGTCTCCCTCGGCCTCGCCGCCCAGCTGCTCAAGCGCCCCGACGTACTGCTGCTCGACGAGCCCACCAACAACCTCGACCTCAAGGCCCGGCACAAGCTCTACGACGTGCTCGGGGACTTCACCGGCTGCCTGCTGCTGGTCAGCCACGACCGCGCGCTGCTCGACCGCATGGAACGCATCGCGGAGCTCGGCAGCGACGAACTGCGCCTCTACGGGGGCAACTTCACCGAGTACGAGGAGGCCGTGCGCCTCGAACAGGAGGTCGCCGAGAAGAACATCCGCAACGCGGAGCAGGAGCTGAAGCGGGAGAAGCGGGAGATGCAGCAGGCCCGCGAACGCGCCGAGCGGCGCGCCAGCAACGCGGCCCGCAACCTCAAGGACGCCGGGCTCCCCCGGATCTTCGCCGGAAACATGAAGCGCGGGGCGCAGGAGTCCGCCGGCCGGGCCGGCCAGATGCACGCGTCGCGGGTCAGCGAGGCCAAGGCGCGCCTCGACGAAGCCGGCCGCGCCCTGCGCGACGAGCAGCGCCTGACGCTGGAACTGCCCGACACCCAGGTGCCCGCAGGGCGCAACCTCTTCCTCGGCGAGGGGATGCAGGTCCGCCTCGGGAACGCGGACGTGTTCACCCCGGGCGGCGTGGACCTGACCATCCGCGGCCCCGAGCGCATCGCGCTGACCGGGCCCAACGGTGCGGGCAAAACGACCCTGATGCGGCTGATCACCGGCGACCTCCCCCTCGGGAGCGGCGGGATCAAGCGCAACGACGGCCGCATCGCCTACCTCTCGCAGCGTCTGGACCTGCTGGACCCGGACCGCACGGTCGCGGAGAACTTCGCCGCGTTCGCCCCCGAGCGCCCCGAGTCGGAGCGGATGAACCTGCTCGCCCGGTTCCTCTTCCGGGGCCCGCGGGCACACCTGCCCGTCGGGGTGCTCTCCGGCGGCGAACGGCTGCGCGCCACCCTGGCCTGCGTATTGTGCGCCGAGCCTGCCCCGCATCTGCTGCTGCTCGACGAGCCGACCAACAACCTCGACCTGGTCAGCGCGGGCCAGCTGGAGAGCGCCATCAACTCCTACCAGGGCGCCTTCATGGTGGTCAGCCACGACGAGCGGTTCCTCACCGAGATCGGGGTCAACCGCTGGCTGCGCCTGGCGGACGGCACGCTCAAGGAGACGGGAGCCCCCGCGGTGTGAACCGCCGGCATGTGACGTGGCCCGCGTCCGAGGCCTTGCGCCCGGCGGGCCGACCACCGATCACACCGGACGGATCACCGTGCCCCAGCCCGCTCTGCTCGCCCATGACCTCGTCCGCACCCTGGACGGACGGCGCGTCCTCGACGGCGTCTCCCTGACCGCCTCCCCCGGCCACCGCATCGGCCTGATCGGGGAGAACGGCGTCGGGAAGTCCACCCTGCTGCGGCTGCTGGCCGGCCTGGACGAACCCGACGCCGGGAGCGTCACACGTCCCGACGGCCTCGGCCACCTCCACCAGGAGATGCCGTTCGACGCCGGCTCCACCATCGCCACGGTGCTCGACGAGGCGCTCCGCGAGGCCCGCCACGACCTCGCGGAACTCGACCGGCTCGGCACCGAGCTCGCCCGCGTCCCCGAGGACGACCCCGCCCACCAGGAACTCCTCGACGCGTACGGCAGGTGTCTGGAGCGGGCCCAGGACCGCGAGTCCTGGGACGCCGACCGCCGCGCCGCGCTGGTGCTGGACGGCCTGGGCCTGGGGTCGTTCGGGCACGACCGCACGCTCGGTTCGCTCTCCGGCGGGCAGCGCGGCCGGCTCGCCCTGGCCGCGCTGCTCGTGCGGCGCCCTCCGGCCCTTCTCCTGGACGAACCGACCAACCACCTCGACGACGAGGCCGCCGCCTTCCTGGAGGAGCAGGTACGCGGCCTGCCCGGGACCGTCGTGGTCGCCAGCCACGACCGGGCGTTCCTCGACGCCGTCTGCACGGACCTCGTCGACCTGGACCCGGCGGTGGACGGTCCCGTCCGCTACGGGGGCAACTACAGCGCCTACCTGTCCGAGAAGCGCGCCGAGCGGGAGCGCTGGGAACGGCGCTACGCCGAGGAACAGGAGGAGCTGGAGGGGCTGCGGCACTCGGCGGCGGTCACCGCTCACGACGTCGCCCCCGACCGGGCGCCGCGCGACAACGAGAAGATGGGCTACGGCCACCGGGCGGGCCGGGTGCAGAGCCAGATCTCCCGGCGGGTGCGCAACGCCACGCGCCGGCTGGAGGAACTGGAGCGCACCCGGACCGCCGAACCGCCCCGGCCTCTGCGGTTCGCCGCCGGGGAGCTGGCCGCGCGTACCCGGGAGGGTCCGGAGCCCCTGGTGTCGCTGCGGGACGTACGGGTGCCGGGCCGGCTCGCACTGGACGGCCTGGAGGTGGCGGCGAGCGACCGGCTGCTGATCACGGGCGGCAACGGGGCGGGCAAGTCGACCCTGCTCGCCGTGCTCGCCGGTCGCCTGGCGGCCGAGGGCAAGGTGCGGGGGCCGCGCCGGCTGACGGTGGGGCTGCTCACCCAGGACACCGTGTTCGAGCGGCCCGGGCGCACGGTCCGCGACACCTACGCGCTGTCGCTGGGCGCGGCCAGGGCCGAGAAGGTGCCGCTCGGCTCGCTCGGCCTGATGCACGAGGCGGACCTGGACAAGCCGGTCGGTCAGCTGTCGGTGGGCCAGCGGCGGCGCCTCGCGCTGGCCCTCCTGGTGGCCCGCCCGCCTCAGCTGCTGCTGCTCGACGAGCCCACCAACCACCTTTCGCCCCGGCTCTGCGACGAGCTGGAGGCGGCGCTGGGCCCGGGCCCGGGGGCGATCGTCGTGGCCAGCCACGACCGCTGGCTGCGCCGCCGCTGGCAGGGCCGCGAAGTCAGGCTGGAGGCCGGACGCGGCAGGCAGGAGGAGGTGGCACGGGTCTGATTCCGCTCCGGGCGGCGCATGGAAAGCCAGGGACACGGGGGACACAGCACGTCCGTCGCGGTAGGCACGGCCGCGTCCTTCCGGGCACGCGGGGACGGAGGCGCGGAGGGACGGAGGTGCGGGGCCCGGGGGCCCGGGGGCCCGGGGGCTTGGGGGCGCGGAGGCCCGGGGGCTTGGGGGCTTGGGGGCTTGGGGGCGGCCGTACGCTGTCGAGCACGCCGGTACGAGAGGGCCCGTACGCCTCCGGACGCGTCGGCGGGAGGGCCCGTACGCTTCCGGGCACCCTGTCGCACAGGGGCGCCCTCGCGAGCGCAGGCGTGAGGGGGCGCCCTTCGGAAGGCCTTGCGTTCGCCTGGCGTCACCTGTCAAGATGGTTATGTGAATCTTGACCATGTCTTCGTCTGCGGCCACCCGGCCCTCGACTTCGCTGCCACCCTCCGGGCCAGGCGCTCGACCCGGTTCGAGATGTTCGTGACGCCGGAGCGGCTCAACGCCTGGTATCTGGAGTCCGGTCTCGTGGACACGATCACGCCCGCCGAGGAGAGTGACGTACGGGAGGCGACGGCCGTGCGCGAGGCCGTCTACCACCTCGTCACGGACCGCAGGCTCGGCGAGGAGTTCGCCCCCGAGGCCCTCGAACTGCTCAACTCCGCCGCGCGCAGGACCCCGGTGACTCCGCAGCTCACCCCCGAGGGGCGGCTCACGGAGGCGACCCCCGCGCAGGCCCTGGCGACCGTCGCCCGGCAGGCCGTGGAGCTGCTCAGCGGTCCGGACATCCCCCTGCTGAAGGAGTGCGGCAACCCGGAGTGCACGCGCGTCTACGTCGACCGCTCCCGGGGCATGCGGCGCCAGTGGTGCGGCATGGAGTCCTGCGGCAACAAGTACAAGGCCGCCGCCTACCGGGCACGCAAGAAGCCCGCGTCCGCCGCGGCCTCGCGCTGACCGCGCCTGACGGACCGCACCGGCGGCGCTGACGGGGGATCGGGCCGCCGGTGCGAGGACGGGCTCCGGCCACGGGACCGTGGCTGAGCTCCGGAGTGCCGTCCAGCCCCACCGCCCGCATGTCCGACGGCGGAACCCTTCACAAGGAGAACGCGGCGGCGGGGGCGAAAGGTTCAGTTCGTCCCGGGCACCTTCCGATGCCCTCTCCAGGGCTCCCCGCGAACGCACGGGCGGCAGGTGTGGCCCGGAGTGTCCCATGGGCACAGGCACATGGGATGCGGTGACTACGACCACCGTCGAACGCGTCACCGGTGCTGGTGCTGGTGCTGGTGCTGGCACCGAGGACGGTCACGATGTCCTCGCGGAAGTACCGGCACTCCGTCTCCCGATCGGCCGGAAGGACCACCGGGACCGCGACCTCAACGTGGCCGACCGCTGCCAGCCCAACCCGCCCGGACTTGTGCGGACCCCGGCGGCACATGGCCGGACTCGCGGATCTCCTCCTCCTCGATACGGCCGCCGGGCAGCGCACCCGTCACCAGCTGTCGCACACCTACGCCGCAGCTCAGCCCCCACCGCCTTCGACGGCCGGGCGGAAGCCGGGGAGTGGACCGCCTCCCCCCGGCATCCGAGGATCAGGCGGTGACATCCGCCGTGTGCCGGAACGCGCCCGCACCGCTCAGGAGTCACCGCGACTCGTGGGCCGTCTCCCGACGCGCGACGGCACGCAGTTTGCGCAGGGCGTTGTGCTGACGGCTCTTGACGGTACCCGCCGGCACTCCGAGGATGCCCGCGGTCTCCTTGATGCTCCGGTCGCAGAGGTATATGTGGACCAGCACCGCGCGGTGTTCGGGAGACAGCTGCCGCAGCAACGGCCGGGCCACCATGGCGTCGTGCACCGCCGACGTACTGTCCGCGCACGTGACGGGATCGCTGTAGGTCACCCCGACGACCTCTCTCCGCGCATGGGGCTTGCGCACCCAGTCGATGACCAGATGCCGGGTCACGGTGAACAGCCAGCCCCGGACCGACCCCTCCATCCCGAGCAGACGGTCGATGTTCCGCCAGGCCCGGATGGCGGTCTCCTGCACGATGTCCTCGGCGAGCCCGTGGTCGCCCAGCATCTTCTCGGCGTACGAGACAAGACCGTCCCTGTGCTCCCTCATGATCGTGCCGAGCAGCTCGGACCGGGACATGGCCGTGGGGGGCGTAACCATAGTGTTCTGAGACATCCTGGTTCTCTGTCGTGCGGCGACCGGAGGCCGGATGTAACCCCCGGGTTCGCACTCTAGGGGGGCCGCGCGTGCCGGAAGACTGCCGCATGTGTGTCGCCCCGGTGCTGCGCCTGCGTATGACGAGCACATGTGCGCGGGCGGCTTCAGGGCCGGGCCGATAAGGCCCTGCTCAGCAGGCATTTTACGCTCCACGCTCTCTGTTGCGCCGGCGGATACGCTCGAAACGGGATACGGGCCGGTGAGGTGTATGTCACGTGTGTCGAGCCGTCTTGACAGGGCCGGTGGCCACGATCGGGGAGGGAGGACACATATGGCTTGATTGCGGGTGTGAGGGGCAGCATGCCCACCGCGGTCATATGTACGAGGCCCTCGGTCTGTCGATGCGGTGCGCGCGGCGGCGGTGACGGACGCCGAGGTGCGCCGCACCGTCGTGGAGGGCGGCCACGGCCACCAGCAGCCTCGCGGCGGCCCCGGAGCGGGGCGCCGGACCGGATTCCGTCGACACACGTACCAGCTGCGCACGGACACATGACACTGTGGCCCTCCCGGACCGTTCGCGAAGAGAGAAACAGGAACGACCATGCCGAAGGTTCTGCACGACGACGACATCATCCGCGTAGGGACCAACGTCTACGTGGTGTCCGGCAGCAACACGAACTGGGTGATCGTCAAGGACGGTGACAGCTGCACCCTCGTCGACACCGGCTATCCCGGCGACCGGGACGCCGTGCTGGCCTCGCTGGAGGCGGTAGGGCTCGCCCCGCACTCCGTGGCCGCCGTCCTCGTCACGCACGCGCACAACGACCACATCGGCTCGGCCGAACACCTGCGCTCCTCTTACGGGATACCCGTCCTGATGCACGAGGAGGAGGTACCCCACGCCCGTCGCGAGTTCCTCCATCAGGTGTCCGTCGGGCAGGTCCTCGCGCAGGCGTGGCGGCCCGGCGTTCTCCCGTGGGCCGTGCACGCGCTCCGGGCCGGTGGAACCGCCCGCGTACCGGTCTCCGAGCCGGAGGCCTTCCCCGCGCCCGGGGCGCTCGACCTGCCCGGGAGCCCCGTCCCCGTACACACACCCGGGCACACCGGGGGCCACTGTGCGTACCACCTGCCGGAGAGCGGCGTCCTGATCACCGGCGATGCGCTGGTGACCGCGCACCCCACCTCGCGGATCAGCGGACCGCAGTTGCTGCCCGCCATGTTCCACACCGACCGGCCCCGGACACTCGACTCCGTGGCGCGGATCGCGAACGCGGACGCGGACGTGCTGGTGCCCGGCCACGGCCCGGTGCACCACGGGTCGGCGAAGGAGGCTGCCCTGACGGTCCGCGAGCGTGGTGCGAGGTGACGAGGGCGAGGGTCCGGGCCCACCCATGACAGGCCGGGGCCGGAGGCGGGTACGACACGTTCCTCCGCAGCTCCCGCACCGGGTGCCACACGGCCCACGTGCCACACACAGCAGCGCACGACGGGCCTGTCACGGACGGTTCGACGAGACACTTACCGGGCAGTCTGAGCAGTGAGAGCTTCGTGCGGCCGGCAGACGCACGCCCCGGGCGGCCGCGGGGAGGCCGGCACGTGCCGTGTGCGCGGGTGCCGTGGGAGCTGTCGTAGAGGTGAACATGCCCGGCAAAACGTCTGGCGTCGACACTTATCTGCACCGGGTCCCCGGCGTGGGTACCATGCGCACATCATCCATATCGAGGGAGTGAAACGGTTGTGACCAGCCAGTCAACCGCCACGCTCCGATCGCGGTACGTAGAACAGACCGCGTCGGACCTGGAGGAGAACCGCCGTCGACAGCAGCAGCTGGCGGAGCGGATCACGGTGTTGAAGCAGGAGGAGGCACTCCTGACCGACATCCTGAGCCTTGCCGAGCGGTACGAGGGCTTCACGGACGCGTCGCGTCTGCCCGAGCAGTCGCAGGACGAGCCCGTCGTCACGAAGACGAGGCGAACACCTACCGAAAACGCTGCGCGGCGCCCTGCGTCGGCGAGGACCGCTCCGGCGGGTGGCACGGCGAAGACCGGCGCGAAGGGGAAGTCGCGTCGGCCTCTGCTCGGAGACCTCCTGATGGAGATGCTCGGCAAGCACGACGGGCCTCGTCTGGCGAAGGAACTGCGGGACGAACTCCTGGAGAAGCACCCGGACCGCACCCCGACACCTCAGGTCGTGCGGAACACGTTGGAATCCCTGGTCGCCAAGGGACGCGTCCAGCGTCACAAGCAGCAGCGTTCCGTGATGTACACCCTCACGAAGCCGGGCGCGGCCGGCTGACACGCCCGCCCGTCCCGTGTGCGGCCGGTCCCCGCGTGGGGTTGGCCGCCTGTGCGGTTCGGCCCGCGTGCGGTGGTTCCCGTGGCCGGACCCGGGCGTGCGCCCGAGTGCGACGCCGCCCGCCACGGGACGGGCGGGGTGCCCCGGGGGCACGGTGTGATGACCGGGGAACCCCACGGGCCGGCCGTCGCGCCTGTCCGGCATCGTCGGCGGTCCGGCCTCGTCGGCGGTCGGCATCGTCGGCGGTTGGCTGGAGTGTGAGTTCGCCGACGCCGTGAAGCCGTCGGCCATGGCCCTACGGCCTCCACTCCCCCGCTCACCTCGGCAGTTCCGGCCCAGGCCCGCCCGGTCCCACCGGACCGTCGTGGCGTCGGCCCGGCCCCGGTCCTCGTCGGCCAGGGCTGAGTGGGCGGGAGCGACCGGGTGCGGCCTGCCGTCGCTGCCCGTGGCCCGCCGTCGAACCCGTGGGCCCGACGGCGGAATGTGCCGTCGGGCCTGGCGTATGCCGCCACCCGACGGGCCACAAGGCGCGACGGGTGGCGGCACGAGGAGGCCGGCACCTTCCGGAACGGGGCAGCTGGCCCCGTCGGCGCATTCGGCCGGGGCGGGGACTGCGAGGGACCGCCCTCAGCCCCGCCACAGGTTCTCGAACGCGTCCTCCTCGACACCCCGGCGGAGCCGCACGGCCTCCAGTTCCGTGACCGCGTCCCCGACGGCGGCCAGCACCGTGGTGACCGCGTCGCCGACAGGGCTCTCGCCGGTGCGCGCCGGTGTGTCCCCCGCCTTCAGGAAGGCCGCCAGGGTGGCGAGGACGGGCTCGCCCGCGGCCTGGCGTTCCTCCGCGCGACGGCGTTCCGGCGAGTCGGCCGCCACGGGACGCGGGGAGCGAAGCCGGAAGCCGCGCGTCCGCCGCGGCGGGACGAGTCCGGCGCGCGCCAGGTCCTCGGCGTAGTCGGCGGCAAGTCCGTCGCCGCGGCGCCACAGCCACTCCCCGACCGTCTCGTACGGTTCCCTCCGGACGAGCGAGGTCACGGCCCGGTCCAGCAGGCGGTCACCCGTCGCCGTACCGGAGTTGGGCACGATGAGGTCGCCCTTCAGGGTCAGTGCCCCCACCGCGAGCAGATCGACCGCCTCGGCTCCCGCAAGTGTGAGGGAGAGGTCTCCCTGCTCCACCCGCCTGTCGGCGGGCAGCCCCAGTGCGACGAGTGCGAGGTCACGTGCGGTGGTCATGAGTCCCTCCTCGTCTCGAGCAGGCGCAGCCACACTTCGCTGATCGTGGGGAAGGCGGGAACGGCGTGCCAGAGGCGGTCGACGGGGACCTCACCGGTGATGGCGACGGTGGCCGAGTACAGCAGTTCGGCGACGCCCGGCCCGGCGAAGGTGGCTCCGACGACGACCCGACGTTCCCGGTCGATGAGGATGCGGGCCCTGCCCTTGTAGTCGGGGCGGTACTGGAGGGCGCCGGCGAGACTGCCGATCTCGTGGTCGACGACGTCGACGGCGCGGCCGGTTCGCTCGGCCTCGCGTACGGTCAGGCCCACGGTGGCGACCTCGGGATCGGTGAAGACGACGCCCGGAACGGCGTCGAGGTCGGCCGTGGCGCTGTGCCGGGCCCAACGGCCGGTGTCGAGTGCCTCGCCCCGGGCCCGGGCTGCGATCACGGCACCGGCGATACGGGCCTGGTACTTGCCCTGGTGGGTGAAGAGCGCCCGGTTGTTGACGTCACCGGCGGCGTACAGCCAGTTCCCGGGCACGGCCGTGACCGTCAGGCTGTCGTCGGTGCCGAGCCAGTCACCCGGTGCGAGTCCCACAGCCGCGAGCCCGACGTCCTCCGTACGGGGGACACGTCCGGTGGCGAACAGGACCTCATCGGCGACGACTTCAGCACCGTCCGACAGCGTGATCCGGACCTCCCCACCGGGCGTGCGCTCCGCGGCGACGGCGGAGACCCGGAACCGTACGTCCGCCCCGGCTTCCCGCAGCCGTTCGGTGACCAGTTCCCCGGCGAACGGCTCCATGCGGGGCAGCAGCCCCTCATCGCGGGCGAGGAGGGTGACCCGGCTGCCCAACGCCTGCCAGGCGGTGGCCATTTCGACCCCCACCACACCGGCCCCGACGACCACCAGCCGCCGGGGCGCCTTCCGGGCACTGGTCGCCTCCCGGCTGGTCCAGGGCCGGAGATCCCCCGTCGTGCGGAGCGGAGGGAGAGCCGCGCGGCTTCCGGTGCACACGGCGACGGCGTACCGGGCCCGCAGACGTACGGTGTCACCCCCAAGGGTCTCCACCGACACCTCACGCTCCCCTGCCAGGCGTCCGTGCCCCCGCAGCAGGTCGATGCCGACCGACTCGATCCACTCGGCCTGCCCGTCGTCGTTCCAGTCGGCGGACATGCGGTCGCGGTGGGCCAGGACCGCCTCGGTGTCCAGCGGGCCCTGGACGGCGCGGGCGAGGCCGGGGACGTGCGCGGCGTCGGCCCGGAGCAGTGCCGGCCGCAGCAGGGCCTTGCTGGGTTCGCAGGCCCAGTACGAGCACTCGCCCCCGGCCAGTTCGCTCTCCACGATGACGGTACTCAGGCCCGCCGCCCTGGTGCGTTCCGCGACGTTCTCGCCGACCGGCCCCGCGCCGATCACGATGACGTCGTAGGTGCGGATGTTCTCGGTCGTCATGTGTCGTGTCCTCCGGTGGGTGGGTGGGTGGCGGCCTGTCAGGCGGGCCGGATGGATGTCTGGGGGCTGTGAGGCCTGCCCCGGGGCGGCGGAGGAGATCGGCCGCGCCGGGACCGGGGCCCGGCAGCCGGGACCGTGGAGCCGCATGGGTGGGTGTCGGTACCGAAGCCTCGCTGACCGGTGGGGCTTTCTCCGCCGCGCGCCGGCACGAGTCCGGCGCCAGGAGGGGGTTGGGGCACGGTACCGGCGCCGGGCGAGGGTTGGGGCACGGTACCGGCGCCGGGCGGGCGTAGAAGCGGGGGTGGACGGTGCATCACGAGCGTAGAAGCCGGTGGACGGTGCATCACGGGACGTGGAGAAGCCGGTGGACGGTGCATCACGGGACGTGGAGGAGCCGGTGGACGGTGCATCACGGACGGAGCGGCGGCGCCCGGATCCGCCACCAAGCACCCGGGCCGTGCCCACAGCTCCCCCACTCCCCCGCGGGCCCGGCCCTCGGGCCGTGCGGCCCTGGGTGTCCACCCGGGAGGTCCGGCAGCGGTGACTGATTCGTTACCGAGCAGACCGACACCTGACGGCCGCCGGATACGTGTGAAGTGTGAGCCCTTCGCCTCTGTCGCGGAACTGCCTGCCGACGACGCATATGTGTCAGCCCCCTGTCTCTCAGGGACTGCGGTCGCGCACTTCAGGCGGAGGCCAATGACCGATCACGGAAGGACAGATCTTGAGAAGACTCCTCCCCACCTCCCGCGCGGGACGCGCAGTCACGGTGGGTGCCGCACTGCTCTCCGTCGGAGCGGCCCTCGCCCCGGCCGGAACCGCTGTGGCGGACACGGCCGCGGGGAGCCGGCACAAGGTGGACTACGTCGCGCTCGGCGACTCGTACGCCTCCGCGCCACTCGTACCGACCCAGGTCGACACCACCTGCCTGCGCTCCAGCAGCAACTACCCCTCGCTGGTGGCGCAGTCGAGGTCCGCCGCGCTGACGGATGTCACCTGCTCGGGCGCCACGACCGCCGACATGACTGCCCCGCAGGGCGATGTGGCTCCCCAGTTCGACGCCCTCGACCGGGGAACCGACCTCGTCACCGTCACCATCGGCGGCAACGACATCGGCTTCTCGACGGTGCTGGGCACCTGCGTGCAGCTGATGTCCGGCGACCCTGCGGGCACCCCGTGCCGGACCCACTACACGGGTGCCGGCGCCGACGAGATCTCAGGGGCCGTCGCCAGGACCGCCCCGAAGATCGCACAGGTGCTGCGTGGCATCCACCGCCGCGCGCCGCACGCCCGTGTCGTGGTGGTCGGCTATCCCGACCTCTTCCCCGACGACGGAGTGGGCTGCACCAGCAGGAGCGTTCCGCTGGCCGCGGGTGACTTCGCCTGGCTCCGCGACAAGGAGAAGGAACTCAACGCGATGCTGGCCCGCCAGGCTCGGCACGGCGGGGCGGAGTACGTGAACACGTACACGCCCACCATCGGTCACGACCTCTGCAAGCCGACCGGCGACCGGTGGATCGAGACCTTCGCGCCCGAGACTCCGGCAGCGCCGGTGCACCCCAACGCGGCCGGGGAGAGCGCGATGGCCACCGCTGTCGGAACCGCCCTCGCCCACCATGGCCGGCGCCACTGACGTGCGCAGCACCATGCGGTCACCGTGTCCCGCAACGGCGTCCGGGCGTAGGCCCGTTCGCCGCGTGTGAGTCCGGCTGACCGTGGCGTCAGGGCCGGTCCGGCACATTTCTCGTGCCGGACCGGCCTTTTCCGTATGCCCGACACGGGGGCAGCTGTCAGAGAAAGCTGGACGCGGAGGGGCCGAATCCCCAGAACGTGACAGTCCCTGCCCAGTTCCAGACCTGTGCGTCGGTGGGCCACGCACGCCCCTCCGGCGGTAGGGAACTCCGGGACGGCCACTCATCGGGGAGGGCGGAGGCACGGCCGGAGCCAGGGTGACCGTGGCTCTCGTCCCCTGCGTGTGTGTGCGTTGTCCGGGCCATGTCCTGCCCTCGCTCCTCAGTAGGTGGGTGATGGGGGTACTGCCGGGAGGGGGAGCGGGCCCCGTGCGGGGGGAAGGGGCACGGGACCCGCGGCTCGGGAGGGTCAGGCAGCGGCGGCGTTGATGGTGACGGGGATGTTGTCGCGCGTGGCCTTGGAGTACGGGCAGATCTGGTGGGCGGCGTGCGCCAGTTCCTCGGCCGTGGCCTGGTCCACACCACCGAGGACGGGACTCAGGACCGCGGACAGGGAGAACTCGCCGTCGTCGCCGTGGGTCAGAGTGATCTCGGCGGTGATGGTGGTGCTGGTCAGCCGGACCTTCTGCAGGCTGGCGGCACGGCGGAGGGCGCCGAGAAAGCAGGCTGCCCAGCCTGCCGCCAGGAGCTGCTCGGGATTGGTCTCGGCGCCGGACCCGCCGAGCTCCTTGGGGAGGGCGAGGCCGGTCTCCAGCAGGCCGTCGGAGGAGCGGACGCGACCACCGTTCCGGCCTTCTCCGTCAACGTCGACAACGGCGGTGTAGCTGACTGCCATGGCTGGTGCTCCCCATCTGGGTCGAAAAGGTCTTCGGTACCCGCCCGGCCAGGACAGCGGATCTGTCACCGGTTGAGGCGGTGACGCAATCATGGCAGCTCCATGCGTCACCAGTCAAGGTGGTGACAGATGTTTACGGGTGCCTCCCGCTCCACATGTGCCGAGCAACGTACGGCCTTACGAGCTCTCTATCCTCGGGACATGTGGTCGTCGCGTTGACGGCACTGTCAACATCGTTCAGGAAGGCCCGTGTTGCCATGAGGGGACGCCACCAGGTCACCCGCGGAGGCCGAAGGGATCAGCCGCAGCGAAGGTTCCGGACTCTCGCACTCGTACACAGCTCCACAGAAAGGGACGCGCCTCAACGCCTGTGGGCCCAGAGGCGGGAGACATCAACCGCACGCCTTCGGGGCCGCGTTGAAGCAGCCGCGACCGGTGCACCGCATTGCGTCGGCCTTCGCCATCAGCCCTGACCCGCTCCCCGGAAGACCGTGCACACGTGTCTCGCCACAACCGAATACGTATACTCACAGCAGCACGGACAGAACCTCTGCCCTTCACGCCTCGCAGGGGACCGCAGAGATGCCGTACGGCCGGCCACGCGCCTTCCGACGGAGCAGTCCGCTGAAGCGGCAGGGAGAGAACTCACGGCGGACGCAGCCCGGGCTCTGCATGCTCACGGCGGACGCAGCCTGGGCTCTGCATGCTCATGGCGGACGCAGCCTGGGCTCTGCATGCTCGTGACCGGCTCTCTGAGGGTACTCAGAAGGGAGAACCGCGCTTCGCCCGGCGAAGCCGTTTCCAGGAGAATCGTTCTCAGCGAAGAATCGAACTGTTCGAAAAAGGTGAACAATTCGGCGTGTTTGTTCGCTTTGGGTCGCTCTGTCGTCTGCTCCTGTCCCGCAGACGTTGAAGCCACTCCCCCACCACATCGGCGAAGCCGCCGCTTCGTCAGAAGGCCGCCGACGGCTCTACTGTCGCCGACCGCAGCAGGACAATGCGCCTGCGGCCGGCACGAGCCACTGCTCGCGTCGGCCGCAGGCGCATTGATCAGTCAGCGATGGGCCGAGACCCGGCGCGCTCACTCTGGTGCTTGCTCAAGATCGTGAGCATCCGGTCGAACTCGCTGTCGCTCATCTGCTGGATGAGATGCAGGGCGACGGAGGCGCCATCGCCATACGGAAGACGATCGACGGATTCGCCCTTGTTGCTTCCCTGGACGCTGTCTCCACTGAGACTGTCAGCGGTCCTTGAATCCGGGACGGTCCCCCTGCGCGTGGTCGACGGGGCCGACCCTGCCCCGGCGGGTGCTGTCCCTGCGGTGGGCCTCGTTTCCGGGACTACCACTTCGGGAGCGGTACTTCGCTGCTCACGCTTCTGGGTACGGGACGGCGAGACGCTGACGTGAGGCTGGGGAGCAGGAATGCTCCCGGCGCCCTCCGGTCCGCCCTCGGTCTTCCCCTCCGACCTGTTTGCAGCGGCAGGCAGGGAAGAAACAGCGTCATTCGCTGCGATCTCCGCCGGGGGCACCGTCGGAGGGACCGGCTCGGCCACCGCAGGGGTCCGACGCTCCGCGTCCTTACGAGCCCGCTCGGCCTTCAGCTCACGAAGCGCGTCTCCCTGACGTTCCTGCGGCTCCTTGGCGACCGAACGCAGGAGTTCCACCGGCTCTTCGCCGACGATCGCCTGGAGTTCGGGGCTCAGGTTGAGCAGAGTCAGACGCTGGGACACCCAACCCTGCGACTTCCGCAGCCGCTTGGCCAGTTTGACCTGCGAGCCGTGAATGGCGAGCAGACGCTGCAGGGCTCGTGCCTCGTCCAGGGGGTCGAGGTCACTACGGTGGATGTTCGCGACGAGTGCCGACTCGAGGATGGCGTCGCCGTCACTCCCCTGCTCGTCGTCGACCATGACCTTGAGATGGGTGAGGCCGGCCTCGCGGGCCGCCGCCAACCGGCTGCTGCCGTCCACCACGACATGCGTGGTGTCGGCCTCGAGGTCGTCGGCCCGCGCCGGATTCGCCTTGATGTAGGCGTCACGGTTCATGACCGTGATGGCCTGCTTCTGACCGTGCTCCTTGAGACTGCCGGCGAGGTCGGTCAGATCACCGAGGGCGGTGCGGGGGTTCTCGGGGTTCGGGCTGATCCGCTTGACCGGGAGACGGGTCGGCGGCTCCATACCCGCGGTCGGCACTCCGGTGGCGGCGCCGATCGCCGTCCGCCGGGCGCTGACCGGCCTGGCGTTTCCTCCGAAGCGCCCGGCCCCCAACTGGTCGGCCTTGCTCATGAGATCTCCCGGGCCAGTGCGCGCATGGCGACGGCCTGCTGCGAGGAGGGGGCGTAACTCAGCAGGGGCTGCTTCATCCGCACGGCCTCCTTCTGTTCCTTGAGGTCGTTGACCAGACCGACGACCCGCGGGTCCTTTATGTCGATCCAGCCCTGAAGCGACGACGTGGCGATGTATCCGCGCCGACCGTCGTAGAGGTTGACGACGATGCCCAGGTAGTCGAGTTCGAGGGCGAGGTCGTTGCGGAGGTCCTCCATCTGATTCGTCAGCAGGTCGTACGCGTCCGCGGAACTGTCCTCGGCCTGGACGACGATGAGGGCTCCGGACTGGCCGGGCCCCTCGCCCGGGCGCCGACGCCCGTAGTAGGCGGCCGCGTCCATGCTGAGGCCGAGGCTGGGCGGGCAGTCCACGATGATGACGTCGTAATCCTCTTCGAGCGGAACCAGCGCCCGCTCCAGACCCGCTTCCCGCGCACGGACCGCTGACAGACGGACGTCCAGGAGGAAGGCGTCGTGACAGGCGGGCAGCAGATGCAGCCGCCCCCCGAAGTGCTCCTCGTCGACCGGCACGACCAAGTCCCGCAAGTCACCCTTGGGCTCGCCGGCCATGTGGTTGGTGAGGCTGTCGCCGTTCATCGGAAGCGGCGCGGCGCCGAGCTGGTTGGTGAGGTGGCACTGGGGGTCGAAGTCGACCAGGAGAACCCGGTATCCGTGACCGGGCAGCTTCTCGATGTCGAACGGATCGCTGTCGCTGACCCCCGCGTCGCCCTGGGCGTCGCTCGCCCGCAGCGCGGTGGCCAGAGCCTTGGCGATGCGTACGGGGAACAGCCGGTTGGGGTCCTCCGACAGGGCCTCCCCCACGCCCGCCGTGATGGCGGTCTTGCCCACGCCGCCCTTCTGGTTGCAGACGACGATCCGGCGCGTGATCTCCGAACGCTGCACATCGGGCGCCGGGTTGGTGTCGAGCCAGAGCTGGACGGACTGGGCAAGTCCCTGGATGAGGGAGACCCGCCGGTCTTCGGTGATCCCTCGGAAGTCGTCCCACTGTCCCGGTGGCAGGAAGGTGGAGAAGGACTCCGCACCAGCGGTGTCGACCGAGGCGGTGGCAGAGGCGAGGTCGCACC
Source organism: Streptomyces sp. NPDC058008 (assembly GCF_042886395.1). Lineage (NCBI taxonomy): Bacteria > Bacillati > Actinomycetota > Actinomycetes > Kitasatosporales > Streptomycetaceae > Streptomyces > Streptomyces sp. NPDC058008. The sequence goes on along the minus strand of NZ_JBHVQX010000019.1, from coordinate 1,215 downwards.
AGGCGGCGATGCCCTGCTCGACAGCGGTCTGAATCTCGATGCCGAGTTGGGCAGTTCTGACCTTGAGGTTCTGCCGGAGCCATCCCGGCAGCTTGGAGACGACCTTGACTCGGTCGTTCGAGGTGGCTGACATACTCATGACGCTACCTTACTAACGTCTAAGATCATCTTCTGCATCGACACGTTAGTTATTTCGTCTGGGTCTTGGGGGAGCGTGCACCCGAGACCTATTACGCCGTACTAGGTCGGCACCCCTCAGCTCCAACGCGCGGTGCTCCTCTCCGCGTTCGCCTGCGGGAACGCCGACGCCGACTCGCGCACCGGACACGGCATGCACTCCCGACACGGCAGGCGCCTGCCCCAGAGCAAGAATCCACCCAGGCCTCCCCCGGCCTCTTCAACCTCGCCGAACTCACCCGACGCATCCCTTTCATCCACCATGCCCGGCACGTCGGCGATGTCTCTACCCCCGCCACGGGCCGACTTCTTGTGGGCCACGCTTCGAGACTGCGCCTTCCTCGATCCCGTGGCTTTCGGTCCGACCGTGCCTGAACCAGCCCACTGCGCACACTGGGACGCGGCAGTCCGGCTACCAGCGGTCCGGCACCAGCAGTGCCGCAAACCAGTGGCCTTCTGAGTCGAATCGACACCATCACGTTGAATCGTCTGTCCAGGCCAAAATCACCGCAGCGCCCCAACGAACGGTCGCGTCCGGATCCCTAGCGAGCTGCCCGCAGACTGCTGCGATCCCCGCCACACCATCCGGTCCACCGAGTGCGTCATGCACCCCGATCTCCATCCAGTCGTGATGGCTCTCATCGGCCCTGGAAACCGCGTGAGCTATGAGCCTCATGGCGCCCGATGTCCCCACCCGCGCCAAGGCCTCTGACGTCTGTCGAGTGACCGCCGTGTCATCAACGTCCAGCAGCAGACCGAACAGCGCGTCCGCGGCCGCAGGAACATCAGCGAAGACGGCGAGCTCACGCCCGGCACGAGCGCGTTGCGACCACGAAGGAGACTGCGCCTCGTCCAAGGCTGCCTGCAAAAGGCTCATCTCATCCGACACAACGAGACAGTCTCATGGCCCGCTGAGAGCAGAGCCCGGTCAAAACCTCCTGCGCGCTGGACGAGGAGCAGAGCGCTCCCTCGCAGAGGCGCCCTCTCCCCCACTCTGGTGGCGGGTGTGCTCGCTGACCTATTACGGCGTAATAGGTC
>NZ_JBHVQX010000018.1:29622-176346 GCF_042886395.1 Streptomyces sp. NPDC058008 | reverse complement strand
GTCGTGGTCCGCGAAATGCAGCTGGAACGACGACACCCCCGGCAGTGTCCCGGCGGGCGCCCGGATCTCGGCCGGGAAGTTGGGCAGCGTCGACAGGTCGTTCCCGAACGACGCCGTCTCCGACGTGAACCGGTCGCCCGTCAACTGCATACCGTCACCCGAGTCACCCGCGAAACGGATGATCACCCGGTCCAGACGGCGGATTTCCTTCTCGGCGGCACCCGTACGGACAATGTGCGGGGCGCGCTGCTCCCCGACGACAGCCTCGCTGGCCTCGTCGGACTTTCCGGCTGGGCTACTGACCTGGCTGGTCACTGAACTGGACCTCCCTCGGGGCGGCGGCTCGGGACCCGCCGACCCGCCGGCGGTCCAGGCCCCACCCTACTTCTGTAAGGGTCGCCTTCCTCGGACCGGTCATATGGTGGACGCGTTTTCGACACACGAATTCGTCACGCTCTGCCATGTTTTCCGGGCCCCCTCAGTCGCTCGACGAACCCCCGCGTGCTCATCCTTTCGTCCTAGGTCCAGGGATTCGGTCGACTGCGGGTGGATCATCCAGATGATCACAGATAGATCATCGCGTTGTCATGAGTTCAGATAAGTGAGAACGGCGAGAACGCGCCGGTGATCCCCGTCACTGGGGGACAGGCCGAGTTTCAGGAAGATGTTGCTGACGTGCTTCTCCACCGCTCCGTCGCTGACCACCAGCTGCCGGGCCACGGCCGAATTCGTACGCCCCTCCGCCATGAGACCGAGGACCTCCCGCTCGCGCGGCGTGAGCCCCGCCAGCACGTCCTGCTTGCGGCTGCGGCCCAGGAGCTGCGCCACCACCTCGGGGTCCAGGGCGGTCCCGCCCTTCGCCACCCGCACCACGGCGTCCACGAACTCCCGGACCTCGGCGACCCGGTCCTTCAGCAGGTATCCCACCCCGCGGCTGCTGCCGGCCAGCAGTTCGGTGGCGTACTGCTCCTCGACGTACTGGGAGAGGACCAGCACCCCGACGTCCGGGTACTCCTTGCGCAGCCGCACCGCGGCCCGCACCCCCTCGTCGGTGTGGGTCGGAGGCATCCGTACGTCCGCGACCACCACGTCGGGCAGCGCGCCCTGCCCCGCCAGGTCGTTCACCGTCTTGATCAGCGCCTCGGCGTCCCCGACCCCCGCGACGACGTCGTGCCCGAGATCGGTCAGCAGCCGGGTGAGTCCCTCCCGGAGCAGCACCGAGTCCTCGGCGATGACGACCCGCACTCTTTCCTCCACGGCCTTGTGTCCCCCACTTCCGGTGTTGCTTCGGTACGCCGCCCTGCGCGGCCGCTCCGTGCGTCCAGCATCCCAGGACCGGCGCCCGGATGGGGCCCGCACCAGCGGTTCCGTCGGCACCGGACGCACCGCGGTGCCCCGGCCGCCGCGAGGGCGGCCGGGGCACCCGCGGGCTCCGGTCCGAGTTCGGAGGCGAGGCCTCAGCCGCGCCAGGGCAGTTCGGCGGTGACCGTCGTCGGGCCGCCCGTGGGGGAGTCGACCACGAGGACGCCGTCCACCGCGTCCAGCCGCTCCGTCAGCCCGGCCAGCCCGCTGCCCGTCGTGATCCCGGCGCCGCCGCGCCCGTCGTCGGTGACCTGGACCATCAGCCGGTCCGCCGCCCGCCAGACGTCGACCGAGGCACGGGTGGCCCGGGCGTGCTTGCTGACGTTCTGGAGCAGTTCGGAGACGGTGAAGTAGGCGATGCCCTCGATGGCCTGCGCGGGCCGCGACTCCAGGTCCACCACCACCTTCACGGGGACGGTGCAGCGGGAGGCGATGGCGGAGAGTGCGGCGTCGAGGCCGCGGTCGGTGAGGACGGCGGGGTGGATGCCGCGGGCGAGGTCGCGGAGTTCCTGGAGGGCGACCTTGACCTCGCCGTGTGCTTCGTCGACCATGCGGGCGGCGGCCTCGGGGTCGTCGGTGAGTTTCTCCTTGGCCAGCCCCAGATCCATGGCGAGGGCGACGAGGCGGGCCTGTGCGCCGTCGTGGAGGTCGCGTTCGATGCGGCGGAGGTCGGCGGCGGCGGTGTCCACGACCACACCCCGGTCCGACTCCAGCTCGGAGACCCTGGTCGCCAGCCGGGAGGGGCCGAGCAGGCCCAGGACCATCACCCGGTCCACGGACACCAGGGCGCGGACGATCCACGGCGTGACCAGGACGAGGGCCAGCCCCGACGCGCTGGTGACCGCCATCTCGAAGGAGGAGTCGAGGTAGACCGCGTGCGTGCTGTCGCCGTAGAGCTGGATGCCGTCGACACCCACGTACGCCGGGAAGACCCAGCGCCACAGCGGATAGGTGAACGCGGCCCAGCCGTACGTCCAGAACACCGTCGTCACGGTGAACGCGAACACCGCCCACGGCATGTGCAGCACCGCGTAGAGGAGGTGCCGCCAGGACACCCCGCTCTTCAGCACCGCGCCGACCCAGGACATCAGGCCGCCCTCACCGCGCACCGGCGCGGGATCGGCGACGTCCAGCCCCAGCAGCCCGCGCGCCCGGCCCCGCTCCATGGCACCGAAGCCCCGGCACATCACGAGGCCGGCGGCGAGCACCGGAATGCCGAGGAAGGTGATCAGCAGGCCCAGGCCCAGCGACACCATCGTCACCGCGCAGCTGAAGAGCACCACACTGACGGGCAGGCTCAGGAGCACATAGGCCAGCTCGCGCCACGTACGCGCCTCGAAGGGCGCGCGCACCACCGCGGGGAGGAAATGCTTCGCCGGAGGGTGACCCTCCGGCCCGGGGCCGGTCCTGTACGGGTCCCGCGCGTCCGGTCGGTATGCCGTGGCCATCAGTGACGTCCGTCCGTTTCTTCTGAGCGGGAACTCCCCGCGGGCCGATACAACGGCTGATGTCCCCAGACTGCTGTGCCGCGGGCCCCGGCGCCATGAGGGCGGTCTCCGTATCCAGCAGGGGGTTTACCCCACCATCGGGGGATGGGGGACCGGGTGGAGCCGAGGCGGGGTGCACCGGCCGGGTGGGGCGCGGCGGGGTGCCGGCCGGGGCGTGCGCCGGGGCCCCGGGTGTCCGGGTCGTCGGTGCGACCGGGTGGCAGCAGGCCCGGGGAAGTCCCGCCGTCCGGCGGCTGGGCGCTGTCGTGCGCCGGCACCCCTTGTCGCCCGGTGGTCACCGGGGGCCTGGGGGCCTGGGGGCCTGGGGGGCTGGGCGGGCGGGGCGCACCCCGGGGTGTCCGGTGGGCGGGGCGTACCCGGGGGATCCGTGGCTCGTCTGGCGGTCACCCTGTGCCTGGCGGCCTGGCGGCCTGGCGGCCTGGCGGCCTGTGGAGCTGGGTGGGCAAGGTGTGCCCCGGGGTGTCCGGTGGGCGCGGCGTACCCCGGGGTGCCCGGTGGGCAAGGCGTACTCCGGGGTGTCCGGTGCGGTGCGGCGCGGCGTATACCCGGGGCGTCCGGTGGGAAAGGTGTGTCCAGGGCGTCCCGCGAGCGCGGCGGACACCGGGCCGGTGGTGCCCGGCGGTCACGGCATGGCGGCCCGCTCGGTCCCGGAGGCCGCGCGGTCACGCCAGGGCAGTTCGGCGGTGACCGTGGTGGGGCCGCCCTCGGGGGAGTCCAGGAGGAAGAGCCCGTCGACCGCCCCCAGCCGTTCCGCCAGCCCCGCCATCCCCGTACCGCCGTCGAGCCGGGCGCCGCCGCGCCCGTCGTCCCTGACCTGGAGCATCAGCCGGTCCCCCGACCGCCAGACGTCGACGGACGCCGCGGTGGCGCGGCTGTGCTTGCTGACGTTCTGGAGCAGTTCGGAGACCGTGAAGTACGCGATGCCCTCGATCGCCTCGGCCGGCCTGCCGGGCAGGTGCACGGACACGGTCACGGGGACGGTGCAGCGGGAGGCGATGGCGGAGAGTGCGGCGTCGAGGCCGCGGTCGGTGAGGACGGCGGGGTGGATGCCGCGGGCGAGGTCGCGGAGTTCCTGGAGGGCGACCTTGACCTCGCCGTGTGCTTCGTCGACCATGCGGGCGGCGGCCTCGGGGTCGTCGGTGAGTTTCTCCTTGGCCAGCCCCAGTCCCATGGCGAGGGCGACGAGGCGGGCCTGTGCGCCGTCGTGGAGATCGCGTTCGATGCGGCGGAGGTCGGCGGCGGCCGTGTCCACGACCACACCCCGGTCCGACTCCAGCTCCGCGATCCTGCGCTCCAGTTCGTCGGACGGCGAGAGCAGCGCCCGTACCATCGCCCGGTCCGCGTTGGTCAGGGCGCGCGCGACGTACGGGAGTACCGGCCAGAGCACGAACAGGCCCACCAGCGTCACGGCGAACGTCGCCACGCCCCACGGCAGCCTGATGAACGAGTACAGCAATGTCCGCCAGCCCACCGGGTCCTTCAGCCCCGACCACAGCCAGGTGAAGAAGCCCTGGCCGCGACGGCTAGCCGTCATCGGGCTCGGTTCCTCGATCCGTACCCCGAGCATCCCCCGGGCCCTGCCGCGCTCGACACGGCCGAGGCCGCGCGCGCCCTGCAGTCCCAGCGCCAGCAGCGGGAGGCCGACCACCGTGACGGAGAGCCCGGCACCCACACCGATCAGGAACACGGTGTACACGAACCCGGCCAAGGCCATCGGCAGATTGGCCAGGAGATACGCGATCTCCTTCCATGTCCACCGGTCGAAGGCGAAGCGCGCGGGGGGCGGCCGGTCGTTGTCCGGCACGGAGGGGCTCATGGTCATACGACCAGCGTGCCGGGCCCGGAGCGCCCGCGCCATGGGGTTCGTGGGTGGCGCCCGGTGGGGATAACCCCACCGTCCGTCCCGCCCCTCCCGCCGCCTCCGGCCCCGCACGTTGTCCGACGGGGCTGCTTACCGTCTCTTTAACAGGGCCTAGACTCCCGTGCGTACAGACCGTCGAACAGGTTGAGGGAGCGAGGGGCGGACGTGGCGGACGTGCCGGGACCGACCGTTCTCGCGTCGGACTACTTCCAGAGCTACTCAGTGGTCGGGCTGCTCGCCCTGGTGGGCGTGGTGTTCGTCGCCGTCGCCTTCGGGGCCGGCCGGCTGCTGAGGCCGGTGGTCCCGACGCCGGAGAAACTCCTCACGTACGAGTGCGGGGTCGATCCCGTGGGGGAGGGCTGGGCCCACACCCAGGTTCGCTATTACGTGTACGCCTTCCTGTACGTCGTCTTCGCCGTCGACTCGATCTTCCTGTTCCCGTGGGCGACGGTGTTCGCGGCGCCCGGGTACGGGGCGACGACGCTGGTGGAGATGTTCATCTTCCTCGGTTTCCTGGCCGTGGGACTGCTCTACGCATGGAAGAAGGGCGTCCTCACATGGGCGTGACGAGCCGGCCGAATCCCGAACCCCCCGTGTCGCTGCCCGACCCGACGCCGCTGCCCGGGGCGAAGAAGCTCGGCGTGCTGTCCCGGCTCGCGCCGGAGCCGATGAAGGTGGTCCTCAACTGGGGCCGCCGCTACAGCCTCTGGGTCTTCAACTTCGGACTCGCCTGCTGCGCCATCGAATTCATCGCCGCGTCCATGGCACGGCACGACTTCATCCGGCTCGGCGTCATCCCCTTCGCCCCCGGCCCCCGCCAGGCGGACCTGATGGTCGTGTCCGGCACCGTGACGGACAAGATGGCCCCGGCGGTGAAGCGGCTCTACGAGCAGATGCCCGAGCCGAAGTACGTCATCTCCTTCGGAGCCTGCTCCAACTGCGGCGGGCCGTACTGGGATTCGTACTCCGTAACGAAGGGGGTCGACCAGATCATCCCCGTCGACGTCTACGTCCCCGGCTGCCCGCCCCGGCCCGAGGCGCTCCTCCAGGGCATCCTCAAGCTCCAGGAGAAGATCGCCCGCGAATCGCTGGCGGAGCGGTACACCACGCAGGACACTGCCCGCCCGTCGGCCGCTGCCCTGCGCAGCGGCCTCGTCCAGGCCCCGAAGGCGCCGGGGGAGGAGCGGAAGTGACCGCCCCGGACACCGCCCCGGACGCCTACGACCGACTGCCCGACGCGGTCACCGACGTCTTCGGCCCTGACGCCACCGCCGCCTTCGCGTACGACCTGCTGACCGTCGACGTGCCCGCCGCCTCCTGGACCGCCGCCCTCGAAACGGCCCGCGACGACCTGGGCTGCACCTATTTCGACTGGCTGAGCGCCGTCGACGAACCGGGCACCGGCTTCCGCGTCTGCGCCCATGTCGCGGCCCTCGGCGAGGGCACCGTCCGGCGCCTGCTGGTCCGTACGACCGTCCCGCACGACGCTGCCGCGCTCCCCACCGCCATCGGCGTCTACGCGGGCGCCGAGTGGCACGAGCGCGAGACGCACGAAATGTTCGGCATCGACTTCGAGGACCACCCGCATCTGGTCCCCCTGCTGCTGCCCGAGAGCTTCGAGGGCCACCCGCTGCGCAAGGACTTCGTCCTGGCGGCCCGGGTCGCCAAGGCGTGGCCGGGGGCGAAGGAGCCGGGCGAATCCGAGCACGGCGGGCCCAAGCGGCGCACGATGCTGCCTCCCGGTGTGCCCGATCCCAACGAATGGGGCCCTCTCAAGGGCCAGCTCCCGCCCGCCCCGGCCCGGCCCGCCCGGGGGGCGCGCGCGGCGGGTGCGGCGGGCGACCGCCCGGTGCGCCGGGCGCGCAGCGCGAGCGAGGGCTCGGCCGCGCAGCGGTCTGCCGCGTCCCCGGAGGCCACCGGCGCTCCGGACGCCGCGGAGACCCCGCGAACGGCTCCGCCACGCCGCAGCCGCAGCGCCTCCCAGGGCTCGGCGAGCCAGACCACCGGCCCGGCACCGACCCCTGCGGCGCCCACCCCCGAGGGGGGTACGCCGGAGCCCGGTGCGACACCGGGCGGCGGTGCGGCGCGCGGGAAGGGCGCTGCGGGCAGCGCGGACGCGCCCTGGCACGACGCACGCCCCGCCTTCGACGACACTCCGGGGCGGGCAGCACCGGAGGGGACCGGGCCGGGACGGACTTCGCCGGAGGAGCCGTCACGGGCGGCTGAGTCGGCACCGAGGTCCGAGCCGTCACGGGCGGCTGAGTCGGCACCGAGGTCCGAGCCGTCGCCGGTTGCCGGGTCGGCACCGGCGTCCGAGCCGACGAAGGCGGTTGAGCCCGAGTCGGTGACCGTGTCCGGGGAGCCGGTCGAGGCTCGGCGGCCGGCCGAGCCTGAGCCGTCGGTGGAGCCGGAGCAGCGGGCCGGGGCCGAGCGGTCAGAGGATCCCGCCCCGGAACCGGAGCCGTCCGCCCCGGCGTCCGCGCCCGAACCGACGAAGGCGCCGGAGCCCGGCCCGTCCGACGCGTCCCCGCGAGGTGACGGCGCCCCTGCCCAGGACGGCGCCCCTGCCCAGGACGGCGCCCCTGCCCAGGAGTCCGGCCTGGACTCCGGCCTGGACTCCGGCCTTTCCCCTGAAGCCGGGGCCGGACCGGAGTCTGACAGCGAACCCGATACCGGGCCCGCACCTGACGCCGGGGCCGAGCCCGCCCCTCATAACCAGGCGGAGCCCGCACGCGACACCGAGCCCGCGCCCGACAACCAGGCGGAGCCCGCACCTGACACCGGGGCCGCCCCCGAGCCGGTCACCGCCCCCGGGGCCGAGGCCGAGCCCGAATCCGGGCCCGCCCCCGGGGCCGAACCCGAACCCAAGGCCGAACCCGACGCAGGGCCCGCCTCCGACGCCGGGCCCCGGCCCGAGCCCCACCCCCCGTCCCGACCCGACCGTTCCGCCGGTCCCGACCGTCCCGCCGGAGGCGATACCGCGTGAACGACGTACTCGACGTCGCCCTCCGCCTCGTCATCGTCTTCGCCGTGTTCATGGTGCTGCCCCTCGTCGTGGGGCAGGCCGAGCACAAGGTGATGGCCCACATGCAGGGCCGCCTGGGCCCCATGTACGCGGGCGGGTTCCACGGCTGGGCCCAGCTCGTCGCGGACGGGGTGAAGTTCGCGCAGAAGGAGGACGTCGTACCGGCCGAGGCCGATCGCCGTATCTTCCAGATGGCCCCCGCCGTCGCCCTGCTCCCGTACCTCCTGGTGATCGTCGCCATCCCGATCGGCCCCGGCGAGGGGGCGGTCGGCCAGGTCGTCGACGCGGGCATCTTCTTCGTGCTGGCCGTGATGGGCGTCGGCGTGCTCGGCTCGCTGATGGCGGGCTGGGCCTCGGCCAACAAGTTCTCCCTCCTCGGCGGGCTCCGCACCGCCGCGCAGCTCCTCGCCTACGAACTGCCGATGCTGCTCGCCGCCGCCTCCGTGGCCATGGCGGCCGGCACCGTCTCGCTCCCCGGCATCCTCGACGCCTTCGAGTGGTGGTGGCTGCCCTGGCAGATCGTGGGAGCCCTCGTCTTCTTCGTGGCCGGGCTGGCCGAACTCCAGCGCCCGCCCTTCGACATGCCGGTCGCCGACTCCGAGATCATCTTCGGCGCGTACACCGAGTACACGGGCCTCCGCTTCGCCCTGTTCCTGCTCGCCGAGTACGCGGGCATCGTCGTCCTGTGCGCCCTGACCACCGTCCTCTTCCTCGGCGGCTGGCACGGGCCGTTCGGTGCCGACGGGCTGGGCTGGGTCTGGACCCTGCTCAAGACCGGCGTCCTCGCCTTCGTCGTCATCTGGCTCCGGGTCACCTACCCCCGGCTGCGTGAGGACCAGTTGCAGAAGCTCGCCTGGACCACGCTCATCCCCCTCGCCCTCGCGCAGATCGCGCTCACCGGCATCGTGAAGGTGGCGATCCACTAGTGCCCCCGATCCCCGGTTCAGGCCTGGCCAAGGGCCTCGCCGTGACCCTGCGGACCATGACGAAGCGCACGGTCACCGCGCAGTACCCGGACGTCCAGCCCGAACTGCCGCCCCGTACGCGGGGCGTCATCGGGCTGTTCGAGGAGAACTGCACGGTCTGCATGCTCTGCGCCCGCGAATGCCCCGACTGGTGCATCTACATCGACTCCCACAAGGAGACGGTGCCTCCCGCCGCCCCCGGCGGCCGTGAGCGCAGCCGCAATGTCCTGGACCGCTTCGCGATCGACTTCGCCCTGTGCATGTACTGCGGTATCTGCATCGAGGTGTGTCCCTTCGACGCGCTGTTCTGGTCGCCCGAGTTCGAGTACGCGGAGACGGACATCCACGAGCTGACCCACGAGCGCGACAAGCTCCGCGAGTGGATGTGGACCGTTCCCGAGCCGCCCGCGCTCGACCCGGGAGCCGAGGAGCCCAAGGAGATCGCCGCCGCCCGCAAGACGGCGGACAAGCTCCGGGCCCAGGAGGACAAGGCGGCGCAGGAAGCCCGCGAGGCGCAGGACTCCCAGGACGCGCACCCGGACCGCGCGGCGGGACGGGAGGGTCAGGAGTGATCCCCGCAGCCACCGCCGGTCTTCTCGCGGCCACCGTCGGCCACGCCGGCCACCCCGGTCTTCTCTCTCCCACCTCCGGCCACCCCGGTCTCCTCACGGCCACCTCCGGCCACCCCGGCTTCCTCTCGCCCACCGGCGTCGAGATCGCCTTCCTGCTGGTCGGGATCGTCACCTTCGGCGCGGCACTCATCACCGTCACCACCAGGCAGCTCGTGCACGCCGCCCTCTGGCTCGTCGTGGCACTCGGCGGCATAGCGGTCGAGTACCTCCTGCTCACGGCCGAGTTCATCGCATGGGTGCAGGTCCTGATCTACGTCGGTTCCGTCGTGGTCCTCCTCCTCTTCGGGCTGATGCTCACCAGAGCCCCCATCGGCCGGTCCCCGGACGCCGACTCGGGCAACCGGTGGATCGCCCTCGCCGTCTCGATCGCCGCCGCAGGCACCCTCGTCTGGGTCGTCGTGGACGCCTTCCGCGCCACCTGGATCGATCTCGACGGACCCGCACAGGGCTCCACCAAGGCCTCCGGCGAGTTCCTCTTCCGGCACTGGGTGCTCCCCTTCGAAGCGCTCTCCGTCCTGCTCCTCGCCGCCCTCGTGGGAGCGATCGTCCTCTCCCGCAAGCACCGCCAGGACCAGGAGGGCCCGCGGACCGGCCGGAGCACCCCGGCCGGCAGTGCCCCGCGGGGCGCCGGAGGAACGCGGGACGGCCGGAGCACGCAGGACGGCCCGGGCACCCGGGGCCGCGCGGAGCGACCGGCTCCCGACCGGGAGGACCAGAGCTGATGCACCTCGCCTATCCCGCCGTCCTCGCCGCCCTCATCTTCTGCACCGGGCTGTACGGGGTACTCGCCCGCCGCAACGCGATCCTCGTCCTGATGTCCGTCGAGCTGATGCTCAACGCCGTCAACCTCAACCTCGTCGCCTTCGACGTCTGGCTCCGCGACGCCGTCCACGCGGGGCAGGCCCTCACCCTCTTCACGATCGCCATCGCGGCGGCCGAGATCGGCATCGGCCTCGCCATCGTCCTGGCCGTCCACCGCAACCGCGGCAGCGCGGACGTCGACCGCCTCCGCGACACCGCGGAGACCGACGACGCCGAGACGCTCCCCGATGACGCCGACGCCGACGGGGACACCACCGCAGACCAGGCCACTGCTCCGGCAGGGAAGGCAAAGAAGGCAGAGGCCACCGCGTGACCACCACGACCCTCGCCGTCCTCGTCCCCCTCCTCCCCTTCCTGGGGGCCGCCGCAGGACTGCTCCTGGGCCGGAGCGCTCCCGGCTTCGTACGCCCCCTGGCCGTCCTGCCGACCCTCGCCGCCGCCGTCCTCGCCGTCGTCGTCGCCGCCCGCCAGGGCGGCGGCCGGGCCATCGACGCCGCGACCCAGCTGACCCCCACCGGTTCCGTCCCGATCGACCTGGCCCTGCACCTGGACGGCTTCGCCGTCCTCGTCGCCGTCCTCGTCGGACTCGTCGCCACCTGCGTGCAGATCTACTCGACGGCGTACCTCAAGGACGACGCCCGCTACCCGTCGTACGCGGCCCTCGTCTCCCTCTTCACCTCCGCGATGCTGCTCGTCGTCTACTCCGGCGACCTCATGGTGCTCCTGGTCGGCTGGGAGATCATGGGCATCTGCTCGTACTTCCTCGTCGGCCACTACTGGGAGACCTCCGAAGCACGCGCGGCCTCCCTGAAGGCCTTCCTCGTCACCAAGCTCGGCGACGTGCCCTTCCTCATCGGCCTGTTCGCGCTCGCCGCGGACACCGGCACGTTCCGTATCACCGGCATCCTGGCCGCCGTCGGCAACGGCGGCCTCGACCACCCCACCCTCATCGCCCTGCTGCTCCTCGCAGGCGTCGCGGGCAAGTCCGCGCAGTTCCCGCTGCACACATGGCTGCCCGACGCGATGGCCGGCCCCACCCCCGTCTCCGCGCTCATCCACGCCGCGACGATGGTCGCCGCCGGCATCTACTTCGTGGCCCGGCTCCTCCCCGTCTTCGCCGCGTCCGGTGCCGCCCTGGTCGTCCTCGCCGTGATGGCGGCCGTCACGATGATCGGCTCCGGACTCGCCGCCCTCGCCCAGGACGACATCAAACGCGTCCTCGCCTACTCGACCATCGGCCAGCTCGGTTACATGTCCGGCGCCCTGGCCGTCGGCGACCGCGGCGCCGCCGTCTTCCACCTCATCTCGCACGGTGCGTTCAAGGCCGTCCTCTTCCTCGCCGCGGGCGTCGTCATCCACGCGGCGGGCACCAACTCACTCGCCGCCATGTCCCGCATGGGCGGGCTCGCGAAGCGCGTTCCCGACGCCTACTGGACCATGACCGTCGCCCTCCTCGCGCTGGCCGCCATCCCCCCGTTCGCCGGCTTCTTCTCCAAGGAAGCCGTCCTCGTCGCCGCCGAGCACACCGCCTTCGGCGACCGCGACATCGCCCCGGCGGCGGCCGGCTGGACCGTCCTCGTCGCCGGACTCGTCGCCGCGGTCCTCACCGCCGCCTACGCCACCCGGCTGTGGCTCCTGACCTTCCGCGGACGCGGCCCCGAGACCGCCGACCACGGCAGGCAGCCCGTCGCGATGACCTCCGTCCTCTGGGTCCTCGCCGTCCCCACGATCGCCTTCGGCCTCACCACCGGAGTCATCACCGACTGGTTCGACGGACACAGCCTCAGCCCCTCCCTCACGACCGCCGTCCTCTCCACCGGTGTCGGCCTCGTCGGCGGGCTCGTCACCTACGGGACCTGGCGCCACACCACGGCCCTCGCCGACCGGCCCCCGGTCGGCGCGGTCGCCGCCCACCCCGACGCGGAACCCGCCCTCGTGGAGGCCGAGGCGATGGCCTCGCACACCGCGGCGTACGGCACCATCGCGGACGCCCCCGACCCGTCGGACCCCGGCAGGCTCCTGCTGGGCCCGCTGCACCGCCACGCGGTCACCGGCTTCCACCTCGACGCCCTGTACACGGCGCTGTTCGTCCGCCCCACCGAGGCCGCCGCGCGGCTCGTCCGCTTCCTGGACCGTGAGGTCGTCGACACCTACGTACGCGGCGCGGGCGGAATCGCCCGCGGACTCGGCACCCTGATCCGCCGCGCCCAGACCGGCAACGTGCAGACCTACCTCGGCGCACTGCTCGCCGGAACCCTCGTCCTGGCGATCGCCGCCGTCGTCCTTGCCAACGTCTACGCCGGGGCGTGAGCCGTGTTCGATATCAGCGCATCCGTGATGCAGTTCCTTCTGGCGTTCATCGTCGTCGCCCCGCTCCTCGGCGCGGCCGCCGCGCTCCTGCCCGCCCCTCCCGGGCTCAAGGGCAGGAACCCCGACCAGGCCGTGCTCCGCCACGGCGTGACCGTCACCGGCGCCGTCCTCCTCGCCGCGCTCGTCCTCGCCGCGGGATTCGACCACGGCCACCCGTCGAGGATGCAGGCCACCACGGACATCAGCTGGATCCCGGCACTGGACGTCCGGATCCACCTCGGTACCGACGGCATCTCGCTCCCCCTTCTCGTGCTGACCGCGCTGCTGACCTTCCTCTGCGCGCTCCACAGCTACTTCAAGCCCCCCGCGGGCCCCTCCCCGAAGGCCTTCGTCGCTCTCGTCCTCCTCCTCGAGTCCGGCACCCTCGCGACCTTCGCCGTCCTCGACCTGCTGCTGTTCTTCCTGGCCTTCGAGATGGTCCTCATCCCGATGTACTTCCTGATCGCCCGCTGGGGCGGCGACCGGAAGCAGCCCGCAGCCTGGAAGTTCATCCTGTACACGCTGCTCGGCTCCGTGATCATGCTGCTCGGGCTGCTCGTCATCGGGCTGAACGGCGGCACCTTCGACATGGTGGCACTCGCCACTGACAACGGCCGCGGCCTCACCACATCGGTGCAGGTCATCGCCGTACTGGCCGTCGGGATCGGCCTCGCGGTGAAGACCCCGATGTGGCCCCTGCACAGCTGGCTGCCCGACGCCCACACGGCGGCCCCGACCGTCGGCTCCGTCCTCCTCGCCGGCGTCCTGCTGAAGATGGGTACGTACGGGTTCGTCCGCATCCTGCTGCCCGCCACCCCCGACGGGATGCAGACCTTCGCGCCCTACCTCGCCGCGTTCGCCGTCGTCGGGATCGTCTACGGCTCCCTCGCCTGCCTCGCCCTCGTCCGCCCCGGCGCCAAGGGCGACCTGAAGCGCCTGATCGCGTACTCCTCCGTGGGCCACATGGGCTTCGTGCTCCTCGGCATCGCCACCATGACCCCCACCGGAGTCAACGGCGCGCTCTTCGCGAACATCGCCCACGGCCTCATCACCGGCCTGCTGTTCTTCCTGGTCGGAGCCATCAAGGACCGCTACGGCACGGCCGACCTGGACACCCTGTCCGGGGCCACGGGGGCCGCCCTCTACGGCGCCGCCCCCCGGCTCGGAGGCCTCCTCGCCTTCGCGGCCGTCGCCTCGCTCGGACTGCCCGGCCTCGCCGGATTCTGGGGCGAGATGCTCACGCTGTTCGGCGCCTTCGACCCCGCCGAAGGGCTCAGCCGCCCCGCCTTCCTCACCTTCATGTCCATCGGCGCCCTCGGCACCCTGCTCACGGCCGCGTACATGCTCCTCGTCGTACGCCGCGTCTGCATGGGCGAACCCCGTGAGCAGCCGCACCCGGTCGCCGACATCCAGCGCCACGAGTTCGCCGCCTGGACGCCGCTCGCCGCCCTGACCGTCCTCGCCGGCCTCTGGCCCGCCGTCCTCCTCGGCCTCACCGACCCGGCCGTGCAGAAGCTCCTCGCAGGAGGCAAGTCGTGACCGTGGCAGCCGACAGCGCAACCGGGGCGGCGAGCCTCGTCCAGTCCGTCGACTGGCTCGCGATCGCACCCCCCGTCATCACGGCGGCCGTGGCCCTGCTCGTCCTCGTGGCCGACCTCTTCGTCGCCGAGCGGCACAAGCCGCTCCTCGGCTACGGGGCCGTCGCCGGGCTCGTGGCCGCCCTCGCGCCCCTCCTCCCGCTGCGCGCAGGGGACCGCTCCACCTTCTGCCTCACCGACGGGTCCCACGCCTGCAGCTACACCGCCGACCACTTCGCGCTCGTCATCCAGGCCCTCGTGCTCGGCGGAGCCCTGCTCACCGCGCTGCTCTCCCTCGGCGACACCCGCAAGCTCCCCGCGGGCGAGTTCTGGTTCCTGCTGCTGTCCTCCGCCGCGGGGGCCACCCTGCTGCCCGCCGCCCGGGACCTCGCCACCCTCGTCGTCGCCCTCGAAGTCGCCTCGCTGCCCGCGTTCGCCCTCGTCGGCATCAAACGCGGAGACCGCCGCTCCTCCGAGGCGGCCCTGAAGTTCTTCCTCTCGTCCGTGGTCGCCACCGCCGTCATGCTCCTCGGCGTCAGCTTCGTCTACGCGGCCACCGGCACCATGCACCTCACCGAGATCGCCGCCCGCCTCGACGACGTCCCCGGCCCCCTCACCACCCTCGCCCGGGCCGGCGTCGTCCTCACCCTCGTCGGCTTCGCCTTCAAGACGGCCGCGGCACCGTTCCACTTCTGGGTCCCCGACACCTACGTCGGAGCCCCCCTGCCCATCGCCGCCTACCTCTCGGTCGTCGGCAAGGCGGTCGGCTTCTCCGGCCTCGTCCTCGTCACCGTGATCGGCTTCCCCTCGTACGCCGACGTCTGGGGCCCCGCGCTGGCCTTCCTCGCCGCGCTCACCATGACCGTCGGCAACCTCGCCGCACTCCGGCAGACCGCCACCCGCGCCCGCAGCGCCGTACGCCTCCTGGCCTGGTCGTCCGTCGGCCAGGCCGGCTACCTCCTGGTCCCGATCGCCGCCGCCGCGTACTCCAGCGACGAGCAGATCGGCTCCACCGTCGCCTACGCCCTGATGTACGCCGTGGTGAACCTCGGGGCCTTCGCGGTCGCCGCCCTCGTCGCCCGCACCCACCCCGGCAACCGCCTCGGCGACTACCGCGGCCTGTACGCCACCCGCCCCCTGGCCGCCCTCGCCCTGGGCTTCTTCCTGCTCTGCCTGGCGGGCCTGCCCCCCGGCATCATCGGCCTGTTCGCCAAGGTCACCGTCTTCTCGGCGGCGGTCGACGCCGGACTCGGCTGGCTCGCCGTCGTGATGGCCGTCAACGTCGTGATCGCGCTCTACTACTACCTTCGGTGGACCGCCGCGCTCTTCCGGGCACCGGAGCCGGACAGCGCAGCCGAGGCGGCGCCCCCGGCACCCGCGCACCGCGTCCCCGCCCCGCTCACCGTGGCGATCGCCCTCACCGCAGTAGCCGGAATCACACTGTCCGGTGCCCCCCAGCTCATCCTCCGCTTCGCGGCCGTCAGCCTCTTCTGACGCCCACCGACCGGCTTGCCCGTGGAGCCACGCACAGGGCATGGTCATGCGTGCACGCGTCACGCAACGAAGCGCGCAGGACGAGCACGCAAGAAGAGCACAGAGGAGCCAGAGCGGTGCTGAACGGGTTCAAGGACTTCATCCTCCGCGGGAACGTCATCTCGATGGCCATCGGCCTCGCCGTCGGAGCGGCCTTCACCGCCGTGGTCACCGGCTTCAGCAACGCGTTCATCGTGCCGCTGATCGGCCTCTTCACCCGCGGAACCGGGGACTTCAGCAAGGCCACCTTCACCGTCGACGGCGCGATCTTCCCCTACGGCCTCTTCATCAGCGCCGCCATCGCCTTCCTCATCACCGCCGCCGTCCTCTACTTCCTGGTCGTCGTGCCCATGGCCAAGGTCCAGAACCGCTTCACCGCCAAGGCGGAGGAGGAGAAGGCGGACATCAAGGCCGCGCTCCGCGACTGCCCCCGCTGCTTCACCGAGATCCCCGCCGTCGCCACCCGCTGCGCCCACTGCACCAGCGACGTCGAACCCGACGCGGAAGCCCGCGCGCTCGCCGGGCTCCCCGCCCAGCGCTGACCCGCTGCCGCGGGCCGTCACCGGCCCGGGCGCGGCAGGCCACCCGTACGGCCCAGGGGCGGATCCGACCGGATCCGCCCCTTCTGCCTGTGCCCGTGGCCACCTCGCACAAGGGAACTAGCTCCCTTCGCCTCGCGTTGACCAGTACGGGAGGCTCCACTGGAAAGTGGAGCACCACCGAGCAAGGGTTCCCCTGCTGCACCACTTAGGAGGGCGTACCGTGCACCGCCGGCACAACGGGCTGAGAACCGCTGTACTCCTCGGGGGCCTCTCGGCCCTCATCCTCGTCATCGGCAGCTTCTTCGGACGGACCGGCCTGATCGTGGCCCTCCTCGTCGCGCTCGCCACCAACGCCTACGCGTACTGGAACAGCGACAAGCTCGCCCTGCGCGCGATGAGGGCACGCCCGGTCAGCGAATTCGAGGCGCCGCAGCTCTACCGCACCGTCCGCGAGCTCTCCACCGCCGCGCGCCAGCCCATGCCCCGGCTCTACATCTCTCCGACCCAGGCCCCCAACGCCTTCGCCACCGGCCGCAACCCGCGCAACGCCGCCGTGTGCTGCACCGAGGGGATCCTCCAGATCCTGGACGAGCGGGAGCTGCGCGGCGTCCTGGGCCACGAGCTGAGCCATGTCTACAACCGCGACATCCTCATCTCGTCCGTCGCGGGCGCCCTCGCCTCGGTCGTCATGTTCCTGGTCAACTTCGCGTGGCTCATCCCCGTCGGCCGGTCCGACGACGACGAGGGCCCGGGCATCCTCGGGATGCTCCTGATCATGATCCTGGGCCCGCTCGCCGCCTCCGTGATCCAGCTCGCCGTGAGCCGCTCCCGCGAGTACCAGGCCGACGCGTCCGGGGCCCAGCTCACCGGCGACCCGCTCGCCCTGGCGTCCGCCCTGCGCAAGCTCGACGCCGGCACCAGACAGCTTCCGCTCCCACCCGAACCCCGGATCGAGACCGCGAGCCACATGATGATCGCGAACCCGTTCCGTCCCGGTCAGGGCATGTCCAAGATGTTCTCCACCCACCCGCCCATGGCCGAACGCATCTCCCGACTCGAGCAGATGGCAGGGTATCGACCGTGAAGACAATCCTGAACGTCATATGGCTGATCCTGTGCGGACTCTGGATGTTCCTCGGCTACATCGCCGCAGGGCTCCTGCTCTGCATCACGATCATCGGCATCCCCTTCGGCGTGGCCGCGTTCCGCATCGGCGTCTACGCCCTCTGGCCCTTCGGCTACACCGTCGTCGACCGCCACGACGCCGGAGGGGCCTCGCTCATCGGCAACGTCCTCTGGGTGATCCTGGCCGGCTGGTGGCTCGCGCTCGGCCACATCCTCACCGGCATCGCCCTGTGCGTCACGATCATCGGCATCCCGCTGGGCATCGCGAACTTCAAGCTCATCCCGGTCTCGCTGATGCCCTTCGGCAAGGAGATCGTCCGCACGGACCAGCCGTTCGCGACCCGCTAGCCGGGCGGCCCGGCCGGCAACCGTACCCGTCCCCCCGTGCGTCTTGGCTTGCAGGAACAAGTGACGGGTAGGAACGCGAACATGAGCATCATCAGTTGGATCATCCTCGGGCTGCTGGCCGGAGCCATAGCCAAACTCCTCCTGCCGGGCCGCGACCCCGGCGGCATCATCGGCACCACCCTCATCGGCATCGTGGGCGCGTTCCTGGGCGGCTGGCTGTCGTCCCAGTTCCTGGACCGGCCCATCAACACCGACTTCTACGACACGGCCACCTGGATCGCCGCCATCGCGGGATCCCTCGTCCTGCTGATCGCCTACCGGCTGCTCTTCGGCAACTCCCGCGACCGCCGCTGAACCACGCCCCCTCCGCCCCCGCGGAAACGGCAACGGGGCGGGCCGTGCCCACCGGCACGCCCCGCCCCGCCCGAGACCCGCTGCACACGGCAGCGAACCGTCTACCGGTAGTTGGCGAACTGCACCGCGAAGTCGAGGTCCTTGCCCTTGATCAGCGCCTGCACCGCCTGGAGGTCGTCCCGGCTCTTGGAGCTGACCCGCAGCTCCTCGCCCTGGACCTGCGCCTTGACGCCCTTCGGGCCCTCATCGCGGATGATCTTCGCCACCTTCTTGGCGTTCTCCTGGGAGATGCCCTCCTCGATCGTGGCGAAGATCTTGTACTCCTTGCCGGAAAGCTGTGGCTCACCCGCGTCCAGCGACTTCAGGGAGATCCCACGCTTGATCAGCTTGGACTGGAAGATGTCGAGGATGGCCTTGACCCGCTCCTCGCCGTTCGCCTCCATCAGGATCTTCTCGCCGGACCAGGAGATCGACGCGCCCGTGCCCTTGAAGTCGTAGCGCTGGGAGATCTCCTTCGCGGCCTGGTTGAGGGCGTTGTCGACCTCCTGCCGCTCGACCTTCGAGACGATGTCGAAACTGGAGTCGGCCATGACGTGTGGCTCCTTGCGTCGTATGCGTTGGGGTACGGCACAAAGCCTAGCCACCCGCGCCCGCACCCGGCGCTGATCAACCGGGTGGCGTAGCACCCCTGGGCATCAGGTATCGTTTACGTCGTCGCCAAGGGCCTGAAACCGGACCCGAGGCGCAGTTCCAGGCGGTGTGCCCGAGTGGCCAAAGGGAGCAGACTGTAAATCTGCCGGCTCAGCCTACCCAGGTTCGAACCCTGGCGCCGCCACAGGACGGGAAACCCCGTCCGACCTGCTTTAGCCGCAGGTCGGGCGGGGTTTCTGCGTGTGTGGAGGCGTGAGGCGCGGTCCCGGCCGCCCGCGATGTCTCAGCCCGATCCCGCCTCCGGCGGGACGGCCGGGTCCGCTCCCGCGCCGATGGTCGATGTGCTGGACGGACCAGGAGCCGGGTGATGGCCTTCCAGGCGGAGGACGAGTGCGCACAGGGCCCGCAGTTCGACGTCCAGAGCCCTGGCACCTTCGCGGGTGAGGGCGACCCACGTCCGGGGACGCCTGCCTGCGTAGCCCTTCTCCACGGTGATCAGACCCGATTCCTCCAGCACCCGCAGATGCCGTGAGAGGTTTCCGTCCGTGACGGCCAACTGCTTCTTCAGGAAGCCGAACTCGACCCGATCGGCTTCCCGGGCGATGGTGAGGACCCCGAGCCGCACCCGCTGGTGGACGGTGTCGTCCAGCGACTGGGTGGGATGAAGTCCTTCCTGGTCATCCCCCGTAGCGGCCGAACCCCCGACACTCATGCGGCAACCGTACCCGTATCCACGGGACCGGACGCGGCCCGGCGGCGGGCCGTCGCCCACTCGGCCAGTCCGGCGAGGAGCAGGACGGCGGCGAGCAGCAGTGCCTTGAACTGGGGACCGTCGGACCAGCCGGGGTGGGCCGGATGTTGCCAGGGGAGCCATCCGCTTCCCCAGGGGGCGCTGAAGTAGCCGGTGAGCAGCAGGGCGTGAGCGGCGCCGGCGGCGGCGGCGATCCACCTGCGTTCGGTCACACCGAGGGCGATGAGTCCGATCCCGACCACGTACCAGGGAGAGGCGTAGCGGTTCTCCAGCACCGCGGCTTCCCACGGCTGGTTCCTGCCGAAGATCAGCACCAGCAGGACGGCCGTGATCGCCACGGTCGTGATGCCCGTCGTTCGGAGCCATGCGCCCCGCCGGGGGACCACGCCCCGGGATTCGCCACGCAGGCGGTACCAGCGGGCGAAGAGGAACCACGCCAGGGGGAGGAGCGCGAACCACACGCCCCACGCCACGAACCGCAGGGTGGCGCCGTCGAACTCGCCCGCCCGGCAGGGGGTCCCCGGTTCGTGAACGACGCACAGGCCGGTCCATTCGGCGTAGGCGAGAGCCGAATACGACCTGATGCTGCGGCGGTGGGCTCCGAAGCCGAAGGCGTGCAGGGCCATCGGGGCGGCCGCCAGCCCGAGAAGCCCGAAGCCGAGAAGGGATGCCCACGCGCCGTCCATCTGCGCACGGGTTCTGGCCCGCAGGCCCTCCGCTCCCGCCAGCAGGTCGGCTGCTCGCGCCGCCGGTCCGACTCCCGTGCTGTCCGGTGATGGTGTTCCCACGATGTCCCCCTTGCGGTCGCGCTTCAGCAGCGCCGGCAGGGAGCGACCGGTCAGCGGCTCCCTCGGGCTAACTTTGCGATGCAAAGTGCACGGTGGTCAAGAGTGCTTGGTCGAACAGCATTCCGTGGAGCGGAGAGATGATGAGCGGAGGGTGCCGGACCCGGCAGGGCGGGACCCCGCCCTCACCGGTGGCGGCAGGACAGCGTTCCGCAGGCTCCGAGCCCCTGCGTGCTTCGCGCGTGGAACCCGCCCTGATCAGCGGGAACGGCGCCCGTCCGCCCTCCGGGCAGCCAGCGTTCCGGTACCCGAGGGGCGCCGCAGCAGATAGACGCCCGCGCACGCCACCAGGACCGCCATGCACGCGATGAAGACCAGCCCCGCGTCCCGGAGGCCGATGTGGCCCGTGAGGATGCCCACGCCGATCACCGGCAGTGAGATGCCCGCGTACGCCACCACGAACAGCGTCGAGATCACCGCCGCCCGGCGGTCCGGGGGCGACGCCGCCGCCACCTGGGACAGGGCCGCCCGGAAGGCCAGGCCCTGGCCCGCGCCTCCGAGGAGCGCGCTCAGTACGACCAGGGGCAGCACCTGCCACCACAGGGCGGCCGCCAGCAGCGCCAGCCCGCCGAGGAGGCCCGCGCAGCCCAGCGGCAGCGAGCGCCGTTCGCCGATCCGGCCGACCGCCGACTGCCCGGCGATCGAGGCGAAGAACGCCAGCGCCACGATCAGCCCGCTCACCGCGCGGTTGTCCACGTCCAGGAACTCGGAGAGGAACGCCGGGCTGACCGAGGTGAACACCCCGAACAGCGCGAACCCCACGAAGGAGGCGAGCGCCGCAGGCCGGAACGCCGCGCGGACCTCGGGCGGCAGACCGGGCCGCTGAGGGCGCACGGTGCTCAGGGGCCGCCGCTCGGCCACGGTCTCCCGCAGGCCGAGCAGGACGGCCGCCGAGACGGCCAGCAGCGCCAGGTGCACGACGAAGGGCAGGTACAGCGGCCAGGGGGCGTACTGCGCGAGGATCCCGGCGAGCAGCGGACCGCAGCCCAGGCCGCCCATGTTGGCGGCCGTCGCGACGAACGAGGCCCTGGGGGAGCCCTTTCCCGGCGCCAGTTCCATGACGTACGCCGTGGCCGCGCCGGTGAACAGCCCGGCCGACAGGCCCGACAGGAGCCGTCCCGCGTAGAGCCAGCCCAGCGCGGTGGCGCACAGGAAGCAGGCGGCGCTCGCCGCCGCGCAGACCAGGCCCCACAGCAGCACCGGACGCCTGCCCACCGCGTCGGAGGCGTTGCCCGCCAGCAGGAGCACCCCGATGACACCGAAGGCGTACACGGCGTACACCACGGTCACCGTCAGCTCGGAGAAGCCGAGCTTGTCCTGGTAGAGGCTGTAGAGAGGCGTGGGCAGGGTGGTGCCCGCCATGCACACGGCGAACACCGCCCCGCTCAGGAAGCAGGGGAGCCACCCTCGGCGATCAAGGCCACCGTCCATGCGGCCGACGCTATCCCGCGAACGCTCCGGCGGCCCGGAACGCCTCGCGCCGCGTGAAGGCGCCCCGCACCGCCGGCGCCCGAGTCGGGCTGCCCCCACCGCTCCGCGTCGCCGCGCCGCGGAAAGCCCCGCCCGTACCGCCTCGCAACCCACACCACTCCGCGACGCCGCGGCCCCGCCGGCCGGCCCGGCCCCGCCGGCCGGCCCGGCCCCGCCGGCCGGACCAGGCCGGTATGCCGCGGTCCGTCCGTCCGGTGCGTACCGGCCGGACGGCGGGGCTCAATTCCCCGCGATGTCCTTCACCGCGACCGTCACCGGCTTGCTCCCGCTGATCAGCTCCAGCGTCAGGCCCGCCGTGGCCGGGGTGTCCAGCAGCTCCACCAGCACCGCCGCCACGTCGTCGCGGGGAACCGGACCCCGGCCGGTCGAGGCGGCCAGCAGGACCTGGCCCGTGCCCGCGTCGTTCGTCAGCATCCCGGGGCGCAGGATCGTCCAGTCCAGACCGCCCCTGGAACGTACGTACGCGTCCGCCTCGCCCTTGGCCCGCTGGTAGACGTCGAAGACCTCGTCGCCGGTGTGGGCGGGGTCGGCGCCCATGGAGGACACCACGACGTAACGCCGTACGCCCGCCCGCTCCGCCGCGTCCGCGAAGAGCACGGCCGCTCCGCGGTCCACCGTGTCCTTGCGCGCCGAGCCGCTGTCCGGCCCGGCCCCGGCCGCGAAGACCACCGCGTCGGCGCCCCTCAGGACCTCCGCCGTCTCCTCGACGGACGCCGATTCGAGGTCAAGGACGACGGGCTCCGCACCCGCCGCCCTCAGCTCCTCGCTCTGCTGCGGATTACGGATGACGCCCACCGCTTCGTCACCGCGCGCGGCGAGCAGCCGCTCCAGCCGCAGCGCGATCTGACCATGTCCACCTGCAATGACAATGCGCATGCTTCCGACCGTACGCCGCGCGGCCCGCTCCCGCTCAAGGCCCGCCGCCGGGGCCGGAATCGGAGCGCCCCTGGCGGGGGAGGTCGAGGGCGGACGCGGCGGCCCCCGAGTCGCGGTACTCGCGCACGGCGCTGGTCCGCGCCGCCACCCGTCCGCGGTGCACCACGATCCTGCTGTACGCGAGGGAGAGCGCCCCCGCCAGGCCGTCCCCGCGCACGGCCAGCAGTTCCGCCGGGGAGCCGGCCTCGACGCGCACCCCGGGCAGGCCCAGGGCCGTCCTCGCGGCGCCGGAGACGGTGTCGTAGGCCTGTTCGGGGCTGAGGCCCTCCTGCGAGGCGAGCAGGTACGCCGCCTCCAGGGGGTCCCCCCGGCCGACCGGGTTGGTCCGGTCGCGCAGCGCGCCGCTGCCCGCCGCCACCCGCACCCCGGCGGAGCGCAGCAGCCGTACGGGCGGTGTCCCCCGGAGCCCGGCGCAGGGGCAGGCCCCCTGGGGGAGGCAGACCACCGTCACGGCGGCGGCCGCGAGCCGGTCGGCCGTCCGGGCCGCCTCCTCGTAGGGAAGCCGTGAGAGGCCCGCGCAGGGGCTCAGGCAGACGCCGGGCCGGAACCCTCCGGCCAGCGCGGCCAGCCGGGCGAGGGCGGCCGGGTCGGCGCCGTCGGTGTGCAGGTCGACCGGGCGGCCGTGGGCGGCGGCGAGCTCCAGGACGGCTTCGGTGTGGCCCGCCGGGTCGGGGTCGAGGTCGGGCCGGCCGCCGATCACCCCCGCGCCCATCCGCACGGCGTCCCGGAGCGCGGCGAGGCCGTCGGCGCCCGCGGCACCGGTGAGCACCGGCGGCACGGCCACGGCGGTCAGCTCGGTGAGCCCGCGCAGCGAACGGCGGGCCGCCAGGACCCCCTCCAGCGGCCCGAGGCCCTGTACGCCGCCGACGCGCACATGGGCGCGCACCGCGGTGGCCCCGTGGCTGAGCTGGAGCAGCGCGGCCTCCGTGGCGCGGCGCCGTACGTCCTCGGGCCGCCGGGACGGCGGGTCCTGCGCCATGGCGGTCAGCGCGGTGCCGGGGTGGGCGTGGGGCTCGGCGGGGGCCGGCAGCAGCAGGTAGCCACGCAGGTCCAGGCGGGTCCCCGGGGAGGTCAGGCTGCCCGCGGCCCCGACCTCCTCGATGCGGGGACCGCCGATCCGCACGTCGACGGTGCGCCCGTCCGGGAGCCGCGCCCCGCTGAGGAGGAGCACGGGCGCGGCACTGGGACGTTCGGGCATCGCGCCGCTCCTGGAAGGAATGCGAGATCACGCAGAGTGCGGCGAGCCTAGGCGGGGGTCATGCCCGCTCCGAGGAGGAGCGAATTAGTCGTACGAATGTGGCCCGTGGGACGGGCGGGCCCCGCGGTGCCGGGAGGCCGCGTGAGGTGGTCCGCCGCGCCGGGATCCGTGCTGATCAAGGGCCTGATCAGGGGGGTGGCGGCGAGGGCGGGAAAGGCCCTGGCGGGGGCGACGGAAACGGATTTGGGCGATCGGCGAGAGACCGTGTAATGTCTTCCTCGCTCGCCCCAATAGCTCAGTCGGTAGAGCGTCTCCATGGTAAGGAGAAGGTCTGCGGTTCGATTCCGCATTGGGGCTCTGGTGATCGGGTCACCCCGCTTCGGCGGGGGAAGCCCGGCATCAAAGCGGTGTAGCTCAGTCGGTAGAGCAAGCGGCTCATAATCGCTGTGTCACCGGTTCAAGTCCGGTCACCGCTACTAACGGTAGCCGATTGTGGGGTCGGTCCTTCGATCGGCTACTCTTTTTTGCGTTCATCCGTCCATCCGTCCGTCCAAGGAGCACTCACGTGGCTGCCACCGACGTCCGCCCGAAGATCACGCTGGCCTGCGTGGAGTGCAAGGAGCGGAACTACATCACCAAGAAGAACCGGCGTAACAACCCGGACCGTCTTGAGATGAAGAAGCACTGCCCGCGCTGCAACTCGCACACCGCGCACCGCGAAACGCGCTGAAACAGGCTCGTACACGAGGCCGTCCCCACTGGGGGCGGCCTCGTGTCGTTTTATCCGGTGATCCGGGTGGTACTTCGCCCCTCATTCGACATTTCATCAGGAGGTACCGGGCTCATGGCGCTCGACCAGTCCTTCGTGGGGCGGACCTATCCGCCCACCCCGGCGTACGAGGTCGGCCGGGAGAAGATCCGGGAGTTCGCGGAGGCGGTGGGCGACACCAACCCTGTCTACGCCGACCCGGAAGCCGCCAAGGCCCTGGGGTACGCGGACGTGATCGCCCCGCCGACGTTCGTGTTCTCCATCACCTTCAGGGCCGCGGGCCAGGTGATCCAGGACCCGCAGCTCGGGCTGGACTACAGCCGCGTGGTGCACGGCGACCAGAAGTTCGCCTATGTGCGTCCCGTGCGGGCGGGGGACCGGCTGACGGTCACCTCGACCATCGAGGCCATCAAGACGATGGCGGGCAACGACATCCTGGACATCCGCGGCGAGGTGCACGACGAGTCCGGTGAACACGTGGTGACCGCGTGGACGAAGCTGGTGGCGCGCGCCGCCGAGGAGGCGTGATGACGGCGACCGTCGCTTACGGAG
Source organism: Streptomyces sp. NPDC058008 (assembly GCF_042886395.1). NCBI lineage: Bacteria > Bacillati > Actinomycetota > Actinomycetes > Kitasatosporales > Streptomycetaceae > Streptomyces > Streptomyces sp. NPDC058008. The sequence goes on along the minus strand of NZ_JBHVQX010000018.1, from coordinate 151,150 downwards.
CGGTCGAGGTCGGTACGGAACTGCCGGCCCGGTCCTTCCCGGTGACCCGCGCGACGCTGGTGCAGTACGCGGGCGCCTCCGGAGACTTCAACCCGATCCACTGGAACGAGAAGTTCGCGGTCGAGGTCGGGCTGCCCGACGTGATCGCGCACGGCATGTTCACCATGGCCGAGGCCATCCGCGTGGTCACCGACTGGGCCGGCGACCCGGGCGCGGTCGTCGAGTACGGCGTGCGGTTCACCAAGCCGGTGGTCGTGCCGAACGACGGCACCGGGGCGCTGATCGAGGTCAGCGGCAAGGTCGCCGCGAAGCTGGACGACAACCTCGTACGGGTCGACCTGACGGTCATGAGCGACGCCAGGAAGGTGCTGGGCATGTCCCGCGCCGTCGTCCGCCTCGCCTGAGGGACCCGGAGGGACGGCGCGCCCGCACCGGCCGGAGGGCGCGGCCCCGCTGCCGCCGCCCGACCGCTTCCCGTACGTACGGTCCATGGCCCGCTCCTGGGCCGTGGACCGTACTCTTGTCCCCGTGCAGGAACTCCACGACGCCCCCCTCGCCCCCCTGACCACCTTCCGCCTCGGCGGCCCGGCCAACCGCCTCCTGACGGCGACCACGGACGCGGAGGTGATCGCCGCCGTGCGCGAGGCCGACGACACCGGCACCCCGCTCCTGGTGATCGGCGGCGGCTCCAACCTGGTCATCGGCGACAAGGGCTTCGACGGGACGGCCCTGCGCATCGCGACCAAGGGGTTCGAACTCTCCGGTACGGCGCTCGAACTGGCCGCGGGCGAGGTCTGGGCCGACGCCGTGGCCCGTACGGTCGAGGCGGGGCTCGCCGGGATCGAGTGCCTCGCCGGGATCCCCGGATCCGCCGGGGCGACGCCGATCCAGAACGTCGGTGCCTACGGGCAGGAGGTGTCCTCGGTCATCACCGAGGTCGTCGCCTACGACCGGCACACCCGGGAGACGGTCACCCTCCCGAACGAGGTCTGCGCGTTCTCGTACCGCCACAGCCGCTTCAAGGCCGAACCCGACCGCTTCGTCGTGCTCCGCGTCCGCTTCGGGCTGGAGGACGCGGGCGGGCTGTCCGCCCCCCTGCGCTACCCCGAGACCGCCAAGGCCATGGGCGTCGCACAGGGCGAACGCGTGCCGGCCGCCTCCGCCACCGGGACCGTCCTCCGGCTGAGGGCCGGCAAGGGCATGGTGCTCGACCCCGAGGACCACGACACCTGGTCGGCGGGCTCCTTCTTCACCAACCCGATCCTCGACGAGGCGGAGCACGCGGCCTTCCTCGCGCGCGCCGGTGAACGCCTGGGCGCGGGCGTCACGCCCCCGGCCTTCCCCACGGGCGACGGGCGCGTGAAGACCTCGGCCGCCTGGCTCATCGACCGGGCCGGCTTCACCAAGGGGTACGGCACGGGCCCCGCGCGCATCTCCACCAAGCACACGCTCGCCCTCACCAACCGCGGCGAGGCCACCACCGAGGACCTGCTGGCGCTCGCCCGCGAGGTCGTCGCCGGGGTCCACGAGGCCTTCGGGGTCACGCTCGTCAACGAACCGGTGACGGTCGGCGTCAGCCTGTAGGCGTCCGGCCCGCGGGAAGCCCGGGGGACCGGCGCCTCAGCCGGCCAGCCACGCGTCGATGCCGCCCAGCAGCTTCTCCCGCACGTCCAGGGGCGCCACCGACCCCCGCACCGACTGCCGGGCCAGCTCCGCCAGTTCCTCGTCGGTGAAGCCGTGGTGGCGGCGTACGAGGTCGTACTGCGCGGCCAGCCGGGAACCGAACAGCAGCGGGTCGTCCGCGCCGAGCGCCATCGGCACGCCCGCGTCGAACAGAGTGCGCAGGGGGACGTCGGCGGGCTTCTCGTAGACGCCGAGGGCCACGTTGGAGGCCGGGCAGACCTCGCAGGTCACCCCCCGCTCGGCGAGCTTGCGCAGCAGCCTCGGATCCTCCGCCGCCCGCACGCCGTGCCCGATCCGGGACGCGTCGAGGTCGTCCAGGCAGTCCCGGACGCTGGAGGGGCCGGAGAGCTCACCGCCGTGCGGGGCCGCCAGCAGACCGCCCTCACGGGCGATGGCGAAGGCACGGTCGAAGTCACGGGCCATCCCGCGGCGCTCGTCGTTGGAGAGCCCGAAGCCGACGACCCCCCGGTCCGCGTACCGCACGGCGAGCCGCGCCAGCGTACGGGCGTCCAGCGGATGCTTCATGCGGTTCGCCGCGATCACCACACGGATCCCGAGCCCGGTCTCGCGCGCCGCGCGGTCCACGGCGTCCAGGATGATCTCGATCGCCGGGATCAGCCCGCCGAGCAGCGGGGCGTACGACGTCGGGTCGACCTGGATCTCCAGCCAGCCGGAGCCGTCCGCGACGTCCTCCATGGCCGCCTCGCGCACGAGCCGCTGGATGTCCTCCGGCGAGCGCAGGCAGGACCGGGCGATGTCGTAGAGGCGCTGGAAACGGAACCAGCCGCGTTCGTCGGTGGCCCGCAGTCTGGGGGGCTCACCGCCGGTCAGCGCGTCGGGGAGATGCACCCCGTACTTGTCCGCCAGTTCGAGCAGGGTGGTGGGCCGCATCGACCCGGTGAAGTGCAGGTGCAGATGGGCCTTGGGCAACCGCCGTACGTCACGCTCCATCGGAAGATCTTGCCGCACGCGAGGGGTGTCGCGGTAGCGGGATCCCCCTGTGAGTTATCGCTCGAACAACAAGACGACCCCCGGCCGGAGCCGGGGGTCGGTCTCGACGGGCGTGTGCCGCGCGTCAGTCGCGGGCCTCGCCCAGCAGCTTCTGGAGCCGGGAGACGCCCTCGACGAGGTCGTCGTCGCCCAGGGCGTAGGACAGCCGCAGGTAACCCGGAGTGCCGAACGCCTCGCCCGGCACCACGGCGACCTCGGCCTCGTCCAGGATGAGGGCCGCGAGCTCGGCCGAGTCCGCCGGGCGCCTGCCGCGGATCTCCTTGCCGAGCAGCGCCTTCACCGACGGGTACGCGTAGAACGCGCCCTCGGGCTCCGGGCAGAGCACGCCGTCGATCTCGTTGAGCATGCGCACGATCGTCCGGCGGCGGCGGTCGAAGGCGGTCCGCATCTCGGCGACCGCGTCCAGCGGCCCGGAGACGGCGGCCAGCGCGGCGGCCTGGGCGACGTTGTTGACGTTGGAGGTGGCGTGCGACTGAAGGTTGGTCGCGGCCTTCACGATGTCCTTCGGGCCGATGATCCAGCCGACCCGCCAGCCGGTCATGGCGTAGGTCTTGGCGACGCCGTTGACCACGACGCACCGGTCACGCAGCTCGGGCACGACCGCGGGGAGCGAGGCGGCGGCCGCGCCACCGTAGACCAGGTGCTCGTAGATCTCGTCGGTCATCACCCAGAGACCGTGCTCCACGGCCCAGCGGCCGATCGCCTCGGTCTCGGCCTCGCTGTACACGGCACCCGTCGGGTTGGACGGGGACACGAAGAGGACGACCTTGGTGCGCTCGGTCCGCGCCGCCTCGAGCTGCTCGACCGAGACCCGGTAGCCGGTGGTCTCGTCGGCCACGACCTCGACCGGGACACCGCCGGCGAGACGGATCGACTCCGGGTAGGTGGTCCAGTACGGGGCGGGGACGATGACCTCGTCGCCCGGGTCGAGGATCGCGGCGAACGCCTCGTAGATGGCCTGCTTGCCCCCGTTGGTCACCAGGATCTGGGACGGGTCGACCTCGTAGCCGGAGTCGCGCAGCGTCTTCGCGGCGATGGCGGCCTTGAGCTCGGGCAGCCCGCCCGCCGGGGTGTAGCGGTGGTACTTCGGGTCGCGGCACGCCTCGATCGCGGCGTCCACGATGTAACCGGGGGTCGGGAAGTCGGGCTCGCCGGCGCCGAAGCCGATCACCGGACGCCCGGCGGCCTTGAGGGCCTTGGCCTTGGCGTCGACGGCGAGGGTGGCGGACTCGGAGATCGCACCGATGCGGGCCGAGACCCGGCGCTCGGACGGAGAAGTTGCAGCGCTCATGCCCCCCATGCTCGCAGACCGGAAAAGCCCACGGCACAGGGGTTTCAGGGACCGGACAGGAGTCGGACAGCATGCGGACAGGACCGGTCGGTAGTTGTCTGTTCGACGCGGAGGCCCTGAGCACGTACACTCACCTGTCGTTGGCCTTCATCAGCCGCACCGTTTTCCCGACCGGCCCGCCGGTGAGGATGCGGTAGGTTGGTGGAAACCACAAAGGGTCGTAGCTCAATTGGTAGAGCACTGGTCTCCAAAACCAGCGGTTGGGGGTTCAAGTCCCTCCGGCCCTGCTACACACTCCTTCGCCAGGATGTGTGCGCATGTACGTACTTCAATGCACAGCCGTGCGGCTCCACCGGGCGCGGCACGGCCACGACCCGGAATCAGGTGAGTAGCGTGACGGACGCCGTGGGCTCCATCGACATGCCTGATGCCGAGGACGAAGCCCCCGAGTCGAAGAAGAAGGCCCGGAAGGGCGGCAAGCGCGGCAAGAAGGGCCCTCTGGGCCGTCTCGCGCTGTTCTACCGCCAGATCGTCGCCGAGCTCCGCAAGGTCGTCTGGCCTACGCGCAGCCAGCTGTCTACGTACACCGCAGTGGTGATCGTGTTCGTGGTCGTCATGATCGGTCTCGTCACCGTGATTGACTTCGGATTCGCGCGGGTCATCAAGTACGTCTTCGGCTGATCCCGCGGAGGGCGCCTCACCGGCGCCCCTTTCGCATGTTCCACCCATATGTATCCAGGAAGAAGCAGCCATCGTGTCTGACCCGAACCTGAACGACGACGCCGAGCCGAAGGCGAGCGCCGTCGAGTCCGCCGAGGACGAGCTCGACATCGTCGAGGCGGCGGATGCCGTGGCCCCGGACCAGGTCGACGCTGCTGACGCCGCCGCGGGTGAGCCCGCCGAGCAGGACGCCGTGCGTGTCGAGTCCGACGAGGACGAGGAGGCGGCCGAGGACGAAGAGGCCGCCGCCGGGTCCGAGGAGGAGGCCGAGCCGGCCGCCCCCGTCGACGCCGTCGCCGCCCTCCGTGACGAGCTGCGCGGACTTCCCGGCGAGTGGTACGTCATCCACACGTACGCCGGTTACGAGAAGCGCGTGAAGGCCAACCTGGAGCAGCGCGCCGTCTCGCTCAACGTCGAGGACTTCATCTACCAGGCCGAGGTGCCCGAGGAAGAGATCGTCCAGATCAAGAACGGTGAGCGGAAGAACGTCCGTCAGAACAAGCTCCCGGGATACGTCCTGGTGCGCATGGACCTGACGAACGAGTCCTGGGGTGTTGTCCGCAACACGCCCGGCGTCACCGGCTTCGTGGGCAACGCCTACGACCCGTACCCGCTGACCCTGGACGAGATCGTCAAGATGCTCGCCCCCGAGGCCGAGGAGAAGGCGGCCCGCGAGGCGGCCGAGGCCGAGGGCAAGCCGGCTCCGGCCCGCAAGGTCGAGGTCCAGGTCCTGGACTTCGAGGTGGGCGACTCGGTCACCGTCACCGACGGTCCGTTCGCGACCCTCCAGGCGACGATCAACGAGATCAACGCCGACTCGAAGAAGGTCAAGGGCCTCGTCGAGATCTTCGGCCGCGAGACCCCGGTCGAGCTCAGCTTCGACCAGATCCAGAAGAACTGACGGCTTTCCGCCCGTTCCTGGACACATGCCTACCGAGCAGGTCAGACAGGCTTCGCAGCCCGTCTGACCTGCTCGGTTTTTGGTCGCGCAGCTATACCCGTTATCGTTGCGCGGTATGCCTCCATCCGGATGACCGGAACGGCGGCGAAACACTCTCACTAGGACCCGGAGAGAGCAATGCCTCCCAAGAAGAAGAAGGTCACGGGGCTTATCAAGCTCCAGATCAACGCCGGTGCGGCCAACCCGGCGCCGCCGGTCGGTCCCGCACTGGGCCAGCACGGCGTCAACATCATGGAGTTCTGCAAGGCCTACAACGCCGCGACCGAGTCGCAGCGTGGCATGGTCGTGCCGGTGGAGATCACGGTCTACGAGGACCGTTCCTTCACCTTCATCACGAAGACTCCGCCGGCCGCCAAGCTGATCCTCAAGGCCGCGGGTGTGGACAAGGGCTCCGGCGAGCCCCACAAGACCAAGGTCGCCAAGCTCACGGCCGACCAGGTCCGCGAGATCGCCACGACCAAGCTCCCCGACCTGAACGCCAACGACCTCGACGCCGCGTCGAAGATCATCGCTGGCACCGCCCGTTCCATGGGCATCACGGTCGAAGGCTGAGTCAGCCCCGTAGCCCCACAGTGGTAGGACCAAGCGCTGGTCCGCACCACGACTCCACACTCTGAAAACCACAGGAGTAGATGTGAAGCGCAGCAAGAACCTCCGCGCTGCGGACGCGAAGATCGACCGGGAGCGCACCTACGCCCCGCTCGAGGCCGTCCGTCTCGCCAAGGACACCGCCGCCACCAAGTTCGACGGCACCGTCGAGGTCGCGTTCTGCCTGGGTGTTGACCCTCGCAAGGCCGACCAGATGGTCCGTGGCACCGTGAACCTCCCGCACGGCACCGGCAAGACCGCCCGGGTCCTGGTCTTCGCGACCGGTGACCGTGCTGCGGCCGCGGAAGCCGCGGGCGCCGACATCGTCGGCGCCGACGAGCTCATCGATGAGGTGGCGAAGGGCCGTCTGGACTTCGACGCCGTCGTCGCCACGCCGGACCTCATGGGCAAGGTCGGCCGCCTGGGCCGCGTGCTCGGTCCGCGTGGTCTGATGCCGAACCCGAAGACCGGCACCGTCACCCCCGATGTCGTCAAGGCTGTCAACGACATCAAGGGCGGAAAGATCGAGTTCCGCGTCGACAAGCACTCGAACCTGCACTTCATCATCGGGAAGACCTCTTTCGATGACACGAAGCTGGTCGAGAACTACGGCGCGGCCCTGGAGGAGATCCTCCGTCTGAAGCCGTCCGCCGCGAAGGGTCGCTTCATCAAGAAGGCGACCATGAGCACGACGATGGGCCCCGGCATCCCGCTGGACGCCAACCGCGTGCGCAACCTCCTCGTCGAGGAGGACCCGGCCGCCGTCTGAGCCCCCGTGCTCACCCGGTAGCCGCGTCACGGCATGGGACGGGCCCCGCAGCCTCTGGGAGGCTGCGGGGCCCGTCCGCGTACGCCGCCGGCCCCGCCCCGGCCCGTCGTGGAGCCGTTCAAACCTCCCGCACCGGTCGAACCGGGACGGATTTGCTCCGGACGGCTCCGGTCGCGTACGCTCACGAAGAAGCCAAAGACCGCTGGTCGTTGCCGCGTCCTCGCAAGAGGAATCGGTGACCGAAGGATCCGTCAAGAACGGGCGACCTGCGCAGGTGACTGTGGAAAGCTCCCGGATTCCGTCCGGTCGAGCTACGCCCTGGCGCCCGCGCCGGGGCGTTTCGTCTTTTCCGGCCCCTTCTGAGCGGTCCTCATCACCCGGAAGGAGGCCGACGCTCATGGCAAGGCCCGACAAGGCTGCCGCGGTAGCCGAGCTGACGGACCAGTTCCGCAGCTCGAACGCCGCCGTGCTGACCGAGTACCGGGGTCTCACCGTGGCGCAGCTCAAGACGCTGCGTCGTTCGCTCGGTGAGAACGCCCAGTACGCCGTGGTGAAGAACACGCTGACCAAGATTGCGGCCAACGAGGCCGGGATCGACACGCTGGACGACCTGTTCGCAGGCCCGACGGCGGTTGCCTTCATCACCGGTGACCCGGTGGAGTCGGCGAAGGGTCTTCGTGACTTCGCCAAGGACAACCCCAACCTCATCATCAAGGGCGGTGTCCTTGACGGTAAGGCGCTGTCCGCCGATGAGATCAAGAAGCTCGCGGACCTCGAGTCCCGCGAGGTTCTGCTCGCCAAGCTGGCCGGCGCCATGAAGGGCAAGCAGACTCAGGCTGCGCAGCTCTTCCAGGCTCTGCCGTCGAAGTTCGTCCGCACCGCGGAAGCGCTTCGCGCCAAGAAGGCCGAGCAGGGCGGTGCCGGTACGCCGGCTCCCGCCGACGCCGAGGTGGCGGAGTAACACTCCGCGGCCACGGCTCGCAGCGGGCCCGTACGCCCGCCTACATATACATCCGGCACCTGCCGAATTAGTGGAAGGACGCCATCATGGCGAAGCTCAGCCAGGAAGACCTGCTCGCCCAGTTCGAGGAGCTCACCCTCATCGAGCTCTCCGAGTTCGTTAAGGCGTTCGAGGAGAAGTTCGACGTCACCGCCGCCGCCGCGGTCGCCGTCGCCGGTCCCGCCCAGGGTGGCCCCGCCGCCGAGGCCGAGGCCGAGCAGGACGAGTTCGACGTCATCCTCACGGGTGCCGGCGAGAAGAAGATCCAGGTCATCAAGGTCGTGCGTGAGCTGACCTCGCTGGGTCTCAAGGAGGCCAAGGACCTCGTCGACGGCGCCCCGAAGCCCGTCCTCGAGAAGGTCGCCAAGGAGGCCGCCGAGAAGGCTGCCGAGTCCCTCAAGGGCGCCGGCGCCTCCGTCGAGGTCAAGTGACCCTGCGAGTCCTCTGACTCCTCAGGACCGTCCCTGCCGCGAGGCGGGGACGTCACATCGCGAAGGGCGATCACCCATCCGGGTGGTCGCCCTTTGGCGTGCCCCCGGAGGCTGCCTTGAACTTCCGCCCGCGACGAGTAGGGTGATCTTCGCCGTGCGTTTCTCCGGGGCGCTCAGAGGGCCGTCAACAGGCGTCCTCCGGGCACAGGTGAAGATCGCCGGACGTCCGACGGGGCCACTGGGCCTTGACGAACCGCACGCGGCGCGCAATTCTCAGGACGCGTCGTCATCTCGATCCGCATCCGAGGCATGGATCGAGAGCGAAGAGGGCAGTAAAGAAGAGCGCACCCCGCGCGAGGGCTATTCATAGGTGTTGAGAACAGCTGTTGAGAGCAACGTGGGTCTCTGAGAACCCCGACTGGACATCAGTGTGCCACTTGGCTACACTGACCCTTTGCGCTGCCTGTTAGCTGCCTCCTGCCCGTCACCAGGGGCATGCCCACGCCTAGCACCGATGACCAGACTTTCCCTGACCTTGGGTTTTCTGTCTCTGTGCGGGGCTTGGGGCCGGTACGCGCGTAGTGAGTCCGAGCCCTCGGAAGGACCCCCTCTTGGCCGCCTCGCGCAACGCCTCGACCTCGAATACGAACAACGGTGCCAGCACCGCCCCGCTGCGCATCTCTTTTGCAAAGATCAAGGAGCCCCTCGAGGTTCCGAACCTCCTCGCGCTGCAGACCGAGAGCTTTGACTGGCTCCTCGGCAACGCCGCCTGGAAGGCTCGCGTCGAGGCTGCTCTGGACAGCGGACAAGACGTCCCCACCAAGTCCGGCCTGGAGGAAATCTTCGAGGAGATTTCGCCGATCGAGGACTTCTCCGGGTCGATGTCGCTCACGTTCCGCGACCACCGCTTCGAGCCCCCGAAGAACTCGATCGACGAGTGCAAGGAGCGCGACTTCACGTTCGCCGCGCCGCTCTTCGTCACGGCCGAGTTCACCAACAACGAGACCGGCGAGATCAAGTCCCAGACGGTCTTCATGGGCGACTTCCCGCTCATGACCAACAAGGGCACCTTCGTCATCAACGGCACCGAGCGTGTCGTCGTGTCGCAGCTCGTGCGCTCGCCGGGTGTCTACTTCGACTCCTCCATCGACAAGACGTCCGACAAGGACATCTTCTCCGCCAAGATCATCCCGTCCCGGGGTGCCTGGCTGGAGATGGAGATCGACAAGCGCGACATGGTCGGTGTCCGCATCGACCGCAAGCGCAAGCAGTCCGTCACCGTCCTCCTGAAGGCGCTCGGCTGGACCACCGAGCAGATCCTCGAGGAGTTCGGCGAGTACGAGTCCATGCGCGCCACCCTGGAGAAGGACCACACCCAGGGCCAGGACGACGCGCTGCTCGACATCTACCGCAAGCTGCGTCCGGGCGAGCCGCCCACGCGCGAGGCCGCTCAGACGCTGCTCGAGAACCTCTACTTCAACCCGAAGCGCTACGACCTCGCGAAGGTCGGCCGCTACAAGGTGAACAAGAAGCTCGGCGCCGACGAGCCGCTCGACGCCGGTGTCCTCACCAGCGACGACATCATCGCCACCATCAAGTACCTGGTGAAGCTGCACGCCGGCGAGACCGAGACGGTCGGCGAGTCCGGCCGTTCGATCATGGTCGAGACCGATGACATCGACCACTTCGGCAACCGCCGTATCCGTAACGTCGGTGAGCTCATCCAGAACCAGGTCCGTACGGGTCTCGCCCGTATGGAGCGCGTCGTGCGCGAGCGCATGACCACCCAGGACGTCGAGGCGATCACGCCGCAGACCCTGATCAACATCCGGCCGGTCGTCGCCTCCATCAAGGAGTTCTTCGGCACCAGCCAGCTGTCCCAGTTCATGGACCAGAACAACCCGCTGTCGGGGCTGACGCACAAGCGTCGTCTGAACGCCCTCGGCCCGGGTGGTCTGTCCCGTGAGCGGGCCGGCTTCGAGGTCCGTGACGTCCACCCGTCGCACTACGGCCGCATGTGCCCCATCGAGACGCCCGAAGGCCCGAACATCGGTCTGATCGGCTCGCTGGCCTCCTACGGGCGCATCAACCCGTTCGGTTTCATCGAGACGCCGTACCGCAAGGTCGTCGAGGGTGTCGTCACCGACGACGTCGACTACCTGACGGCCGACGAAGAGGACCGCTTCGTGATCGCCCAGGCGAACGCGACGCTCTCCGACGACATGCGCTTCACCGAGGCCCGCGTCCTGGTCCGCCGCCGTGGCGGCGAGATCGACTACATCCCCGGTGACGACGTCGACTACATGGACGTCTCGCCGCGCCAGATGGTGTCGGTCGCCACCGCGATGATCCCGTTCCTCGAGCACGACGACGCCAACCGTGCCCTCATGGGCGCGAACATGATGCGTCAGGCCGTCCCGCTCATCAAGAGCGAGGCGCCGCTGGTCGGCACCGGCATGGAGTACCGCTGTGCCACCGACGCCGGCGACGTGCTCAAGGCGGAGAAGGCGGGTGTGGTCCAGGAGGTCTCCGCGGACTACATCACCGTGACGAACGACGACGGCACGTACACCACGTACCGCATCGCCAAGTTCTCGCGCTCCAACCAGGGCACCTCGGTCAACCAGAAGGTCGTCGTCTCCGAGGGCGACCGCGTGATCGAGAGCCAGGTCCTCGCCGACGGGCCCGCCACCGAGAACGGTGAGATGGCGCTCGGCAAGAACCTGCTCGTGGCGTTCATGCCCTGGGAGGGTCACAACTACGAGGACGCGATCATCCTGTCGCAGCGCCTCGTGCAGGACGACGTCCTCTCCTCGATCCACATCGAGGAGCACGAGGTCGACGCCCGTGACACCAAGCTCGGCCCGGAGGAGATCACCCGGGACATCCCGAACGTCTCCGAGGAGGTCCTCGCCGACCTCGACGAGCGCGGCATCATCCGCATCGGTGCCGAGGTCGTCGCCGGTGACATCCTCGTCGGCAAGGTCACGCCCAAGGGTGAGACCGAGCTGACCCCGGAGGAGCGTCTGCTCCGCGCGATCTTCGGCGAGAAGGCGCGCGAGGTGCGTGACACCTCGCTCAAGGTCCCGCACGGCGAGATCGGCAAGGTCATCGGCGTCCGCGTCTTCGACCGCGAGGAGGGCGACGAGCTGCCGCCGGGCGTGAACCAGCTGGTCCGCGTCTACGTCGCGCAGAAGCGCAAGATCACCGATGGTGACAAGCTCGCCGGCCGTCACGGCAACAAGGGCGTCATCTCGAAGATCCTCCCGATCGAGGACATGCCGTTCCTGGAGGACGGCACCCCGGTCGACATCATCCTCAACCCGCTGGGTGTCCCGTCCCGAATGAACCCGGGACAGGTCCTGGAGATCCACCTCGGCTGGCTCGCCAGCCGCGGCTGGGACGTCTCCGGCCTCGGTGACGAGTGGGCCCAGCGCCTGCAGGCCATCGGCGCCGACCAGGTCGCCCCCGGCACCAACGTCGCCACGCCCGTCTTCGACGGCGCCCGCGAGGACGAGATCTCCGGTCTCTTCGGAGCCACGATCCCGAACCGCGACGGCGACCGGCTGGTCCAGCCCTCCGGCAAGGCCCAGCTGTTCGACGGCCGCTCCGGCGAGCCGTTCCCGGACCCGGTCTCGATCGGGTACATGTACATCCTCAAGCTGCACCACCTGGTCGACGACAAGCTCCACGCGCGTTCGACCGGCCCGTACTCCATGATCACGCAGCAGCCGCTGGGTGGTAAGGCGCAGTTCGGTGGTCAGCGATTCGGTGAGATGGAGGTGTGGGCCCTTGAGGCATACGGCGCCGCATACGCCCTCCAGGAGCTCCTGACGATCAAGTCCGACGACGTCACCGGCCGTGTGAAGGTCTACGAGGCGATCGTCAAGGGCGAGAACATCCCCGAGCCGGGCATTCCCGAGTCCTTCAAGGTGCTCATCAAGGAAATGCAGTCGCTCTGCCTCAACGTGGAGGTGCTGTCCTCGGACGGCATGTCCATCGAGATGCGCGACACGGACGAGGACGTCTTCCGCGCGGCGGAGGAGCTCGGTATCGACCTGTCCCGGCGCGAGCCGAGCAGCGTCGAAGAGGTCTGACGGGTTGCCCGGCCGGATCCCCGTGATCCGGCCGGCCCTCCCCGGACCCGTTCAGACCATTGCTGAAGTGCCCCGATTTCTCGCGTGAAGCGAGGGGGCTCGAACCCCCGAAAGAGGGATTGACGACAAGTGCTCGACGTCAACTTCTTCGACGAGCTGCGGATCGGCCTTGCCACCGCGGACGACATCCGGACCTGGTCCCACGGCGAAGTGAAGAAGCCGGAGACCATCAACTACCGCACGCTCAAGCCCGAGAAGGACGGACTCTTCTGCGAGAAGATCTTCGGTCCGACCCGGGACTGGGAGTGCTACTGCGGCAAGTACAAGCGTGTCCGCTTCAAGGGCATCATCTGTGAGCGCTGTGGCGTCGAGGTCACGCGCGCCAAGGTGCGCCGTGAGCGCATGGGCCACATCGAGCTTGCCGCTCCCGTCACCCACATCTGGTACTTCAAGGGCGTCCCGTCGCGCCTCGGCTACCTGCTGGACCTCGCGCCGAAGGACCTCGAGAAGGTCATCTACTTCGCCGCGTACATGATCACGTTCGTCGACGAGGAGCGCCGCACGCGCGACCTCCCGTCGCTGGAGGCGCACGTCTCCGTCGAGCGCCAGCAGATCGAGAACCGCCGCGACTCGGACCTCGAGAACCGCGCCAAGAAGCTCGAGACCGACCTGGCCGAGCTCGAGGCGGAGGGTGCCAAGGCCGACGTGCGCCGCAAGGTGCGCGAAGGTGCCGAGCGCGAGATGAAGCAGCTGCGCGACCGTGCGCAGCGCGAGATCGACCGTCTCGACGAGGTGTGGAGCCGCTTCAAGAACCTCAAGGTCCAGGACCTCGAGGGCGACGAGCTGCTCTACCGCGAGCTGCGTGACCGCTTCGGCACGTACTTCGACGGCTGCATGGGCGCCGCCGCGCTGCAGAAGCGCCTGGAGTCCTTCGACCTCGACGAGGAGGCCGAGCGCCTCCGCGAGATCATCCGCACCGGCAAGGGCCAGAAGAAGACCCGTGCGCTCAAGCGCCTCAAGGTCGTCTCCGCGTTCCTGCAGACCAGCAACAAGCCCAAGGGCATGGTGCTCGACTGCGTGCCGGTCATCCCGCCGGACCTGCGTCCGATGGTGCAGCTGGACGGTGGCCGCTTCGCGACCTCCGACCTGAACGACCTGTACCGCCGCGTGATCAACCGCAACAACCGCCTGAAGCGGCTTCTCGACCTCGGCGCGCCCGAGATCATCGTGAACAACGAGAAGCGCATGCTCCAGGAGGCCGTGGACGCCCTCTTCGACAACGGTCGTCGTGGTCGCCCGGTCACCGGTCCCGGTAACCGTCCCCTGAAGTCCCTCAGCGACATGCTGAAGGGCAAGCAGGGCCGTTTCCGCCAGAACCTCCTCGGCAAGCGCGTGGACTACTCCGCGCGTTCCGTGATCGTCGTCGGTCCGCAGCTCAAGCTGCACCAGTGCGGTCTGCCGAAGGCGATGGCGCTGGAGCTCTTCAAGCCGTTCGTGATGAAGCGCCTGGTGGACCTGAACCACGCGCAGAACATCAAGTCGGCCAAGCGCATGGTCGAGCGTGGCCGCACCGTCGTGTACGACGTCCTCGAAGAGGTCATCGCCGAGCACCCGGTGCTGCTGAACCGTGCGCCCACCCTGCACCGCCTCGGCATCCAGGCCTTCGAGCCGCAGCTGGTCGAGGGCAAGGCCATCCAGATCCACCCGCTCGTCTGCACCGCGTTCAACGCGGACTTCGACGGTGACCAGATGGCCGTGCACCTGCCGCTCTCCGCGGAGGCGCAGGCCGAGGCCCGCATCCTGATGCTGTCCTCGAACAACATCCTGAAGCCGGCCGACGGCCGTCCCGTCACGATGCCGACCCAGGACATGGTGCTGGGCCTCTTCTTCCTCACCACGGACGAAGAGGGCCGCAACGTCAAGGGCACGGACCGCGCGTTCGGCTCCACGGCCGAGGCCACCATGGCCTTCGACGCCCGCGAGCTGTCGCTCCAGGCGAAGGTCGACATCCGCTTCCCGGTGGGCACCATGCCCCCGCGCGGCTGGGTGCCGCCGGTCGCCGAGGAGGGCGAGCCCGAGTACCAGCCGGGTGACACCTTCCGTCTGCGTACGAGCCTGGGCCGCGCGCTCTTCAACGAGCTGCTGCCCGAGGACTACCCGTTCGTCGACTACTCGGTGGGCAAGAAGCAGCTCTCCGAGATCGTCAACGACCTGGCCGAGCGCTACCCCAAGGTCATCGTGGCGGCGACGCTCGACAACCTGAAGGCGGCCGGTTTCCACTGGGCGACCCGCTCCGGTGTGACCGTGGCCATCTCCGACGTCGTCGTGCCCGAGGCCAAGAAGGCCATCGTCAAGGGCTACGAGGAGCAGGACGAGAAGGTCCAGAAGCAGTACGAGCGCGGTCTGATCACCAAGGACGAGCGCACGCAGGAGCTCATCGCGATCTGGACCAAGGCGACCAACGAGGTCGCCGAGGCGATGAACGCGAACTTCCCGAAGACGAACCCCATCTTCATGATGGTCGACTCGGGTGCCCGAGGAAACATGATGCAGATGCGTCAGATCGCGGGTATGCGTGGTCTGGTGTCGAACGCGAAGAACGAGACCATCCCGCGTCCCATCAAGGCGTCCTTCCGTGAGGGCCTCACCGTTCTGGAGTACTTCATCTCCACGCACGGTGCCCGTAAGGGTCTGGCGGACACCGCCCTGCGTACCGCCGACTCGGGTTACCTGACCCGTCGTCTGGTGGACGTCTCGCAGGACGTGATCATCCGTGAGGAGGACTGCGGCACCGACCGCGGCCTCAAGCTGAAGATCGCCGTCAAGGGTGCCGACGGTGTCCTGCGCAAGACGGACGACGTCGAGACCTCGGTCTACGCCCGCATGCTCGCCGAGGACGTCGTCGTCGACGGCAAGGTCATCGCGCCTGCCAACGTCGACCTCGGTGACGTCCTGATCGACGCCCTTGTGGGCGCCGGCGTCGAGGAGGTCAAGACCCGCTCGGTCCTGACCTGTGAGTCCGCGGTCGGCACCTGTGCCTTCTGCTACGGACGCTCGCTCGCCACCGGCAAGCTGGTCGACATCGGTGAGGCGGTCGGCATCATCGCCGCCCAGTCCATCGGTGAGCCCGGTACCCAGCTGACGATGCGTACCTTCCACACCGGTGGTGTGGCCGGTGACGACATCACGCAGGGTCTGCCGCGTGTCGTCGAGCTCTTCGAGGCGCGTACCCCCAAGGGTGTCGCCCCGATCTCGGAGGCCAAGGGCCGGGTCCGTATCGAGGAGACCGAGAAGACCAAGAAGCTCGTCGTCACCCCGGACGACGGCAGCGAGGAGACGGCGTTCCCGATCTCCAAGCGTGCCCGTCTCCTGGTCGGCGAGGGCGACCCGGTCGAGGTGGGCCAGAAGCTCACCGTCGGTGCCACCAACCCGCACGACGTGCTGCGGATCCTCGGTCAGCGCGCGGTCCAGGTCCACCTGGTCGGCGAGGTCCAGAAGGTCTACAACTCGCAGGGTGTGTCGATCCACGACAAGCACATCGAGATCATCATCCGGCAGATGCTGCGCCGCGTGACGATCATCGAGTCCGGCGACGCGGAGCTGCTGCCGGGCGAGCTCGTCGAGCGCTCGAAGTTCGAGACCGAGAACCGTCGTGTGGTCACCGAGGGCGGTCACCCCGCCTCCGGCCGTCCGCAGCTGATGGGTATCACCAAGGCCTCGCTCGCCACCGAGTCGTGGCTGTCGGCGGCGTCCTTCCAGGAGACGACCAGGGTCCTGACCGACGCGGCGATCAACGCCAAGTCGGACTCCCTGATCGGCCTCAAGGAGAACGTCATCATCGGTAAGCTCATCCCGGCCGGTACGGGCCTGTCCCGCTACCGCAACATCCGGGTCGAGCCGACCGAGGAGGCCAAGGCCGCGATGTACTCGGCCGTCGGCTACGACGACATCGACTACTCGCCGTTCGGCACGGGCTCCGGCCAGGCCGTTCCGCTGGAGGACTACGACTACGGTCCGTACAACCAGTAAGCGAGTCGCTTGATACGACCGAAGGGCGGTCACCCCGTACACACGGGGTGACCGCCCTTCGGCGTGTGGTCGGCACCACGGTGCGCACGGGTTCAGCGCGGCGGCTCCAGGTAGGGCCGCAGGTGGTGCAGTCGGGTCGCGTGGTCCGGGTGTGAGTCCAGCAGGTGCGTCAGCGGCCCGGGGCCGACGCTTGTCCCTCTGGAGACGGGCTGGACGGGAGCATGGATCGGGCCCGTTTCCATGTCCTCCATGAACTGGAGTGCCTCCACCAGCATGGGCGCGAATCCCAGCGAGGCCGCGTGCCGATCCGCCCGCAATTCGGCGCGCCGGCTGAGAGCAGCCATCGCGTAGGGGAGAGCCAGCAGCAGCAACGGGGTGGCCAGCACGGCAAGGGCGGAACCGAGCACCATGATCGCGAGACCAATGGTGAGGATGAGCGCGATCAGACAGCTGGTACGCCGTGCGGAGGCCATCGTCCGAAGGAGCACCACCCGCCCCGCACGGCAGGCTGCGCGGCCGGGCAAGGCGTACCACTGTCCGAGCAGACCGGACCAACTGTGCCCGCCCGTGTGGTGACCCAGTTCGTGGGCGAGTACGGCGGCGAGCTGCGCGCTCGACAGGTGTCCGAGCGCGTACCGGGTGACCCCGACGATGTGGCCGGCCGCCGCGTAGGCGTTGAGTTCGCCGCTGTCCTCGACCCACAGCCGGTAGCGACTGCCATCGACGCCGGAGCGGCCGGTGACCTCGCGCCAGACGGGTTCGAGCCGGACACGTTCCTCGGGCAGCGGGTAGCGCAGTTTCAGCACGTGGCGGGCGAAGAGGGCCTCCGTGGGGTGGTGGAAGACCAGGACTCCCGAGGCCAGCCACAACAAGGTGGGGATCCAGAAGGGCAGACCGCACCCTGCTTGCAGGAGCAGGGCCGTGATCACAATCATGGCCAGGCTCAGCACAAGGCCCGGCAGGTACAACGCCAGCTGACCCAGTGCGGTGGCGTCCACCCCGCGTTGCCGGGCGGACAGGTAGAGCCGGCTGCCCAGGGCATGGTGATAGTCGAGATCGTCGGGTGAGGAGTGCTGCACGCCGGTTTCCGGCGCGTGCGCCGGACCGTCCTCGTGCTGGAACGGCTCGCGTGACTGCTGGGGCATGTCCGTCCTCGTGGTGTGGGGATGTCAGCCGATGACCATGGACGCGGGCAGCAGCAAGGCTCCGAGGCAGAGGGCGAGCAGCCCTGCCCTTATCCACTGGTGCTTCCGGGTGGCGATCCGGCTGGTCTCCGTGAGCGCTGTCAGGAGCGAGGTCATCGGCAGCTGTTCGGTTTCGGCCAGCGCCTCCTGCAGCCTGTTCTGCCGAGCAGCGCGCTGGATATCGCCGAAATAGGTGAGCGGTGCTCCCGGAGCCCAATCGCTGAGGCGATAGCGGGGCAGCACTGCCATCAACAGGAACAGGAGAGCCGCTGTGAGTGAGGCCGCGCCCATCCACCACAGGCACGTTCCCGTGGGTGAGAAGCGGGCCGGTGACCACTCACGGCCGACCAGGAGACCGCTGACGGCTCCCGCGCTGATGCCCAGGGCTGCGACCACGATGGCTGCCTTGCTGTCGGCACGAGCGATCTCGACCCGTAGGTCGGCAAGAAGACGAGTCGCGGTCTCGACACCTGCGGCGGCACTTTGCGGTGGTCTGCCGGTCGGCGGGGGAGGCGGTGAGGCGGCCATCAGCGACCGCCGCCCTTCAGCTCCTCACCCGTGTCGGCACCGGGCTCCTCCCCGGGCCCCGATGCCGACACGGGCGGGTCCTCGGCCGGGCGAGCGGACCGGGGCAGGCCGTTGACGAGGCCGACCGGCGGCTGCCAGCCAGGAAACGTGCTGTCGGAGCTGCTCGGCACCCCCTGACCGGACGGGCGGGATGCGGGAACGTACGGTCCGGTTTCCGGCGCGACGGCTGTCGGGGTGCACCCTTCGGGCCGACGGAGAGGTTCCTGCGTTCCCGGGCCCGCCGCGGCGCTTTCGGCCGCGGGCTGTGTGTTGCGGCCCGTTCCGACGGCTCGCACCGTGGTGAGGGGCAACCGCGGTACTCCTGGACCGTGTCCTGCCGTGGCGCCTGGCAACTGCTCGTTCAGGATGTCGTGCAGAGCCCGCAGCGCGAGCTCCTTCGGACCCTCCAGCTCATAGCCCTCCACGTCGTGCCCGGCCAGTAATTTGGCCACCATGTCCGCCTTGGCACGGATCATGTTCACCTGATCCTCGCGCAGGCTCTGTACCACCAGGCGGGAATCCTCCGGATGCTCGGCCAGGTGCAGTGCCCAAGCACGGACTCCGCCGTACTCCAACTGCTTCTGGTAGAAGTCGATCTTCGCGACCTCGCCCTCGCGTAGTTCTGCCTGCCACTGCTGCTGTTGCAGAAGCACCTCGTGCTGCTGTTCTCCGTAGGCGAGCGCCCGCTCGGACTGGAGCTCGTCCTGACGGCGTACCCGCCGGTCACTTTCGGCGTCCTGCCGCATGCCGTGCTGCTCGCTGTGGATGTGTTCCGTGGTCGCGTGATCGATCGCCTGCATGCGACGCTCGTGGTCGATGTTGGCCCGGTCCCGGTGCAGCCGCAGCGTCCAGGTCACGATGAGGCCGGCTGCTGCGCCGAGATCCCCTTGTGCCCGGACCGCTCGAAGCACCTCGGCCTCGGCCTCCGCGCTGTCGGTGATGCGGAAGCCGCGTGTCACCGATCGCGCCGCTTGCTCCAGTTCGCTCGACAGCAGGCGCGGTACGTCGCGGATGCCGGAGGCGACGAACACCGACGGGTTTCCCATCTGCCAGGTCATTTCCACGGCTGACTCGAACTGCAGCGTGTCGTTTTCGCTGGGCAGGAACAGCTTCAGACGGACTGGCTGGACGCCCATGTCGACTTCGTAGACCGAGGTGTAGCGCTTGCTGATGATCTCCCTGCGGGACGGCCGGACAGGTGGCAGGTAGGTGTTGTAGGTGCCGCTGGGCGTGGAGAAAACCAGGGCGTGGCCGATGCGGGTGAGGCGACGAGAGACGAAGCCGAGCCGTGAGAGCTGTCGTACGGTCAGTACCGGGTCCCTCAACAACGAATGCCGGTCGACCGGTTGCTCCCACTCGGGCGAGCGGCGGAACTGGGTCATGAATCGGATCTCCAGGGGTGGTCGGACCGGTGCGTCAGGGATGGGGCAGCGCGGAGAGCAGGCGACTCACCACGGGCGGCGGCGAGGCGTCCTCGCCGGTCGTCGTGCGCAGCAGGTGGGTGATGCGCCGCCACTCCTGCTCGCTGCCGGCAAGCAGGGGAAGCAGGAGTTCCAGGCTCTGTTCAGCCGGTGTGTCGTGGTCTGCCGACAGCACCCACTGGCGCATGACTTCCAGAGCCTTGGCACGGTGGAAGCGGTCGCCCAGCGCCGCCTGCCAGAGCCCGGCGATGTGAGCGGCTGCGTCATTCAGCTCCGGTGACTGCCCGTACCGGCCGAGGAGAAGCGGGCGTCCGCCCGGTTCGTCGCCTTCGGCTCGCCGGCAGGCACCCAGAAAGCCGACGACGGCAAGGTCGAACGCTTGGCGGTCCTGGCGCAGAGTTCTCAGCAGCTCGGACAGGACCTCGTCATGGGCTGATGACAGCAGCAGGAGTTCGACCGACTCGGCCAGGACGCCGCCCAGGTGCGCGTCGCCGTCCACTCTTTCGTCCGGGGTCGCCGGTTCGTCGGGTTCTCCGTGACGGGCGGCCGCACGCAGAGCGGCCAGCGTCTCCATCGGCCGCTCCGGCCCGATCAGTCCGTGTGTACGGATGGCTACCCAGCGCAGGTGCGGCGTCTTGCTGTCGCACCAGACGTCCAGGATGCGCGGGACGTTCGGAGTTCCGATGCTGTGCGCCAAGGCCAGGGCACTCACGGCCACGCTACGCGGGCCGAACTGACGGGACGAGGCCCAGGGCTCGATCACCAGGGCCATGGCGGAGGGCAGGTCGGTGTAGGCGAGAACGGCTGCTGTGGACGCCGCCCGCGTGCGGACCAGCGGCCGGCCGTCCTTCGACAGGTCCTGGAGCCACTGCACAAGCGCGGGGCGCGCCGACGGGTGCCCGGTCCACACCTCGCGCAGGAGGACGAATGCCGCCCTTTCGTCGCGGTAGGCCGCCTTCACCTGGCGCACCGGCCCCCATTCGGTGTGCTCCTCGTCCTCGTAGCGGTGGGCGCGGGCCAGTTGGAGGCGCTTCTCGATGTGCGTTCCGAACACCGGGACCGCTGCCTGCTGACGGGCGTCGGCGGTCCGTTGGAGGTGCGTGTAGAGGCCGTCGCTCACCTCAGCAGTCAGGGCGTACGGGCCCTCGTCGAAGGCAGCCAGGGCGATGAGGAACGCCTTCTCCCGCAAGTGCAGTGCCGCGTCGTCCTGCTCGAACCACTCGCGGACCTGGTTCTCCACCTTCAGCAGCGAGAAACCGTCGACGTGGCTCCGATCGACCTCTCCGGCCGTGTACCGGGCCAGGACCGACGCGAACTCGGCTGTCTCGCGGGGTTGATGGTCACGTGAGAGGAATTCGGTGACCATCGGCAGGGTCAGCATCTCCGCTGCTCTGCCGCGGCCCAACAGCGTTTCCAGATGGGAGTTCAGGATGGCCGGGGGCGGTGGCGGCTGCCAGCCGCAGGTCTCCACGTCCTCCAGATGCGCCTTGAGTCCTACGGTGATCACCGCATAGGCGTCCTGCTCCCTGAGCCGGTCCCGTAAGGCGAGCAGTTCAACCTCGCGCAATGGCCTCTTCGCATCGTTCACCGGGTCGCACAGCAGATGGCCCCGGGCGCCACCGGGTTGTTCGCCCTCCCTTTCAGGGGCGAGTTCTCCGAAGGGCGTTTCGCGGGCGACCGCGTGTACCGGCGTCGCTCCCAGACGGCGCAGCAGCATGAGGGCGGCGGTCCGACGCCCCGCCGAGTGGGGCCCCGCGATGACGAGGAGCCTCTCCTTGCGCAGCCGCTCGGCGAGTTCACCGAAGACCGGCCCGGGGTCCGCGAAGCTGTCGGCCAGCCGTTCCAGCGTGGTTGCCGGTACTTCCCCTGCGGGATTGGCTGCGGCACGGGTTCCGAACCGGTAGTGGACGTGGGTGGCGCCGACGTGGACGTCACCGTGGAAGGCTCCGCCGCCGATGCCGTGGTTGACACCGCCCAAAACACCGCCGTCGATCCGGACCCCATCGCCGAAGCCCATGGCGCGCGGAGTGTGGTGCTGCAGGTCACGCCGGGCTGCCCATGCCTCCTGAGGGCGATCCTCGACTCCGCCTTCCTCCTGGTGCTCGGGCGGGTGGGCGCCGTCGCTGTCCGGGAGCGTCGCGGGGTCGGCCGGGACCTGCCCGTCGCCATCCCGGGGGCGGCCCTTCCCGTCGATGCTCATGCGCCTTCTCCGGGGGCACCGCCCAGGTGGACGTCGCCGTGGAAGGTGCCGCCGCCGATGCCGTGGTTGCTGCCGCCGAAGACCCCGCCGTTCACCGTGGCCCCACCGAAATCGAAGGCTCCGGTCCGCGGTACGGAGCCCGACGGGCGGGCGGTTGCCAGGGGCTCCGGGGCCGGACCGGACGCCTGTGCCTGGGGGAACAGGCTGTGGATCCTGGCCTGGAGCACGCCGTTCTTGCTGTCCACCGTGACTGCGTGGAACTCCTCCGCCACCACACCCGGGTGGTTGTGCCGTACGACGCCGCGGTACACCGGCTCCGAGACACACAGGGCGAAGTCGCCGGGGCCCTCCCGTAGCGCCTCCCGCAACACCTCGGCGTCGAGCAGACGGCAGGCGTGATTGAGGTCGGAGCCCACCCAGCCACCGTCGCGGTCAACAGCCACGTAGCCCGATGCGACCACCCCGCGCAGCCGCATACGCGCGGAACTGGAGGCGAGACGATTCAGCGCGCGCAGCTCTGCGGGTACGACGGTGAGCAGTGTGCGCAACAGGGCGGTCACGGACGCGTTGGAGTCGATGAGCTCCATCACGCTGTCGCCCCGGTCGGCGCGGCGCCGCAACGTCTCCTCGATGCCGGCAGCCAGCAGAGCGCGGTCGGTGAGGTCGAACAGCATGCGGCGCAGGTATGCCTGCTCGACATCGTCGCGGTCGCTGTACTTCTCGATGTCGAGCAGGAGGATCGTGCTGTTCACGGGGTCGGACATGGTTGCCTCTCGCCAGGGGACAGGTGCTGGCAAGAGATTGGCCGCAGCCGGACGGCGGCGGTGAGTGCAGATGACGCAGTCGTACTGTGACCGTGGGCACAGACATCAAGGCGCGGGTGTGTCCTGCCGGGCCGAGCGCAGCGCGGTGGCAGGGGTCCGGGAAGGGACCGGAGTGGGCTGCGGGGTGCCCGCGATCCGGCGCAGCGCACTCGGACGTACGATCACCAGCGCTCTGCGCCCGGTGATCACGATGCCGCGCGTCCGCAGGTCCTTGAGCAGCCGTTGCACCATCTCCCGGGAGGCCCCGACCGCACCGGCCAACTCCTGCTTGCTGAGTGGCACGTCGATCTCGATTCCCTCGTCGGTACGGCGGCCGTGCGTGTGGAGGAGGTCGAGGAGGAGAACGGCGAACCGTTCTCTGACGCTCATCGAAGCGAATTCCAACCTGCGCTGGTCGGCCGCGCGGGTCCGGTCCGACGCCAGCCCGAGAAGCTTGAGCGACACGGTGGGGGAGTGTGCGACGAAGGCCCGGAACCGGCCGTGCTCGATGACGGACGCCCGTACCGGCGCCAGCGCGGTCACTGTCGCTGAGCGTGGCCTTCCGGTCAGTGCCGCGGACTCGCCGACGATGTCGCCGGGACCCCGCAGGGCCAGCAGCGCCTCGTAGCCGTTCTCGGCCGACGCGGTTACCTTCGTCCAGCCGTGAAGGATCAGCAGGACGTGGGAGGACGGTTCGTGCTGATGCAGAAGCGCGGAACGGGATGCGAAGGACAGTTCCCTGCCAAGAGTGAGCAGCGCTGCCCGGTCCTCGCTCTCCAGCCGGGCAAGGAAGGGCACCCGGTCGTCGAGCCCGCCACCGCTGGACAAGGGCTCAACCGTCGGCATACCGTCCCCCGAATCTCCCACGCGGCTTCAATGTACGGAGGGCTCCGGAGGCTCGCCCGGAATGACGGGATCCAGCCAGGGTTCCGGCTGAAGACAGCTCCTCACGTTCGCTGCGCCGACCGCGGGAGAGCTGGTGTGCCGTCGTGGATCGCATTTGTTTTGACCCAGCTCGGTGAGGTAGGTACGCTCAAGCCTTGTGCCTGGGGTGTGCCTGGGCTCGGGTGCGTGTCCTCAACCGCATGGCGAGTCCGTAAGTGGCCACCGCAATCTGTGTTTCCTCTGCCTGACCGCAGGGACGTGCAGTATTCGACACACCCGACCGCGTGGGTCGGACTGTGTTCCAGGTTAGTTTCACGAACGGCACACAGAAACCGGAGAAGTAGTGCCTACGATCCAGCAGCTGGTCCGGAAGGGCCGGCAGGACAAGGTCGAGAAGAACAAGACGCCCGCGCTCGAGGGTTCGCCCCAGCGTCGCGGTGTCTGCACGCGTGTGTTCACGACCACCCCGAAGAAGCCGAACTCGGCCCTCCGTAAGGTCGCGCGTGTGCGTCTGACCTCCGGCATCGAGGTCACGGCCTACATCCCGGGTGAGGGGCACAACCTGCAGGAGCACTCCATCGTGCTCGTGCGTGGTGGCCGTGTGAAGGACCTGCCGGGTGTTCGTTACAAGATCATCCGCGGTTCGCTCGACACCCAGGGTGTCAAGAACCGCAAGCAGGCCCGCAGCCGCTACGGCGCCAAGAAGGAGAAGTAAGAATGCCTCGTAAGGGCCCCGCCCCGAAGCGCCCGGTCATCATCGACCCGGTCTACAGCTCTCCTCTTGTCACGTCGCTGATCAACAAGATCCTGCTCGACGGCAAGCGTTCCACCGCCGAGCGGATCGTCTACGGCGCCATGGAAGGCCTCCGCGAGAAGACCGGCGCTGACCCGGTCATCACGCTGAAGCGCGCGCTCGAGAACGTCAAGCCCTCGCTCGAGGTCAAGTCCCGCCGTGTCGGTGGCGCCACCTACCAGGTGCCGATCGAGGTCAAGCCCGGTCGTGCCGCCACGCTCTCGCTGCGCTGGATCGTCGGTTACTCCCGCGCCCGTCGCGAGAAGACCATGACCGAGCGCCTCATGAACGAGCTGCTCGACGCCTCCAACGGTCTTGGCGCTGCCGTCAAGAAGCGCGAGGACACCCACAAGATGGCCGAGTCCAACAAGGCCTTCGCGCACTACCGCTGGTAGTCGCTCCCCCCATCGAGACCGAGAGAAGATTGAGCCTCATGGCCACCACTTCGCTTGACCTGGCCAAGGTCCGCAACATCGGGATCATGGCCCACATCGACGCGGGCAAGACGACCACCACCGAGCGGATCCTCTTCTACACCGGCGTTTCGTACAAGATCGGTGAAGTCCACGACGGCGCAGCCACGATGGACTGGATGGAGCAGGAGCAGGAGCGCGGCATCACGATCACGTCGGCCGCGACGACCTGCCACTGGCCGCTCAATGATGTTGACCACACCATCAACATCATCGACACCCCCGGTCACGTCGACTTCACCGTCGAGGTGGAGCGTTCGCTCCGCGTCCTCGACGGTGCCGTCACCGTGTTCGACGGTGTGGCCGGCGTCGAGCCCCAGTCCGAGACCGTCTGGCGTCAGGCGGACCGCTACGGCGTGCCGCGTATCTGCTTCGTCAACAAGCTCGACCGTACCGGTGCCGAGTTCCTCCGCTGCGTCGACATGATCGTCGACCGCCTCGGTGCGGTTCCGCTGGTCATGCAGCTCCCCATCGGTGCCGAAGCCGACTTCAAGGGCGTCGTCGACCTCGTGTCGATGAAGGCCTTCGTGTGGTCGGACGAGGCCGCCAAGGGCGAGATGTACGACACCGTCGAGATCCCCGACACGCACAAGGAGGCCGCCGAGGAATGGCGCGGCAAGCTCCTTGAGGCCGTCGCGGAGAACGACGACCAGATGATGGAGCTGTACCTCGAGGGCAACGAGCCCACCGAGGAGCAGCTGCACGAGGCGATCCGCCGGATCACCCTCGCGTCGAAGGGCTCGGCCGACTCCGTCACCGTGACCCCCGTCTTCTGTGGCACGGCGTTCAAGAACAAGGGCGTCCAGCCCCTGCTCGACGCGGTCGTCCGCTACCTGCCTTCCCCCCTGGACGTCGAGGCCATCGAGGGCCACGACGTCAAGGACCCGGAGCTGGTCATCAAGCGCAAGCCTTCGGACGACGAGCCGTTCTCCGGCCTGGCGTTCAAGATCGCGAGTGACCCGCACCTCGGCAAGCTCACCTTCGTCCGGATCTACTCCGGTCGCCTCGAGGCCGGCACCGCGGTGCTGAACTCGGTCAAGGGCAAGAAGGAGCGCATCGGCAAGATCTACCGCATGCACGCGAACAAGCGTGAGGAGATCGCGTCGGTGGGCGCCGGTGACATCGTCGCCGTCATGGGCCTGAAGCAGACCACCACGGGTGAGACGCTGTCCGACGACAAGAACCCGGTGATCCTGGAGTCCATGGACTTCCCGGCGCCGGTCATCCAGGTTGCCATCGAGCCCAAGTCCAAGGGCGACCAGGAGAAGCTGGGTGTCGCCATCCAGCGCCTCTCGGAGGAGGACCCCTCCTTCCAGGTGCACTCCGACGAGGAGACCGGCCAGACCATCATCGGTGGTATGGGCGAGCTTCACCTCGAGGTGCTCGTCGACCGCATGAAGCGCGAGTTCCGCGTCGAGGCGAACGTCGGCAAGCCCCAGGTCGCTTACCGCGAGACGATCCGCAAGACCGTCGAGCGCATCGACTACACGCACAAGAAGCAGACTGGTGGTACCGGCCAGTTCGCGAAGGTGCAGATCGCCCTCGAGCCCATCGAGGGTGGCGACGCCTCCTACGAGTTCGTCAACAAGGTCACCGGTGGCCGCATCCCCCGTGAGTACATTCCCTCGGTGGACGCGGGTGCCCAGGAAGCCATGCAGTTCGGCATCCTGGCCGGTTACGAGATGGTCGGCGTCCGCGTCACCCTTCTCGACGGTGGTTACCACGAGGTCGACTCCTCGGAGCTCGCCTTCAAGATCGCCGGTTCGCAGGCGTTCAAGGAGGGTGCCCGCAAGGCGTCCCCCGTGCTCCTCGAGCCGATGATGGCCGTCGAGGTCACCACGCCCGAGGACTACATGGGCGATGTCATCGGCGACCTCAACTCCCGCCGTGGCCAGATCCAGGCCATGGAGGAGCGCAGCGGCGCTCGCGTCGTGAAGGGCCTCGTGCCCCTCTCGGAGATGTTCGGCTACGTCGGAGACCTCCGCAGCAAGACCTCGGGTCGCGCAAGCTACTCGATGCAGTTCGACTCCTACGCCGAGGTTCCGCGGAACGTCGCCGAGGAGATCATCGCGAAGGCCAAGGGCGAGTAACTCTTCCGAGCTCACGCTTTAGGCTTGTCACCGGAGCCCGGTCGGGCATTCGTCGCAGCGCGCAAGCAGCGCGGCGGATGCCCCCGGCACCGGCATTCCAGCAAAGATCACCTGGCGCCGATGAAGCAAGGCGTACAGAACCACTCAGGAGGACCCCAGTGGCGAAGGCAAAGTTCGAGCGGACTAAGCCGCACGTCAACATCGGCACCATCGGTCACATCGACCACGGTAAGACGACCCTCACGGCCGCCATTACCAAGGTGCTGCACGACGCGTACCCGGACCTGAACGAGGCCTCGGCCTTCGACCAGATCGACAAGGCTCCTGAGGAGCGCCAGCGCGGTATCACGATCTCGATCGCGCACGTCGAGTACCAGACGGAGTCGCGTCACTACGCGCACGTCGACTGCCCGGGTCACGCGGACTACATCAAGAACATGATCACGGGTGCGGCGCAGATGGACGGCGCCATCCTCGTGGTCGCGGCCACCGACGGCCCGATGCCGCAGACCAAGGAGCACGTGCTCCTGGCCCGCCAGGTCGGCGTTCCGTACATCGTCGTCGCCCTGAACAAGGCCGACATGGTGGACGACGAGGAGATCCTGGAGCTCGTCGAGCTCGAGGTCCGTGAGCTCCTCTCCGAGTACGAGTTCCCGGGCGACGACCTTCCGGTCGTCAAGGTCTCGGCGCTCAAGGCTCTTGAGGGCGACGCCGAGTGGGGCAAGACCGTTCTCGACCTGATGAAGGCCGTGGACGAGAACATCCCGCAGCCCGAGCGTGACGTCGAGAAGCCGTTCCTCATGCCGATCGAGGACGTCTTCACGATCACCGGTCGCGGTACGGTCGTCACCGGCCGTATCGAGCGTGGTGTCCTCAAGGTCAACGAGACCGTCGACATCGTGGGCATCAAGCAGGAGAAGACCACCACCACGGTCACCGGCATCGAGATGTTCCGCAAGCTGCTCGACGAGGGCCAGGCCGGTGAGAACGTCGGTCTGCTCCTCCGTGGCATCAAGCGCGAGGACGTCGAGCGCGGCCAGGTCATCATCAAGCCCGGTTCGGTCACGCCGCACACCGAGTTCCAGGCCCAGGCCTACATCCTGTCGAAGGACGAGGGTGGCCGTCACACCCCGTTCTTCAACAACTACCGCCCGCAGTTCTACTTCCGTACCACGGACGTGACGGGCGTGGTGACCCTTCCCGAGGGCACCGAGATGGTCATGCCGGGTGACAACACCCTCATGGACGTCGCGCTGATCCAGCCGGTCGCCATGGAAGAGGGCCTGAAGTTCGCCATCCGTGAGGGTGGCCGGACCGTGGGCGCCGGCCAGGTCACCAAGATCGTCAAGTAGTCACTTGACCGTCTGACCTGGTTGCTCCGCACAGAGCACCAGGAAGGGCCCCGCACCTCGTGAGAGGTGCGGGGCCCTTCCGCATGGGAGAGCTTCCGCATGAGAGAGGGGGATCCGGTGCGTGAGTACCGGTTGACCTGGCTGCTCCTGCTCGTCCCCTCCATGGTGGCGAGCGGGACGGACGGGATCGGGGAGCCGGGCTGGGGCGGCCGGCTGTGGGGTGCGGCCGAGATCGTGCTGGCCGTCTGCGTCCTGGTGGGCGCCGCCATGGAGATCCGCGCGGGCCGGATCCGCCGGAGGGCGGGCCGGGGCGCCGGGGGCGCGGAGCCCGACGGCCGGCCGTAGCCGTACCGTGCAGGCGCGGGAGGCGCGGAGGCCACGGACGCCGGGGCGCGGTGCGGTTCCCCGTGGCCATGCCCTCCCCGGCCGGCGGTCGCCGGACCGGGCGGGTGGGGCGCGGGGGTGTGGCGGCTACGGGCGCCAGAGCCAGGGCAGCGCGTCCGTGCCCATGCCCGCCACCGTCGCCCGCCCCGCCTCGCCGAGGTGGAGCACGGCCCCGTCCAGGGCCACCGGCCCGTGCGTGCGTACGGCGCGCGCTCCCGCGGTACGCAGCTGGACCTGGCCGTCGGCGGTACGGCCCAGCAGCACCGGGCCCTGGGGCGACGGGGCCGCCATGACGGAGCCGTAGCCGTCGAATCCCGGCTCCTCCGACGCGGTCCCGGCGCGGACAGCCGTGAGCCGGCCCGCGGCCTGGCCGCGGTAGTACACGTCCACGGAGCCGTCCTCGGCGGCCAGCGCCGCCGGGGGAGTCCCCGGCACCGGGGCCCCGCCCCCGCCGATCTGGGTCCGGGCCGTCAGGTCGTCGCCGGCCGTGTCCTGGGTCCAGTGGTGCACCGCGTGGTGCCCGGCGCCGTACACATGGACGCGTCCGGCGCCGTCCACGGTGGTGGTCAGGCCGTCCTGCACCTCGCCGCCGCCCATGTCGCGCCACGCGCTCCACCCGCCGTCGGTGTCCCGCACCCGGGTGCTGAGCCCCTTCTCCGCAGTGCGTACGAAGAGGTGGACGCGGCCGTCGGGGGTCGCCCGGGCCACCGGTACGCCGATGCGTCGTCCCTCGTCGCGCCGGGGGGAGGGGGTTCCGAGGCCGCGCCAGGGCTGGAACGCGCCGTGGCGGGCGCCCTGTTCCAGCACCACGATCTCGCGGTCGTTGTCCGCGCCGTGCCCGGCCAGGGCCGCGAAGCGCAGCCCGAACACGAGCAGACGCCCGTCCGCGGTGGTGGCCGAGCCCAGGGCGGGCGCCAACGGCCCGCCGCCGAGGTCCAGCGCGGGCCCCCAGACCCCGCTGCCCGCCGCGGTCTCCTGCCACCGGACCAGGCGCAGGCCGAGCACGGCGTACGCGTCGAGCCGCCCGCCGGGTCCGGCCGCCGTGACGACACGGGGGCCCGGGTAGCGGTGGTGGGTGGAGCGGACCCAGCCCTTGCGGTTGGTCAGGGGCCGGTCGCCTCCGACGTTGTAGTCGCCGCAGCCCGAGGGGTTGCCGCAGTCCCAGTCCGGCGAGCCGCCGTAGGGGACGAGGTGGGCGGCCTTCTCCGAAAGGACCGCCGGGGGCAGGTTCTTGGGCCAGTGCCGGTTGTAGTAGCCCCGGAACGCGGTCACCCCGAAACCGGGCACCTCACCGCCCGCGGCCGCCGCCCCGGCCGTCCACCGCATCAGCGCGGCCCAGCTGAAGCAGGCGGCGGCGGTGTGGTCGGCGTGGTCGGAGTAGCCCTGCTGTTCGCTGTCCTTGCGGCGTACGGCCTCGGCGCTGTGCTGGATGTCGGGATCGGGGTCGAGGGTGTGGACGACGGTGGGCCGGTAGTCCTGCATCAGCCCGACGAGGACGTCCAGCAACCCGTCGTACGTGTACGAACCGGGCCGCCGCAGCGGCGAGCCGTCGGCGACCACGGTGCGCAGGGCCAGCCGCCGGTCCTGCCACAGGCTGGGCAGCCCCAGCCGGTGCCGGGTGGTGTGCATCGCGGTGTCGAGGAAGACCAGCTCTACCCGCCGGCCCCCGTCGGCGAGCACGTTGACCTCGGCCCGGTGGCCGCCGCGGAGCTCGGCGACGGAGACGCGCCAGGGCGTGAACCTCCCCAGCCCGAGCAGCGTCGCGTACGCCTGCCGGAGCCCCTGGTGGCGGGCGGAGGAGTACGCCGCCTTGTCCGGCTCGGGCCGGGGGCGGCCGGGGATCCTGTTGACGCCGTCGGCCTCACCGGCCGTGAGGTAGACGCACACCAGCGGGGTCCCCGCGTCGAGGGCGCGCTGGGTGTCCGGATTCATGAAGTACAGGTCGTCGTCCGGGTGGGCGAGCAGCTGCATGACCAGTGCGCGGCGGCCGGTGCTGATGGCCTGGCCCGGCGCGGGATCCGGGGCCGGATCGGTGCGCCGGGGCGCCGGAACCGAGCAGGCGCTGAGTGCCGCGCCGACCGCGGCCGTCGTGATGACGGTGCGCCGTCGCACACCGTTTCCCGGCAGGGCAGGTCCATCCGTCACGCCGCGCACTCCGTCCGCGTCCCCCGCAGCGGGCGCGGTGCCCAGAGCTGCGTGCTGTTGGTCGGTGCAGGTCAGAGCGGTGCCGCCTGTTCCTGCGGGGAGATAGACGGGGATCAGTGCGCCCGGGTTGCCCGGAAGGGGCACCTTGTCGGACGGGGCTCGGGGACCATGACTCCGGACGGACCGCCCGACCGGCCGCGCACCGGATGCGGCAGTCGGCGGGGGACCGCAGAACCGTCGGACGGCGTACGTCCGTCACAGGATCACCTCGCACCTGTGTGCGGGGTGGGCCGGCGCCGTGCCGTAGACGCGGCAGCGCTGTGCGGGAGGGAGGACCGAGGAGTGGGCACCAGCGCGTCACGGGGTGAACAGCCCGGGGACCAGGGTCGGGAGGGATCCGTCCCCGACGGACGGTGGGCAGGACTCGTCCGGCGGGCCGGGAGCGGCGGGGCCGGTGCGTCGGAGCAACCCTCGCCCGGCGCGCGTACGCGTGCCCGCGTGCGCCTGGACGACGCGCCGCCCGGGACGGGTCCCGGCCGTGACCGCCCGGCGGCCCCGTGAACGGGCCCGGAGAGGCTTCCTGAAGAATCGGGAGCAGGTTCGTCGACGAGGGACGGGGAAACGCAGGCGATGATCAAGCTGTCCGACATTGCGATATTCGTGGGCTGCCTGGCGTTCGGGGCGGTGCTGGCCCTGGTCCTCGGGAACGGCTTCCTGGGCCAGGCAGCGCTGGGGATATTCGGGATCGGGGGCGGAACCCTGGTCGGAACCCGTATCAGGGAGCGGAGGAAGTGAGCTGAACCAGCCGTGCGGGGCGGGTCGTCCGCCCGAGGACGGACCGCGGGGCGGAGGGCTCCACCCTCCGCCCCGCGGTCCGAAGCGCCGGCCACCGGCCGGAGAACGGATCAGGCGTCGGTGAACAGGTCCTCGGCCCGGGTCGCCGAGATCGCCCGGACCAGCCACCCGTCGAGCACGTCGGTGTCGGCGCAGCCCGTGACGCGGTCGAGGACGTCCTGGCCGACGGGGATCCCGCGCCCTTCCAGAACCCTCACCACGGCTTCGGCCTTGCCCTCGGCCTTGCCCTTGGCCCTGCCTTCGGCGCGCAGCCGCTGCGAGGTCTCCGAACGGAAGAATGAGAGGTCGACGGCCATGAGGTTCCTCCAGATCTGGGCGGCCCGGGTCGTTCCCAGACCGAGTTCGGTGAGTTCGCCGAAGATGATCGCGGTCTCTTCGTCGACGGTCTTCAGCGCGGCGGCCAACGCTTCGAGTATGGCAGGCGCATTCGGATCCTTACCATGCGTGATCGCGGAGAAGGCGGCCAGCGGGACATCGCGTGCCGCTGTGGACGCGTCGGTCACCGGCGGGACGTTGTGCGGGCCGAGGACCAGGGGGCGAACCGTCATCGACGTCCACTGGGGCGGGCCGATACGGATGGGCCGTGCGGCCCACCGCGCCGTCCGTTCGTCCTGGCAGACGACCAGCAGCACGGCGCCGACGCCGTACTTGGCGTTCAGGTGCGCCAGGTAGTACGGCCAGCTGCTGTGCTTGGCCGGGTCCTTCCTGGCCTGGGCCTCGACGGCGAGGAGGTAGCCGTCTCCGTCGGCCGTGTCCACGCGTAACAGGGTGTCGAGCCGCCGCTCCAGCGGCTTCGTCTCGGTGAGGTCCGTCGGGAGGAGCGAGACGGCCACGGGGTCGGGGAACGGGATGCCCAGGGTCCTGAAGGTCCTGGTGAAGATGCCCGGGTCCTCCTGGAAGATCCGGTGCATCGCCTCGTGCGAGGAATTGACCATGCTCCGGACGCTAGAACCGAATCGCCCCCGGCATATGCCGAGGGCGAAGGGTTAGCTCGAAGTGGTGGTGCGGCGCACGCGTGTGCGCGGACCGGCCGCCTCGCCCCGTCGTACGGTGTACGCGTGCGCGGAGGCGGGCGGCCGTCCGGTCAGGCGGAGGCGAGCGCCGTACGCAGCGTGGCGACGGCCTGGGCGATGGCGGCCTCGGCGGCGTGGGTGCCGCGCAGGGCGTTGAGCATCACGAAGTCGTGGATGACGCCCTGGTAGCGGACGGCGGTCACCGCGACGCCCGCCTCGCGGAGCTTGGCCGCGTAGGCCTCGCCCTCGTCGCGCAGCACGTCGGCCTCACCCGTGATGACCAGGGCCGGGGGCAGTCCGGTGAGCTGGTCCACGGTGGCCCGCAGCGGCGAGGCGGTGATCTCGGCGCGCTGCTTCTCGTCGGTCGTGTACTGGTCCCAGAACCACTGCATGGCGTCGCGGCGCAGGAAGTAGCCCTCGGCGAACTCGTGGTACGAGGGCGTGTCGAAGGCGGCGTCGGTGACCGGGTAGAAGAGCACCTGGTGGGCGAAGGTGACGTCGCCGCGCTCCTTGGCCAGCAGCGTCAGGACCGTCGCCATGTTGCCGCCGACGGAGTCGCCGGCCACGGCCAGCCGCGTCGGATCGAGCAGGTGGGCCGCGCCCTCGGCGGCGACCCAGCGGGCGACCGCGTAGCTCTGCTCGACGGCCACCGGGTAGCGGGCCTCGGGGGACAGGTCGTACTCGGGGAAGACGACGGCCGCGTGGGCGCCGACGGCCAGCTCCCGCACGAGGCGGTCGTGGGTGTGGGCGTTGCCGAACACCCAGCCGGCGCCGTGCACGTACAGCACGACGGGCAGCGGCCCCTCCGCGCCGGCGGGCCGGGTGACGCGGGCCCGGACGGAACCGGTCGGGCCGCCCTCGACGGTGACCCACTCCTGGGTGACCTCGGGGGCCTCGACGGGGCCCGACTGCACCTCGTCCACGGCCTTGCGGCCCTCCACCGGACCGAGGTCGAAGAGGTACGGCGGGTTCGCGGTCGCCTCGGCGAAGGCGGCGGCCGCGGGTTCCAGTACGACCTGACGGGGGCTGGTCTGCTCGGACATGACGGACTCCTGTGACAGGGGGAGAGGGATCCGCCCGGAGCCGGGGGACCCGGAAGGAATCATAGGGCTCGATTAAGTCGTGCACAACTTAATCGAGCACGAACCGATCGTGGATGACCGGAGACGTAGAGTGGAACGCCGCCCCGCCCCCTGGGCCCGCCGTCGACCGGAGTGAAGGGACCGCCCCATGAGTGCCGCCGCGAACACCCCGCCCGCCGAGGGCTCGCTCCAGCTCCGGGACCAGCTCTGCTTCGCCCTCTACGCCGCCTCGCGGGCGGTGACGGCGCGCTACCGGCCGCTGCTGGACGAACTGGGCCTGACCTACCCGCAGTACCTGGTGATGCTGGTCCTCTGGGGGCGCGACGCCGTCTCCGTGCGGGACCTCGGCGCGGCGCTCCAGCTGGAGTCGAGCACGCTCTCACCGCTGCTCAAGCGCCTGGAGGCGAACGGCCTGGTCCGCAGGGAGCGGCGGGCGGACGACGAGCGCTCGGTGGCGGTGCGCCTCACCGGCGCCGGAGTGGACCTGGAGGGGCGGGCGCGCGCGGTGCCCCTGGCCATCGGGGACGCGATGGGGCTGACGCCCGAACAGGACGCCACGGCCAAGCAGTTGCTCCGGCTGCTGACCGAGAACGTCACCCGGGGCTGACCCGCGGGCGGCCGTCGGCGGGCGGACGCGCGGGGCCCCGAAACGTGCTCGCGTTTGACCGCTCCCTCGCGAGGGGTAAGATTCTCGACCCGATTGGCCAGGCTCATAGCCCGTATGGCACACTAGCCAGGTTGCTCGGTTGAGTGTCAATGCTGCGCGCCTCCCGCCGGGAGGACCGGAAGCGAGTCCCACAGTACTCGTCGACCCCCAGGGTCGGACGTACGGGAATCTTCCGGGAAGTGTCAGTGGGGCGCTGACCAGGCACCCGGTGGGGTTTCGCCCCCGGCAGCGCGGTTTCGGCCCGCACCCCCTTGGTTGGGAAATCCTTCGGGAGATCTTCGTAGAGGGGATGCGACACGCCCGACCGCGTGGGTCGGAGGCGGAGGTTATGAGAACTCCCGGGTTCCAGAGCGTTATTGAGAGACAGGACTACTAGTAGCCATGGCGGGACAGAAGATCCGCATCCGGCTCAAGGCCTACGACCACGAGGTCATCGACTCCTCGGCGAAGAAGATCGTCGAGACGGTGACCCGCACTGGTGCGTCGGTCGCAGGCCCGGTGCCGCTGCCCACTGAGAAGAACGTGTACTGCGTCATCAAGTCGCCGCACAAGTACAAGGACTCGCGCGAGCACTTCGAGATGCGCACGCACAAGCGCCTCATCGACATCCTCGACCCCACGCCGAAGACGGTTGACTCGCTCATGCGTCTCGACCTGCCGGCGGGCGTCGACATCGAGATCAAGCTCTGAGGTGACGCGCGAGATGGCTAAGAACATTAAGGGCGTCCTGGGCGAGAAGCTCGGCATGACCCAGGTCTGGGACGAGAACAACCGGGTTGTCCCGGTGACCGTCGTCAAGGCCGGGCCCTGTGTCGTCACCCAGGTCCGCACCAACGACAGCGACGGCTACGAGTCGGTCCAGATCGCCTTCGGCGAGATCGACCCGCGCAAGGTGAACAAGCCCCTCAAGGGCCACTTCGCCAAGGCCGACGTGACCCCGCGCCGCCACCTGGTGGAGCTCCGCACCCCTGACGCCAGCGAGTACACGCTGGGCCAGGAGGTCACTGCCGAGGTGTTCGAGTCCGGCGTCAAGGTCGACGTCACGGGCAAGAGCAAGGGCAAGGGCTTCGCCGGTGTCATGAAGCGTCACAACTTCAAGGGCCTCGGCGCCGGCCACGGCGTCCAGCGCAAGCACCGTTCCCCCGGTTCGATCGGTGGCTGCGCCACCCCTGGGCGTGTCTTCAAGGGCATGCGCATGGCCGGTCGCATGGGTAACGAGCGCGTCACCACCCAGAACCTGACCATCCACGCGGTTGACGCGGAGAAGGGTCTGCTGCTCATCAAGGGCGCGGTCCCCGGTCCGAACGGCGGCCTCGTCCTGGTCCGTACCGCGGCCAAGGGGGCTTGAGGTAATGAGCACCATTGACATCCTTTCGCCGGCAGGCGACAAGGCCGGTACCGTCGAGCTCCCCGCGGAGATCTTCGACGCGAAGACCAGCGTTCCGCTGATCCACCAGGTCGTCGTCGCACAGCTGGCAGCTGCCCGTCAGGGCACGCACAAGACCAAGACCCGCGGCGAGGTCCGTGGTGGTGGGCGCAAGCCGTACCGCCAGAAGGGCACCGGCCGCGCGCGCCAGGGTTCGACCCGCGCGCCGCAGTTCGCCGGCGGTGGCGTCGTCCACGGCCCGCAGCCGCGTGACTACTCGCAGCGCACCCCGAAGAAGATGAAGGCCGCCGCCCTGCGCGGTGCCCTCTCGGACCGGGCGCGTCACTCCCGCATCCACGTCGTCACCGGCGTGGTCGAGGGTGGGATCTCCACCAAGGCCGCCAAGACGCTGCTCGGCAAGATCTCGGAGCGCAGCAACCTGCTCCTGGTCGTCGAGCGTGCCGACGAGGCCGCGTGGCTGTCCGCTCGCAACCTGCCCCAGGTGCACATCCTGGAGCCGGGCCAGCTGAACACGTACGACGTGATCGTCTCTGACGACGTGGTCTTCACCCAGGCCGCTTTCGAGTCCTTCGTGTCTGGCCCCCAGACCGCTGAGACCGAAGGGAGCGCCGCCTGATGAGTGAGGCGACCGTTACCAGCTCGAACATCACGAGCAAGACCTACTCGGACCCGCGCGACGTTCTCGTCAAGCCGGTTGTCTCCGAGAAGAGCTATGCGCTGCTCGACGAGAACAAGTACACGTTCATCGTCGCGCCCGGCTCCAACAAGACCCAGATCAAGCAGGCCGTGGAAGCGGTCTTCTCGGTCAAGGTCACCGGGGTCAACACGATCAACCGGCAGGGCAAGCGCAAGCGGACCAAGACCGGCTTCGGCAAGCGCGCGGACACCAAGCGCGCCATCGTGACCCTCGCCGAGGGCGACCGTATCGACATCTTCGGCGGCCCGACCTCCTGACGGAGGTCGAGACGTCCAGGATCCGGAATTCTTCCGAGGACTGAGAGATAATGGGTATCCGCAAGTACAAGCCGACGACCCCGGGCCGTCGTGGCTCCAGCGTCGCCGACTTTGTCGAGATCACGCGGTCCACGCCGGAGAAGTCGCTGGTCCGCCCGCTGCACAGCAAGGGCGGCCGTAACAACGCCGGTCGTGTGACCGTTCGTCACCAGGGTGGCGGCCACAAGCGCGCCTACCGGGTGATCGACTTCCGTCGTCACGACAAGGACGGCGTGCCGGCCAAGGTCGCGCACATCGAGTACGACCCGAACCGCACCGCGCGCATCGCGCTGCTGCACTACGCGGACGGCGAGAAGCGTTACATCGTCGCCCCCCGTGGCCTGTCGCAGGGTGACCGCGTCGAGAACGGTCCGACCGCAGACATCAAGCCGGGCAACAACCTGGCGCTGCGCAACATCCCGGTCGGTACGACCATCCACGCCATCGAGCTGCGGCCCGGTGGCGGCGCGAAGTTCGCCCGTTCCGCCGGTGCCTCCGTGCAGCTGCTGGCGAAGGAGGGCACCATGGCCCACCTTCGTATGCCGTCCGGTGAGATCCGGCTGGTCGACGCCCGCTGCCGCGCCACGATCGGCGAGGTCGGCAACGCCGAGCAGTCGAACATCAACTGGGGCAAGGCCGGCCGCATGCGCTGGAAGGGCGTCCGCCCGACCGTCCGCGGTGTCGCGATGAACCCGGTTGACCACCCGCACGGTGGTGGTGAAGGCAAGACCTCCGGTGGACGTCACCCGGTCTCGCCGTGGGGTCAGAAGGAGGGTCGTACTCGCTCGCCGAAGAAGGCATCGAGCAAGTACATCGTCCGCCGCCGCAAGACGAACAAGAAGCGCTAGGAGCGGGTTTAGATGCCGCGCAGTCTCAAGAAGGGGCCCTTCGTCGACGGCCACCTCATCAAGAAGGTGGACGTACAGAACGAG
Organism: Streptomyces sp. NPDC058008; assembly: GCF_042886395.1. Taxonomy (NCBI): domain Bacteria; kingdom Bacillati; phylum Actinomycetota; class Actinomycetes; order Kitasatosporales; family Streptomycetaceae; genus Streptomyces; species Streptomyces sp. NPDC058008. The sequence continues at coordinate 113,344 of NZ_JBHVQX010000018.1, read as the reverse complement.
GCAGGCACCAAGAACGTCATCAAGACCTGGTCCCGTCGCTCGATGATCGTCCCGGCCATGCTGGGTCACACCATCGCGGTGCACAACGGCAAGATCCACGTCCCGGTGTTCGTCACCGAGTCGATGGTCGGCCACAAGCTCGGCGAGTTCTCGCCGACTCGCACCTTCCGCGGCCACGTCAAGGACGACCGGAAGTCGAAGCGCCGCTAACCGCGGGGTGGAAACGACTATGACTTACACCGAAGGGACAACCATGGAAGCCAGGGCCCAGGCGCGGTACATCCGCGTCACGCCCATGAAGGCCCGCCGCGTGGTGGACCTCATCCGTGGCATGGATGCCACGGAGGCTCAGGCGGTCCTGCGTTTCGCCCCGCAGGCCGCGAGCGTGCCGGTTGGCAAGGTGCTTGACAGCGCCATCGCCAACGCTGCACACAACTACGACCACACCGACGCCTCTTCGCTGGTCATCAGCGAGGCGTACGTGGACGAGGGCCCGACCCTGAAGCGGTTCCGTCCGCGTGCTCAGGGCCGTGCCTACCGGATCCGTAAGCGGACCAGCCACATCACCGTGGTCGTCAGCAGCAAGGAAGGAACCCGGTAATGGGCCAGAAGGTAAACCCGCACGGGTTCCGGCTCGGCATTACCACGGACTTCAAGTCCCGTTGGTACGCCGACAAGCTGTACAAGGACTACGTCAAGGAAGACGTCGCCATTCGTCGCATGATGACGAAGGGCATGGAGCGGGCCGGCATCTCCAAGGTGGAGATCGAGCGCACCCGCGACCGCGTCCGCGTTGACATCCACACCGCCCGCCCGGGCATCGTCATCGGCCGCCGCGGCGCCGAGGCCGACCGCATCCGTGGCGAGCTGGAGAAGCTGACCGGCAAGCAGGTCCAGCTGAACATCCTCGAGGTCAAGAACCCCGAGGTGGACGCTCAGCTGGTGGCCCAGGCCGTCGCCGAGCAGCTCTCCTCCCGCGTCTCCTTCCGTCGTGCCATGCGCAAGAGCATGCAGAGCACGATGAAGGCCGGCGCCAAGGGCATCAAGATCCAGTGCGGTGGCCGCCTCGGCGGCGCCGAGATGTCCCGCTCGGAGTTCTACCGCGAGGGCCGCGTGCCCCTGCACACGCTCCGCGCGAACGTCGACTACGGCTTCTTCGAGGCCAAGACGACCTTCGGCCGCATCGGCGTGAAGGTCTGGATCTACAAGGGCGACGTCAAGAACATCGCCGAGGTTCGCGCCGAGAACGCCGCGGCCCGCGCCGGCAACCGTCCGGCTCGTGGCGGCGCCGACCGCCCGGCCGGCCGCGGTGGCCGTGGTGGCGAGCGTGGCGGCCGCGGCGGTCGCAAGCCGCAGCAGTCCGCGCCGGCAGCGGAGGCCCCCAAGGCCGACGCTCCCGCCGCCGCTGCGCCGGCTGAGAGCACCGGAACGGAGGCCTGACCGAAATGCTGATCCCCCGTAGGGTCAAGCACCGCAAGCAGCACCACCCGAAGCGCAGCGGTATGTCCAAGGGTGGCACGCAGGTTGCGTTCGGCGAGTACGGCATCCAGGCGCTGTCCCCGGCGTACGTGACGAACCGCCAGATCGAGGCAGCTCGTATCGCGATGACCCGCCACATCAAGCGTGGCGGCAAGGTCTGGATCAACATCTACCCGGACCGCCCCCTGACGAAGAAGCCTGCCGAGACCCGCATGGGTTCCGGTAAGGGTTCTCCCGAGTGGTGGATCGCGAACGTCAAGCCCGGTCGGGTGATGTTCGAGCTGTCCTACCCGAACGAGAAGATTGCTCGTGAGGCGCTCACCCGCGCTGCTCACAAGCTTCCGATGAAGTGCCGGATCGTTCGGCGCGAGGCAGGTGAGTCGTGATGTCGGCCGGTACCAAGGCGTCCGAGCTGCGCGAGCTGGGCAACGAGGAGCTCCTCAACAAGCTCCGCGAGGCCAAGGAAGAGCTGTTCAACCTCCGCTTCCAGGCGGCGACCGGACAGCTCGAGAACCACGGTCGGCTCAAGTCCGTCCGTAAGGACATCGCCCGGATCTACACCCTGATGCGCGAGCGCGAGCTGGGCATCGAGACGGTGGAGAGCGTCTGATGAGCGAGAAGACTGTGACTGAGACGAACACCGACCGCGGTTTCCGCAAGACCCGTGAGGGTCTGGTTGTCAGCGACAAGATGGACAAGACCGTCGTCGTCGCTGTCGAGGACCGCGTCAAGCACGCGCTGTACGGCAAGGTCATCCGCCGTACGAACAAGCTCAAGGCCCACGACGAGCAGAACGCTGCCGGCGTCGGCGACCGCGTTGTCATCATGGAGACGCGTCCGCTGTCCGCCACGAAGCGCTGGCGCATCGTCGAGATCCTCGAGAAGGCCAAGTAATCCCTGAGGGGGTCTCCCCTCAGGACAGTTCCGCCAGGCTCGGCAGGGGCTTCCGCGACGAAGCCCCTGCCGGGAACCGGCAGACGATCAGGAGATAGACGTGATCCAGCAGGAGTCGCGACTGCGCGTCGCCGACAACACGGGTGCGAAGGAAATTCTCACCATCCGTGTTCTCGGTGGCTCGGGTCGCCGCTACGCGGGCATCGGTGACGTCATCGTCGCCACCGTGAAGGACGCGATCCCCGGTGGCAACGTGAAGAAGGGTGACGTCGTCAAGGCCGTCATCGTTCGCACCGTCAAGGAGCGCCGTCGCCCGGATGGCTCGTACATCCGCTTCGACGAGAACGCCGCTGTCATTCTCAAGAACGACGGCGACCCCCGCGGCACCCGTATCTTCGGCCCCGTGGGCCGAGAGCTGCGCGAGAAGAAGTTCATGAAGATCATCTCGCTCGCGCCGGAGGTGCTGTAAGCATGAAGATCAAGAAGGGCGACCTGGTTCAGGTCATCACCGGTAAGGACAAGGGCAAGCAGGGCAAGGTCATCGTCGCCTTCCCCGCTCAGGACCGCGTCCTCGTCGAGGGTGTCAACCGGGTCAAGAAGCACACCAAGGCCGGTCAGACGGCTCGCGGCTCGCAGACCGGTGGCATTGTCACCACCGAGGCCCCGATCCACGTCAGCAACGTTCAGCTGGTCGTGGAGAAGGACGGCAACAAGGTCGTCACCCGCGTCGGCTACCGCTTCGACGACGAGGGCAAGAAGATCCGCGTTGCCAAGCGGACCGGTGAGGACATCTGATGACTGCCACCACTGCGCCGCGTCTCAAGACGCGCTACCGCGAGGAAATCGCCGGCAAGCTGCGTGAGGAGTTCTCGTACGAGAACGTCATGCAGGTTCCCGGTCTGGTCAAGATCGTGGTCAACATGGGTGTGGGCGACGCCGCCCGCGACTCCAAGCTGATCGACGGTGCCGTCAAGGACCTCACCACGATCACCGGTCAGAAGCCGGCCGTCACCAAGGCCCGCAAGTCGATCGCGCAGTTCAAGCTGCGCGAGGGGCAGCCGATCGGCTGCCACGTCACCCTCCGTGGTGACCGCATGTGGGAGTTCCTGGACCGTACGCTGTCGCTCGCGCTTCCGCGTATCCGTGACTTCCGTGGCCTGTCGCCCAAGCAGTTCGACGGCCGTGGCAACTACACCTTCGGTCTCACGGAGCAGGTCATGTTCCACGAGATCGACCAGGACAAGATCGACCGGGTCCGGGGCATGGACATCACCGTGGTCACCACGGCGACCAACGACGACGAGGGTCGTGCCCTCCTTCGTCACCTCGGCTTCCCGTTCAAGGAGAACTGACCGTGGCGAAGAAGGCTCTGATCGCTAAGGCCGCCCGTAAGCCGAAGTTCGGCGTCCGCGGGTACACCCGCTGCCAGCGCTGCGGCCGGCCCCACTCCGTCTACCGCAAGTTCGGCCTGTGCCGCGTGTGCCTTCGTGAGATGGCTCACCGTGGCGAGCTGCCGGGCGTGACCAAGAGCTCCTGGTAACTCTCCTTCGCCCTCCGGGCGTTGGCAGTACCAGAAGCTCTCGGTAAGTATCTGGTCGGCAGGAGCCCCGCTTTTCATGCCGTAGGCTTGAAGGGTTGGGCGCCTGCCGCCCTGACCGACTTACTACGCCGTAGGTCCCCGCACCGCACCCGTCCCGCCACTGAGCGGGGAGAGGGATGGCGCATACAGGAAACCCCGGCGAGAGAGGCCGAAGGCCAACTCATGACCATGACTGATCCCATCGCAGACATGCTCACGCGTCTGCGCAACGCGAACTCGGCGTACCACGACGATGTCGCGATGCCGCACAGCAAGATCAAGTCGCACATCGCGGAGATCCTCCAGCAGGAGGGCTTCATCACCGGCTGGAAGGTCGAGGACGCCGAGGTCGGCAAGAGCCTCGTTCTCGAGCTGAAGTTCGGGCCGAACCGCGAGCGTTCGATCGCCGGCATCAAGCGCATTTCGAAGCCGGGTCTGCGTGTATACGCAAAGTCCACCAATCTGCCGAAGGTTCTCGGCGGCCTGGGCGTGGCGATCATCTCCACGTCCCACGGTCTCCTGACCGGCCAGCAGGCCAGCAAGAAGGGCGTAGGTGGGGAAGTCCTCGCCTACGTCTGGTAGTCGGGAACGGAGGAATAGCTCATGTCGCGAATCGGCAAGCTCCCCATCCAGGTTCCCGCCGGTGTGGACGTCACCATCGATGGCCGCACGGTCGCGGTGAAGGGGCCCAAGGGCACCCTCTCGCACACCGTCGCAGCGCCGATCGAGGTCACCAAGGGTGAGGACGGCGTGCTCAACGTCGTCCGCCCGAACGACGAGCGTCAGAACAAGGCCCTCCACGGCCTGTCCCGCACGCTGGTGGCGAACATGATCACCGGCGTGACCGCGGGATACAGCAAGGCGCTCGAGATCAGCGGTGTCGGTTACCGGGTCCAGGCGAAGGGCTCCAACCTGGAGTTCGCCCTGGGCTACAGCCACCCGATCCTCATCGAGGCCCCCGAGGGCATCACCTTCAAGGTCGAGTCGCCCACGAAGTTCAGTGTCGAGGGCATCGACAAGCAGAAGGTCGGCGAGGTCTCGGCGAAGATCCGTAAGCTGCGGAAGCCTGACCCGTACAAGGCCAAGGGCGTCAAGTACGCCGGCGAGGTTATCCGCCGCAAGGTCGGAAAGGCGGGTAAGTAAGCCATGGCATACGGTGTAAAGATCGCCAAGGGTGACGCCTACAAGCGTGCCGCCCTCAAGCGCCGCCACATCCGCGTGCGCAAGCACATCTCCGGTTCGCCGGAGCGGCCGCGCCTGGTCGTGACGCGTTCCAACCGTCACATCGTCGCCCAGGTCATCGACGACATCGCGGGCCACACGCTCGCGTCGGCGTCGACCCTGGACACGTCGATCCGTGGCGCGGAGGGTGACAAGAGCACCCAGGCCAAGCAGGTCGGCGCCCTGGTCGCCGAGCGTGCCAAGGCCGCAGGCGTCGAGGCCGTCGTGTTTGACCGCGGTGGTAACCAGTACGCCGGGCGGATTGCCGCTCTGGCTGACGCCGCCCGTGAAGCCGGGCTGAAGTTCTAAGCCCCGGTTCCAACGCACAGCGGACGTAACAGAGAGAGGTAAATCCAATGGCTGGACCCCAGCGCCGCGGAAGCGGTGCCGGTGGCGGCGAGCGGCGGGACCGGAAGGGCCGTGACGGTGGCGCTGCCGCCGAGAAGACCGCGTACGTCGAGCGCGTCGTCGCGATCAACCGCGTCGCCAAGGTAGTGAAGGGTGGTCGTCGCTTCAGCTTCACCGCGCTGGTCGTGGTGGGCGATGGTGACGGCACCGTCGGTGTCGGATACGGCAAGGCCAAGGAAGTTCCCGCGGCCATCGCCAAGGGCGTCGAAGAGGCCAAGAAGAGCTTCTTCAAGGTCCCGCGTATCCAGGGCACCATCCCTCACCCGATCCAGGGCGAGAAGGCCGCGGGCGTCGTCCTGCTCAAGCCTGCTTCCCCCGGTACCGGTGTGATCGCCGGTGGCCCGGTGCGCGCCGTCCTCGAGTGCGCCGGCGTTCACGACATCCTGTCGAAGTCGCTCGGTTCCTCGAACCCGATCAACATCGTGCACGCGACCGTGGCGGCCCTCCAGGGCCTGCAGCGTCCCGAGGAGATCGCGGCCCGCCGCGGTCTGCCCCTCGAGGACGTCGCCCCCGCGGCTCTGCTCCGTGCGCGTGCGGGAGCGGGTGCGTAATGGCTCGCCTCAAGATCACGCAGACGAAGTCGTACATCGGCAGCAAGCAGAACCACCGCGACACCCTGCGTTCGCTCGGGCTCAAGCGCCTGAACGACTCGGTTGTCAAGGAGGACCGCCCCGAGTTCCGCGGAATGGTGCACACCGTCCGCCACCTCGTGACGGTTGAGGAGGTTGACTGACATGGCGGAGAACAGCCCGCTGAAGGCCCACAACCTCCGGCCTGCCCCGGGCGCCAAGACCGCCAAGACCCGTGTGGGTCGTGGTGAGGCGTCCAAGGGTAAGACCGCAGGCCGTGGTACCAAGGGTACGAAGGCTCGTTACCAGGTTCCGGAGCGCTTCGAGGGTGGCCAGATGCCCCTCCACATGCGTCTCCCGAAGCTCAAGGGCTTCAAGAACCCGTTCCGCACGGAGTACCAGGTCGTGAACCTGGACAAGCTCGCGACGCTCTACCCCGAGGGTGGAGAGGTCACGGTGGCCGACCTGGTCGCCAAGGGCGCCGTGCGCAACAACCACCTCGTCAAGGTCCTCGGACAGGGCGAGATCTCCGTGGCGCTGCAGGTTTCGGTTGACGCCGTCTCCGGCTCCGCCAAGGAGAAGATCGCCGCCGCAGGCGGCACCGTCACCGAACTCGTCTGAGACAACTCGGACAGGACTGTGGCCTGAACACCCGACCGGGGATGCCTCTCATTTGGGGCATCCCCGGTTGGTCGTTCCTAGGGGGGCATGTCCGCCGGTAAGGTGGCGTGCACTTGCTGTGGTAAGTCCTGGGCAATCGCCCGGGGTCCTTTGGCTGTTACGTAACCGTCGATCCTCAAGACCGTCACCTCACGCTTTGCGCGGGGGTCGCAGGAGGCACCGTGCTCACCGCGTTCGCCCGGGCGTTCAAGACGCCCGACCTGCGCAAGAAGCTGCTCTTCACGCTCGGCATCATCGTGCTCTACCGTCTCGGGGCGCACATTCCCGTACCGGGGGTGAGCTACGAGAACGTCCAGACCTGTGTTGATCAGGCCAGCAAGGGCAACAACAGCCTCTTCGGTCTGGTCAACATGTTCAGCGGTGGTGCACTGCTGCAGATCACGATCTTCGCGCTCGGCATCATGCCGTACATCACGGCCAGCATCATTCTTCAGCTGCTGACCGTCGTCATCCCCCGGCTCGAAGCCCTCAAGAAGGAGGGCCAGTCGGGCACGGCCAAGATCACGCAGTACACGCGTTATCTGACCGTCGCGCTCGCCATCCTCCAGGGCACCGGCCTGGTGGCGACCGCCCGCAGCGGCGCCCTCTTCAGCGGCTGCCCGGTGGCCGACCAGATCGTCCCGAACCAGTCGATCTTCACGACCATCGTCATGGTCATCACCATGACCGCGGGTACCGCGGCCGTCATGTGGCTCGGTGAGCTCATCACCGACCGCGGCATCGGCAACGGCATGTCCATCCTGATGTTCATCTCGATCGCCGCCAGCTTCCCCGGCGCCCTGTGGGCCATCAAGCAGAGCGGCAAGCTGGCCGACGGCTGGATCGAGTTCATCACCGTCATCCTCATCGGCTTCGTGATGGTCGCCCTCGTCGTCTTCGTCGAGCAGGCCCAGCGCCGGGTCCCGGTGCAGTACGCGAAGCGGATGATCGGGCGCCGTTCGTACGGTGGTACGTCCACCTACATCCCGCTGAAGGTGAACCAGGCGGGTGTGATCCCCGTCATCTTCGCTTCTTCGCTGCTCTACATCCCTGCTCTGATCGTTCAGTTCTCCAACTCCACCGCGGGCTGGGCGACCTGGATCCAGGCCCACTTCGTCAAGGGCGACCACCCGTACTACATCGCGACGTACTTCCTGCTGATCGTTTTCTTCGCATTCTTCTATGTGGCGATCTCGTTCAACCCCGAGGAAGTCGCCGACAACATGAAGAAGTATGGTGGCTTCATCCCGGGTATCCGGGCAGGTCGACCTACCGCCGAGTATCTGAGCTACGTGCTGAACCGGATCACTTGGCCGGGCTCGCTGTACCTGGGTCTGATCGCTCTGGTGCCGACGATGGCGTTGGCAGGCTTCGGGGGCGCTAACCAGAACTTCCCGTTCGGCGGGACGAGCATCCTGATCATCGTGGGTGTGGGTCTGGAGACCGTGAAGCAGATCGAGAGTCAGCTCCAGCAGCGCAATTACGAAGGGTTCCTCCGCTGATGCGAATCGTCCTCGTCGGGCCGCCCGGTGCCGGCAAGGGAACGCAGGCTGCGTTCCTTGCCAAGAATCTCTCGATTCCGCACATCTCCACGGGCGACCTCTTCCGCGCCAACATCAGCCAGGGCACCGACCTTGGCAAGCAGGCCCGTTCCTACATGGACGCGGGACAGCTGGTGCCGGACGAAGTCACCATCGCTATGGCCAAGGACCGCATGGCTCAGCCGGACGCCGTGAACGGCTTCCTGCTGGACGGATTCCCCCGCAACGTGGGGCAGGCCGCCGCGCTCGACGAGATGCTTCTCGGCGAGGGCGTCAAGCTGGACGCGGTCCTTGACCTCGAGGTCCCCGAGGACGAGGTGGTCAAGCGCATCGCCGGCCGCCGGATCTGCCGCAACGACAGCGCGCACGTCTTCCACGCGACGTACAACCCGCCGAAGACCGAGGGCGTCTGCGACGTCTGCGGCGGCGAGCTGTACCAGCGGGACGACGACACCGAGGAGACGGTCCGCACCCGTCTCGAGGTCTACCACACGCAGACCGAGCCGATCATCGACTACTACCGGTCCCAGGGCCTGGTCGTGACGATCTCCGCGCTCGGCAAGGTCACCGAGGTGACCGAACGGGCCATGGAGGCCCTCAAGAAGTCCGACGAGGGCTGAGCCCCCGTCCCACCACCGCAGCCGGCCGCGGCGCCCTCGGGCGTCGCGGCCGACTGTTTGCGCGCCGTATCGTGGAGTACGGCCCCAACCGTTCCCCTTCGTACGCAGAGAGGCGCCCAGCGATGGTGCAGATCAAGACCCCCGAGCAGATCGCCAAGATGCGCGAGGCGGGCCTCGTGGTCGCTGCCATTCACGCCGCCACGCACGAGGCGGCCGTCCCCGGCGCCACCACCAAGGACCTGGACGAGGTCGCGCGCAAGGTGATCGCGGACCACGGCGCGAAGTCGAACTTCCTGGGGTACGGCGGATTCCCCGCGACGATCTGCACCTCGGTCAACGACGTCGTGGTGCACGGCATCCCGGACGAGAAGACCGTCCTGAAGGACGGCGACATCATCTCGATCGACGCCGGCGCGATCATCGACGGCTGGCACGGCGACGCGGCGTACACCGCCTTCGTGGGCACAGGTCACGCTCCGGAGCTCGTCGAGCTGTCCCGGGTGACCGAGGAGTCGATGTGGGCCGGGATCGCCGCGATGAAGGTGAACAACCGGCTGGTCGACATCTCGAAGGCCATCGAGTCCTACATCCGCCGCCAGCCCCGGCCGGCGACCGGCAAGTACGGGATCATCGAGGACTACGGCGGCCACGGCATCGGCACCGAGATGCACATGGACCCGCACCTGCTGAACTACGTCGCCCGCAAGCGCGGCAAGGGCATCAAGCTCGTCCCGGGCGTCTGCCTGGCCATCGAGCCGATGGTCTCGCTGGGCACGCCGCAGACGAAGGTCCTCGCCGACGAGTGGACGGTCCTGACCACCGACGGCACCTGGTCCTCGCACTGGGAGCACTCGATCGCCCTCACGGAGCAGGGCCCGCTGGTCCTGACCGCCCCGGACTGCGGCCGGGCCAGGCTCGCCGCGTACGGCGTCGAGGCGGCGCCCGACCCGCTGGGCTGAGCCCGTCCGCCCCGCCGCCCGGTCCGTGTTCCGCAGGACTGTCCGGCTGATCCGTGTCTAAGGATCAGGGGAAGTGGGCAAACTTGACGGATTCGTCTTTTGGGGTCCGCTGACGTAGACTGACTCGTCGGCTCTCGTGCATCAGTGTGCCCGTATGTCTGCACACACGGTGTGGAGAGTCGATCAAGGTAGCCGATTCGAAAGGCGAAGCGTGGCCAAGAAGCAAGGTGCCATCGAAATTGAGGGCACCGTGATCGAGTCCCTCCCGAACGCCATGTTCAAGGTGGAACTCCAGAACGGTCACAAAGTCCTCGCGCACATCAGCGGCAAGATGCGGATGCACTACATCCGTATCCTCCCGGATGACCGGGTCGTCGTGGAGCTGTCTCCGTACGACCTGACGCGTGGCCGGATCGTCTACCGCTACAAGTAGATCTTGCCGCCATCCCGCTTCGGCGTGGTGAGGGCACTGACCCGGAGAACCTGACATCCCATGAAGGTCAAGCCGAGCGTCAAGAAGATCTGCGACAAGTGCAAGGTGATCCGCCGTCACGGCCGGGTCATGGTCATCTGCGACAACCTGCGCCACAAGCAGCGCCAGGGCTGACGCACGACCCCCTGCATCTCGCAGTTCTTCGCGCGACGCACGTAAACGTACATACGCAGTGCCCGTCCACGCTTCGGCTGACGACACCTCCGGCGGGGGCCGGGGACCCGGGCGTACCACCTCCTCCCTCGTGGACGGGGTCGGCGTTCGGGAGTGGCTCTGTGGAAGACCCCCGACATGACAACTGGAGCCATTGAATGGCACGCGTTTCAGGTGTTGACATCCCGCGCGAAAAGCGCGTGGAGGTTGCCCTCACCTACGTCTTCGGTATCGGGCGCACCCGGTCCAAGGAGATCCTCGCCACCACCGGCGTGAACCCCAACACCCGCGTTCGTGACCTGGCCGAAGAGGACCTGGTCAAGATCCGCGAGTACGTGGACGCCAACCTCCGCACCGAGGGTGACCTTCGCCGCGAGATCCAGGGCGACATCCGCCGCAAGATCGAGATCGGCTGCTACCAGGGCATCCGGCACCGTCGCGGTCTGCCGGTCCACGGTCAGCGCACCAGCACGAACGCGCGTACCCGCAAGGGCCCGCGTCGCGCCATCGCCGGTAAGAAGAAGCCGGGCAAGAAGTAGTCCTCAGCGGACGTACCGCGGAGGTCCGGGCCACCGGATGTTCGCGGAAACCAGCGGTCTTCGCTGTAGGACCGATCACCTCCCCTCTCCATCTGGAGTCAAGACATGCCCCCCAAGGGTCGTCAGGGCGCAGCCAAGAAGGTGCGTCGCAAGGAAAAGAAGAACGTCGCTCACGGCCACGCGCACATCAAGAGCACGTTCAACAACACCATCGTCTCGATCACGGACCCCTCGGGCAACGTGATCTCCTGGGCCTCCGCCGGCCACGTCGGCTTCAAGGGCTCGCGCAAGTCCACCCCCTTCGCCGCGCAGATGGCCGCCGAGTCGGCCGCCCGCCGCGCGCAGGAGCACGGCATGCGCAAGGTCGACGTCTTCGTCAAGGGTCCCGGCTCCGGCCGTGAGACCGCGATCCGCTCCCTCCAGGCCACGGGCCTCGAGGTCGGTTCGATCCAGGACGTCACCCCGACGCCGCACAACGGCTGCCGTCCGCCGAAGCGTCGCCGCGTCTGATCCGCTACGGCCGGTGACGGCCGTGCGTCAGTAGCGTGGGTCCGGGCGGTAGGCCCCTTCGGGGGCGTACCGCCCGTACCCTTGTTTCATCTGTCGGGCATCAAATAGTGGGTGCCCACGACTGAAGGATCACCCCATGCTTATCGCTCAGCGTCCGTCGCTGACCGAAGAGGTCGTCGACGAGTTCCGCTCCCGGTTCGTGATCGAGCCGCTGGAGCCGGGCTTCGGCTACACCCTCGGCAACTCCCTGCGTCGCACCCTCCTCTCCTCGATCCCCGGTGCCGCTGTCACCAGCATCCGGATCGACGGCGTCCTGCACGAGTTCACCACCGTGCCGGGCGTCAAGGAGGACGTGACCGACCTCATCCTCAACATCAAGCAGCTGGTCGTCTCCTCGGAGCACGACGAGCCGGTCGTGATGTACCTGCGCAAGCAGGGCCCCGGCCTGGTCACCGCTGCTGACATCGCCCCGCCGGCCGGTGTCGAGGTCCACAACCCGGACCTGGTCCTGGCCACGCTGAACGGCAAGGGCAAGCTGGAGATGGAGCTGACCGTCGAGCGCGGTCGCGGCTACGTCTCCGCCGTCCAGAACAAGCAGGTGGGCCAGGAGATCGGCCGTATTCCGGTCGACTCCATCTACTCGCCGGTGCTCAAGGTCACGTACAAGGTCGAGGCGACCCGTGTCGAGCAGCGCACCGACTTCGACAAGCTGATCGTCGACGTCGAGACCAAGCAGGCCATGCGTCCCCGTGACGCCATGGCGTCGGCCGGCAAGACCCTGGTCGAGCTGTTCGGCCTGGCGCGCGAGCTCAACATCGACGCCGAGGGCATCGACATGGGCCCGTCGCCGACGGACGCCGCGCTCGCCGCCGATCTGGCGCTGCCGATCGAGGAGCTCGAGCTCACGGTCCGTTCGTACAACTGCCTCAAGCGCGAGGGCATCCACTCCGTGGGTGAGCTCGTGGCCCGCTCCGAGGCTGACCTGCTCGACATCCGCAACTTCGGTGCCAAGTCGATCGACGAGGTCAAGGCGAAGCTGGCCGGTATGGGCCTGGCGCTCAAGGACTCGCCTCCCGGCTTCGACCCGACCGCCGCCGCCGACGCCTTCGGCGCCGACGACGACGCGGACGCCGGTTTCGTGGAGACCGAGCAGTACTGAGCCACCTCCGGCGGGGGTGCCCGGACTCCGGGTGCCCCCGTTCCGGGGCGTTCCGGCCGGGGCATCCCGATGCCCCGGACCGCAGGACTTCCGCGGGGCGGCCGCCTCGCGGGAACTGACACCGGTACCTGATACGGCCGGTGCAGCACACAAGGAGAAACACCATGCCGAAGCCCGCGAAGGGCGCCCGTCTGGGCGGCAGCGCTGCGCACGAGAAGCTTCTTCTCATCAACCTCGCGAAGTCGCTGTTCGAGCACGGCCGCATCACCACGACCGAGGCCAAGGCCCGCCGCCTGCGTCCGGTCGCCGAGCGCTTCATCACCAAGGCGAAGAAGGGCGACATCCACAACCGTCGCCTGGTGCTGCAGTCGATCACGGACAAGAGCATCGTGCACACGCTCTTCACCGAGATCGCCCCGCGGTACGAGAACCGCCCCGGTGGTTACACCCGCATCACCAAGATCGGCAACCGTCGTGGCGACAACGCCCCGATGGCCGTCATCGAGCTGGTCGAGGCGCTGACCGTGGCCCAGCAGGCCACCGGTGAGGCCGAGGCCGCGACGAAGCGCGCCGTCAAGGAAGACGCCCTCAAGAAGGACGAGGCTCCGGCCGAGACCGTCGAGGACGCCAAGCCGGCCGCCGCCGAGGAGTCCAAGGACGCCTGAGCGTTCTGAGACCCAGGTACGGGCCCGCACCACCCTTCGGGGCGGTGCGGGCCCGTTCGGTTTTGAGAGGATCTTCGGGTGAGTGACGAGGCAGAGCCCGGATTCGTACGGGTACGGCTGGACCTTTCCTACGACGGGAAGGATTTCTCCGGCTGGGCGAAGCAGACGAGCAGGCGCACCGTGCAGGGCGAGATCGAGGACGCGCTGCGTACCGTGACGCGGTCGGCGGTGACGTACGACCTGACGGTCGCCGGGCGCACCGACGCGGGGGTGCACGCGCGCGGGCAGGTGGCGCACGTCGACCTGCCGGCCGGGGTGTGGGCCGAGCACGAGGAGAAGCTGCTGCGGCGGATGGCGGGGCGCCTGCCCCAGGACGTGCGGATCTGGCGGGCGGCCGAGGCCCCGGCGGGGTTCAACGCGCGGTTCTCGGCGCTGTGGCGGCGGTACGCGTACCGGGTGGGGGACCGGCAGGGCGGGGTGGACCCGCTGACCCGGGGCCATGTGCTGTGGCACGACCGGCCGCTCGACGCGGACGCGATGAACGAGGCCGCCGCGCTGATGGTGGGCGAGCACGACTTCGCGGCGTACTGCAAGAAGCGTGAGGGCGCCACGACGATCCGCACCCTGCAGAAGCTTCACTGGGTGCGGGACGCGGAGTCCGGTGTGCTGACGGCGACGGTGCAGGCGGACGCGTTCTGCCACAACATGGTGCGGGCGCTGATCGGAGCGGCGCTGTTCGTGGGGGACGGGCGGCGCCCGGCGGCGTGGCCCGCGGAGGTGCTGGCGGCGAAGGTCCGGGATCCGGCGGTGCACGTGGTCCGGCCGCACGGGCTGACGCTGGAGGAGGTGTTCTACCCCGCCGACGAGCTGCTGGCGGCCCGGGCCCGGGAGGCGCGGAACGTCAGGACGCTGCCGGGGGCGGGGTGCTGCTGAGGGCGGGCCGCGCTCAACGGCTGCGGCTGCTGCGGGCCTCGTCCCGGAAGTGGCGTACGAAGGTGAGGACGCCCCAGGCGACCAGGACGTTCACCAGCGCTCCGGAGCCGTGGAACAGTGGGGTGAGGAGGCTGGAGCCGGCCTCCTCCGTGACCGGGTCGTCGCCGGTCAGCAGGGCCGCCGGCCAGAGCAGGGCGACCAGCACCAGGCCCGCGCCGGGGAACGAGATCAGGGCCATCGCCGTGTCGAGGGCCGGAGGGCGGCCGGCGATCTCGTCGGCCAGGGCGACGGCCAGGACCAGGCCGACGTAGCCGAGGGCGAGAGGGCGGGCCCAGTTCCTGGGTCCGCCCCGGTCCGGGACGGCCGGCTTGCTCATGAGTACGTCCTCCGCCTGGTCGTCCGGCCTGCCGAGGGCCCGCTCCCCCCGGGCCCCGGCCCCTTATTGAACGCGTTCAGTATGCCTCGGGCGGTCCTGGAGCCTCGCGCGGACCAGCCCGGCCGCGAAGTACAGGGCCAGGGCGCTGGACACGGTGGAGCGGAACCAGCCGATGTCCGGGGCCCACCAGGCGTAGGCCGCCGCCGCGGTGAAGAACAGCAGGGCCGCCGTGCGCAGCACCCACCAGCGGACCGGACGGGGGTCGTCCTGGCGCGGGGACTCCGGGTGGACGCCGTCCTTCGTGGTCATGGTGTCCCGCATGCCCGCGAGGAAGCTCCGCCGGGCCAGCACCCGGGCGCCCGGGAGCGCGGTGAGCACCTCCTGCTCGCCGCCGTACCCGGCGGGCGGGGACGGGAGGCCCAGGGCGGCGACGAGTTCGCCCTGGTGGCGGGCGGGGTCGCCCGCGGCCCGCAGGACGTGGGCCACCGGACGCGGGTCGCTGAGTCCGTAGGCGCGGGCCAGGGCGGCGGCCGTCGTGGCCGCCGCCGTGTGGTCGGCGGCGGGCGCCGCGGTCTCCCAGGTGTGGTCCGCCACCTTCCGGCCCCGGTGCACGAGGGTGAAGCTGCTGCGCTCCGGGGTCCGGTGCAGCACCAGCGCGGGCCACTCCTCGGCCGTGGTGAAGCTGGCTGCCGCAGCGGTGAGCGGATCCTCGGGCAGCAGCGCCGCGCGGGCGCCGCGCACCGGGTCCGGGACGGCCTCGACGTACGTGTGGCGGCTGCCGGCCGGGGCCGTGCGCAGGCTGTGCCCGCAGATCAGGGCGGCCTGCGCCACCTCGGTGGGGCCGGTGGAGACGATGGCGAGCGAGCGCGGTGCCAGCTCGCGTTCCCAGCCGGGTGTCCCGGCGGCCGGCGGGTCGGGGGAGGCGCGGAAGAAGGGGATCCTCATCGCCAGCTCGATGCGGGTGTCGGAGCGGGCCTCCAGGAACTCCGAACGGGGCTCGCCGAAGTAGGACCAGGGGAACGTGGTGGCGTGCACCCCGATGCCGCGGAAGACGGTGAGCGCCTCCTCGTAGCGGTTCATCGACCACAGGACGAAGGCCAGGTGGTTGCGGAAGCCGGCGGCCTCCCGGTCCCCCGGCGCGTAGCTCTCCGAGAGGGCCTGCGCGCGCGCCACGGCCGCTTCGGCGCGCTCCGCGTACGGGTCGGGGCCGGGAGCCTTCTCCTCGGCGATCAGGTACTCCACGACGGCCCGCAGCGGCAGCGCGTGGAGCCGGGAGCCGGGAGGCGCCTGGTCCGCGGCGCGCTCGGCGAAGGCGAACATCTCCTCGTGCGAGCCGTACCACTTGGCGCAGAGGTACTGGAGCGCCTGCGCGTGGCACCCCTCGTGGTGCCGGTCGCGGGCGTCCGCCTCCGCCAGGTACGAGTCGAAGACCTCGCGCGGGGCCTGGATGCCCCGGGCCTGGGCCAGTGCGACGCGCCACGGGACCGGATCGCCGGGGTTCAGCTCGGCGGCGGCGGAGATCACCGGTACGGCGTCCCGCAGCACGGCGTGGAACGCCCGGAACTGGTCGGCCTCGACGTGCCCGGCCCGCGCCCCGGTCCGTATCTGCCAGGCCTGGCAGACGTACAGGTCCGCCTTGACCAGGACGGCGTCGGGGTCCTCGGGGGACTCCTCCAGCCAGCTGTCCAGCCAGCCCGGGTGGTGCAAGGAGGCCCGTGCGAGACGGGAGACGCAGGCGTCCCTGCGTTCCCACTGGGCGTGCTCGCGGGTGGCGGCGAGCAGTTCGGCGACCGGGGCGTGGTCACCCGACGCGGCGGCGGCGAGGGCGACCCGCAGCGAGGGGTCAGGGGCGTCGAGGACCACCGCGTCGTCCGGGGCCAGGCCGGCGCCCACGGCGTCGCCGTGGCGCAGGACGCGCGGGATGGTGAAGAGCGTGGTCAGACGCACGGCGGCGGGTCCTCGTTCGGGGAGTGGACGGGACCGGTGCGCGGGCGGGCCCGTCGACGGTCAGGTGACGGGGGCACCCGCGGCCGCCGATGCCCGGACCTCGCCGCGGTGGCGGATCTGGCGGAAGGTGAAGTCGGTCAGGTCGTCACCGACCGCGTACACGTCCTTGGCCGCCGTGGTGACGTTCTTCCCGCTGGTGAAGCCGCCGACCGTGAAGTAGGCGTACCGGCCGTAGGAGTTCGCGGTGCGGCGGCAGACGGCTCCGGCGCGGCAGAAGGTCGGGACGCCCGAACCGCTGAGGGAGGCGAGGCCGCCGGTCGCCTCCCGGGCGGCCTTCCTGGCCTCCGCCTCGGTGCCGAAGACGGCGAGCCCGACGGTGACCGCGACACCGTCCTTGCTGTACGTGGCGCGGATGACCTGGTCGCAGCCGTTGGCGTCGAGGACCGAACCGAGGGCGCCCTGGGTCGTCGTCGCGCAGTCCGCCGTACGGGCGGTGGCGCCCTTGGCGTAGACGCGGTCGCCCATGGTCAGTTTCCTGCCGGGGAAGAAGGCGTCGACGGTGACCGGGGCCGTGTCCTTCTTCTCGTCGGCTATGTAGTCCTTCGGGTCCGGCGGGGGCGGGGGAGCGACCGAGGAGAAGGAGGGCCCGGGGCCGGTGGGCTCCGAGGGCAGGTCGGCGGGGGCGGGCAGTTCGCTCGCGTTCCTCGCCGGGCCGGGGGAGCCGCCCCCGTTGGTGGTGATGACCGCGGTGGCCACGATCGCGCCCACCGCCGCGGTGGCCACCGCGCCGCCCCCGATCATCAGCCACTTCCGGCGCCTGCCCCGCGCCGCGGACCGATCCGCCAGCGCCGCCCAGTCCGGAGTCCGGCTCTCTTCCGGCCCCCAGGAGGGCCCCCCTTGCCCAAAGCTCATGCGGCGAATCCTAGACCGCGGTTAATCCGGTTGGGCCAACGGTTCGGCTGCCGTGACAATGCTGTGCATGGGACATCTCGAAGCGGGCCACCTGGAGTACTACCTACCGGACGGACGGGTGCTGCTCGGCGATGCCTCGTTCCGGGTGGCCGACGGGGCCGTGGTCGCCCTCGTCGGCGCGAACGGGGCGGGCAAGACGACGCTCCTGAAGCTGCTCGCCGGGGAGCTCCAGCCGCACGGCGGCTCGGTCTCGGTGAGCGGAGGGCTGGGCGTGATGGCCCAGTTCGTGGGCTCCGTGCGTGACGAGCGGACCGTCCGCGACCTGCTGGTGTCCGTGGCCCAGCCCCGCGTCAGGGAGGCGGCGAAGGCCGTCGACACGGCCGAGGAACGCATCCTCACCGTGGACGACGAGGCCGCGCAGATGGCGTACGCGCAGGCGCTGAGCGACTGGGCCGAGGCGCGCGGGTACGAGGCCGAGACGCTGTGGGACATGTGCACGATGGCCGCGCTGGGCGTCCCGTACGAGAAGGCGCAGTGGCGGGAGGTGCGCACGCTCAGCGGCGGTGAGCAGAAGCGGCTGGTCCTGGAGGCGCTGCTGAGGGGCCCGGACGAGGTGCTGCTCCTGGACGAGCCGGACAACTACCTGGACGTCCCCGGCAAGCGGTGGCTGGAGGAGAAGCTCGGGGAGACCCGCAAGACGGTGCTCTTCGTCTCCCACGACCGTGAGCTGCTCTCGCGGGCCGCCGAGAAGATCGTGAGCGTGGAGCCCGGCCCGGCCGGCTCGGACGTCTGGGTGCACGGCGGCGGCTTCGGCACGTACCACCAGGCCCGCAAGGAGCGCTTCGCGCGCTTCGAGGAACTCCTGCGGCGCTGGGAGGAGGAGCGGGCCCGGCTGAAGGCGCTCGTCCTGCGGATGCGGCAGCAGGCGGCGAACAGCCCCGACATGGCGAACCGCTACCACGCGATGCAGACCCGCTTCAAGAAGTTCGAGGACGCGGGACCGCCGCCGGAGCCGCCCCGCGAGCAGGACATCAGGATGCGGCTGCGCGGCGGCCGGACCGGGGTGCGGGCCGTGACGTGCGCCGGCCTGGAGCTGACCGGGCTGATGAAGCCGTTCGACCTGGAGATCTACTACGGCGAGCGGGTCGCCGTACTCGGCTCCAACGGGTCGGGGAAGTCGCACTTCCTGCGGCTGCTGGCGGGCGAGCCGGTGGCGCACACCGGTGAGTGGAAGCTCGGCGCGCGGGTCGTGCCCGGCCACTTCGCCCAGACCCACGCCCACCCGGAGCTGCTCGGCAAGACGCTCGTCGAGATCCTGTGGACGGAGCACGCCAAGGACCGCGGCGCCGCGATGTCGGTGCTGCGGCGCTACGAACTGGAGCGCCAGGGCGACCAGGCCTTCGAGAAGCTGTCCGGCGGGCAGCAGGCGCGCTTCCAGATCCTGCTCCTGGAGCTGGCCGGCACCACCGCGCTGCTGCTGGACGAACCCACGGACAACCTGGACCTGGAGTCGGCCGAGGCCCTCCAGGACGGCCTCGAGGTGTACGACGGCACGGTCATGGCCGTCACCCACGACCGCTGGTTCGCGAAGTCCTTCGACCGCTACCTGGTCTTCGGCTCCGACGGGGTGGTCCGCGAGTCCACGGAACCGGTCTGGGACGAGCGCAGGGTCCGGCGGGAGCGGTAGGGCAGGCGCGTTTTGACCCGTCCCGGGCGGGGCGGGTACTGTCGGGGGTTGTTATACGTATCGGACTTCGCCGTTCACACGCGAAGAAACCTTACGTAGGTTCTCTGGAGCAGTTACCAGTGGCTCGCATACGGGCAGTGTCCCCGGCACTGCGGGCCCCAGCTGCATGATCGCTTCAGGGGTGCCATGTGTCTGGACCTCATCCACTGAAGAAGCGAAGGCTACGAAGTGCGTACGTACAGCCCCAAGCCCGGCGATGTCACTCGCCAGTGGCACATCATCGACGCTGAGGACATCGTCCTCGGCCGTCTGGCCACCACGGCTGCGAACCTCCTCCGAGGCAAGCACAAGGCGATCTACGCCCCCCACATGGACATGGGCGACTTCGTCATCATCATCAACGCCGAGAAGGTCCACCTCTCCGGCAACAAGAAGACCCAGAAGATGGCGTACCGCCACTCGGGCTTCCCGGGCGGTCTCCGTTCGGTGCGCTACGACGAGCTGCTCTCCAAGAACCCGGAGAAGGCTGTCGAGAAGGCCATCAAGGGCATGATCCCCAAGAACACCCTGGGTCGCCAGATGCTCTCGAAGCTGAAGGTCTACGCGGGTGACCAGCACCCGCACGCTGCGCAGCAGCCGGTCCCGTTCGAGATCACCCAGGTCGCGCAGTAGTTCCGGCCTCCCCCCTAAGACGTAAAGAAAGATCTGAGGAGAATCGTGGCCGAGACCACTGTTGAGACGCCCGTCGAGGGCACCGAGGGCGAAGAGACCTTCGCCGAGGTGACCACCTTCGAGTCGGAGGTCCCCGTCGAGGGTGAGTACACCTCCGAGTCGCTCGCGGGCCGCTTCGGCGACCCGCAGCCCGCGGCCGGCCTTGGCCGTCGCAAGAACGCCATCGCCCGCGTCCGGATCGTCCCGGGCACCGGCAAGTGGAAGATCAACGGTCGCACCCTTGAGGACTACTTCCCCAACAAGGTGCACCAGCAGGAAGTCAACGAGCCCTTCAAGGTGCTCGAGCTCGACGGCCGTTACGACGTCATCGCCCGCATCTCGGGTGGCGGCGTCTCCGGTCAGGCCGGCGCCCTGCGCCTCGGCGTGGCCCGCGCGCTGAACGAGGCGGACGTGGACAACAACCGCGCCACGCTGAAGAAGGCCGGCTTCCTCTCCCGCGACGACCGTGCGGTCGAGCGCAAGAAGGCCGGTCTCAAGAAGGCCCGTAAGGCTCCGCAGTACAGCAAGCGCTAAATCGCCTGCTCGTCTGCTTCACACGTTCGCCCCGGCGGCACGCACCGTGCTGCTGGGGCGTTCGTTTATCAGCCCTCGCGGGCGTATAACGGCTTAAGACGTTTGCCTTCTTATAGGGCCGGCAGCCGCAGGCGCGCCCTTCTTCGCTGTGCCTTGCCTCGCTTTGCCCTGTTTTGTTTACTTTGGTTTTGTGGTTTCGGAGCACCTTCGGAGGACACCAGTGGGACGACTCTTCGGCACGGACGGCGTGCGCGGTGTCGCCAACGCGGACCTGACGGCCGAGCTCGCGCTCGGGCTCTCGGTCGCGGCGGCGCACGTACTGGCCGAGGCGGGGACCTTCGAGGGGCATCGGCCGACCGCCGTGGTGGGCCGCGACCCCCGCGCGTCCGGAGAGTTCCTGGAGGCCGCCGTCGTGGCGGGCCTGGCCAGCGCCGGCGTGGACGTGCTGCGGGTCGGGGTGCTGCCCACCCCCGCCGTGGCGTACCTCACCGGCTCGCTCGGCGCCGACATCGGTGTCATGCTCTCCGCCAGCCACAACGCCATGCCGGACAACGGCATCAAGTTCTTCGCCCGCGGCGGTCACAAGCTCGCCGACGAGCTGGAGGACCGCATCGAGACCGTCTACGAGCAGCACCGCACCGGCGAGCCCTGGGCCCGTCCGACCGGCGCGGGCGTGGGCCGTGTCACCGACTACGCGGAGGGCTTCGACCGGTACGTCGCCCACCTCATCGGTGTCCTCCCGAACCGCCTCGACGGGCTGAAGGTGGTCCTCGACGAAGCGCACGGCGCCGCCGCCCGCGTCTCGCCCGAGGCGTTCGCCCGGGCCGGGGCCGAGGTCGTCACCATCGGTGCCGAACCGGACGGCCTGAACATCAACGACGGCTGCGGCTCCACGCACCTGGACCTGCTCCGGGCCGCCGTCGTCGAGCACCGTGCCGACCTCGGCATCGCCCACGACGGCGACGCGGACCGCTGCCTGGCCGTGGACGCGGCCGGCGAGGAGATCGACGGCGACCAGATCCTGGCCGTGCTCGCCCTCGCCATGCGCGAGGCCGGCCACCTGCGCAAGGACACCGTCGTCGGCACGGTCATGTCGAACCTCGGCTTCAAGATGGCGATGGAGCGGGAGGGCATCCGGCTCGTGCAGACCGCGGTCGGCGACCGCTACGTCCTGGAGTCGATGAAGGCCGAGGGCTTCGCGCTCGGCGGCGAGCAGTCCGGCCACGTCATCGTCCTGGACCACGCCACGACGGGCGACGGCACCCTGACCGGCCTGATGCTCGCGGCCCGGGTCGCCGCCACCGGTCGTACGCTCGCCGACCTGGCGGGCGTGATGCAGCGCCTCCCGCAGGTCCTCATCAACGTGCCGGACGTCGACAAGTCCCGCGTGGACACCTCGCCCGAGCTCGCCACCGCGGTGTCCCTGGCCGAGCGCGAGCTCGGTGACACCGGGCGCGTACTCCTGCGCAAGTCGGGCACCGAGCCGCTCGTGCGGGTCATGGTCGAGGCCGCCGACCTGGAGCAGGCGCGCGCCGTGGCCGGGCAGTTGGCCGACGTCGTCAAGTCCGCCCTCGGCTGACGCCCGTTCCGCTCCGCGAAGGGTCCGGCCGCGCGGCCGGACCCTTCCGCGCTCCCGCGCCGGGTCAGAGCTTGCGCAGCGACAGCCGCTGGACCTTGTGGTCCGGCCCCTTGCGCAGCACCAGCGTGGCGCGGCCGCGCGTCGGCGCCACGTTCTCCAGCAGGTTCGGCTTGTTGATGGTCCGCCACATCGTGCGCGCGTAGTCCAGCGCCTCCTCCTCGGAGACCTGGGTGTACTTGCGGAAGTACGAGAACGGGTTCTGGAACGCCGTCTCGCGCAGCCTGCGGAACCGGTGCAGGTACCAGTTCTCGATGTCCTCGGCGCGCGCGTCGACGTACACGCTGAAGTCGAAGTAGTCCGCGAGCCCGACCCTGGTCCTGCCGTCCTTGCCGGGCAGTGCGGGCTGCAGCACGTTCAGCCCCTCGACGATCAGGATGTCGGGGCGGCGCACGGTCAGCCGCTCGCCCGGCACGATGTCGTAGATCAGGTGCGAGTAGACGGGGGCCGTCACCTCGTCCTTGCCCGCCTTGATGTCGGCGACGAACCGGGTCAGCGCCCGCCGGTCGTAGGACTCGGGGAACCCCTTGCGCGACATCAGGCCGCGCGCCTCCAGCTCCTTCATCGGCAGCAGGAACCCGTCGGTGGTCACCAGCTCCACCCGGGGGTGCTCCGGCCAGCGCGCCAGCAGGGCCTGGAGGATGCGGGCGGTGGTGGACTTGCCGACGGCGACACTGCCCGCGACCCCTATGACGAACGGGGTGCCGCGCTGCTCGCCGTGCCCGTTGCCCGCGTCGCCGAGGAAGGTGTTCAGCGCGCCGCGCAGGCCCGAGGTGGCCTGGACGTAGAGGTTGAGCAGCCGGGAGAGCGGCAGGTAGACGTCCCGGACCTCGTCGAGGTCGATGACGTCGCCGAGCCCCCTCAGCTTCTCGACCTCCTCCGCGCTCAGGGGCAGCGGGGTCTTGTCGCGCAGAGCGCTCCACTCGGCCCTGGTCAGGTCGACGTAGGGCGTCGGCGCGTGCTCGGTGCGGCGGGTGCTCCGTGCGGACGAGGTGATCACCTGTTCATTGTTGCGGCAGTTCTGACGGAGTGGGGGGTGGGGTGGGTCACGTGGCGGAGCGGTTTCCCACCACCGCGCGCGTGCCGACCGCCCTTACCGCCCCCGGCCACCTCCCGGCCTTAGGGTGCCGATATGTGCGGAATCGTGGGTTACGTCGGGGCGCAGTCGGCGCAGGATGTCGTCGTCGCGGGACTGAAGCGGCTGGAGTACCGGGGATACGACTCCGCCGGGGTCGCCGTCCTCGCGGACGGGGGGCTGGCCTCCGCGAAGAAGGCGGGCAAGCTCCTCAATCTGGAGAAGGAGCTCAAGGACCGGCCGCTGCCGGCCGGGAACGCCGGGCTCGGGCACACCCGTTGGGCGACCCACGGCGGGCCCACCGACACCAACGCCCACCCGCATCTCGACAACGCGGGCCGGGTCGCCGTCGTGCACAACGGGATCATCGAGAACTTCGCGGCGCTCCGCGAGGAGTTGGCCGGGCGGGGCCACGAGCTGGCCTCCGAGACCGACACCGAGGTCGTGTCCCACCTGCTCGCCGAGGCGTACTCCTCGTGCGGCGACCTGGCGGAGGCCATGCGGCAGGTGTGCCGGCGGCTGGAGGGCGCGTTCACCCTGGTCGCCGTGCACGCGGACGAGCCCGACGCGGTGGTCGGCGCCCGGCGGAACTCACCGCTCGTCGTGGGGGTCGGCGAGGGCGAGGTGTTCCTGGCCTCCGACGTCGCCGCGTTCATCGCGCACACCCGGTCAGCGATCGAGCTGGGCCAGGACCAGGTCGTCGAGCTGCGCCGGGACGGGGTGAGCGTCACCGGCTTCGACGGGCGGCCCGCCGACGTGCGGGAGTACCACGTGGACTGGGACGCGTCGGCCGCCGAGAAGGGCGGCTACGCCTCCTTCATGCTCAAGGAGATCGCCGACCAGCCCAAGGCCGTCGCCGACACCCTGCTCGGCCGCGTCGACGGCTCCGGCGCCCTCCACCTCGACGAGGTGCGCATCCCGCCGGGTGTGCTCCGCGAGGTCGACAAGGTCGTCGTGATCGCCTGCGGGACCGCCTTCCACGCCGGGATGATCGCCAAGTACGCCATCGAGCACTGGACGAGGCTGCCCTGCGAGACGGAGCTGGCCAGCGAGTTCCGCTACCGCGACCCCATCCTGGACCAGCGCACCCTCGTCGTCGCCATCTCGCAGTCGGGCGAGACGATGGACACGCTGATGGCGGTCCGGCACGCCCGGGAACAGGGGGCGAAGGTCCTCGCGATCTGCAACACGAACGGCTCGACCATCCCCAGGGAGTCGGACGCCGTCCTCTACACGCACGCCGGACCCGAGGTCGCCGTCGCCTCCACCAAGGCGTTCCTGACGCAGCTCGTCGCCTGCTACCTGGTCGCGCTGTACCTGGGGCAGGTGCGCGGCACCAAGTGGGGCGACGAGATCCGCACCGTGGTCCGCCAGCTCTCCGAGATGTCCGGCGCGGTCGACCGCGTCCTGGGCACCATGGAGCCCGTACGCGAACTGGCCCGCTCGCTGTCCGCCCACGGCACCGTGCTCTTCGTCGGCCGGCACGTGGGCTACCCGGTGGCCCTGGAGGGCGCGCTGAAGCTCAAGGAGCTCGCCTACATGCACGCCGAGGGGTTCGCCGCCGGAGAGCTCAAGCACGGGCCGATCGCGCTCATCGACGAGGGCCTGCCGGTCGTCGTGATCGTGCCCTCCCCGCGCGGCCGTTCGGTGCTGCACGACAAGATCGTGTCGAACATCCAGGAGATCAGGGCCCGTGGCGCCCGCACCGTCGTCATCGCCGAGGAGGGCGACGAGGAGGTCGTCCCCTACGCCGACCACCTCATCCGGATCCCCGCTACGCCTACGCTGCTTCAGCCGCTGGTCGCCACGGTGCCGCTCCAGGTGTTCGCCTGCGAACTGGCGACCGCCCGCGGCAACGAGGTGGACCAGCCGCGCAACCTGGCGAAGTCCGTGACTGTCGAGTGAGTGAGTGAGCGCGTGATCATTGGGGTCGGGATCGATGTGGCGGAGATCGAACGCTTCGGCGCC
This sequence comes from Streptomyces sp. NPDC058008, assembly GCF_042886395.1. Taxonomy (NCBI): domain Bacteria; kingdom Bacillati; phylum Actinomycetota; class Actinomycetes; order Kitasatosporales; family Streptomycetaceae; genus Streptomyces; species Streptomyces sp. NPDC058008. The sequence goes on along the minus strand of NZ_JBHVQX010000018.1, from coordinate 88,116 downwards.
GCGCTGGAGCGCACGCCCCAGCTGGCCGGGCGGCTCTTCCTGGAACGGGAGCTGCTGCTGCCCGGCGGCGAGCGGCGGGGGACCGCCTCGCTGGCGGCCAGGTTCGCCGCGAAGGAGGCCCTGGCCAAGGCGCTCGGCGCACCGGGCGGGCTGCTCTGGACCGACGCCGAGGTGTGCGTCGAGGAGAGCGGACGGCCCCGGCTGGAGGTGCGCGGCACCGTCGCCGCGCGGGCGGCCGAGCTCGGCGTACGCAGCTGGCACGTCTCGCTCAGCCACGATGCGGGGGTGGCGTCGGCCGTGGTGATCGCGGAGGGTTGAGACATGCGACATGCCTACAGCGTGGAGACCGTACGGGCCGCCGAGAAGGCGCTCATGGCACGGCTGCCGGAGGGGACGCTGATGCGCCGCGCCGCCGCCGGGCTCGCGGTGGCCTGCGGTGACCTGCTCCGGCGCAACGGACGGGTCTACGGATCACGGGTGCTGCTGCTGGTCGGCAGCGGCGACAACGGCGGGGACACCCTGTACGCGGGCGCCCTGCTGGCCCGGCGGGGAGCCGGCGTACGGGCGCTGCTGACCTCGCCGGACAAGGTCCACCGGCCCGCCCTCTCCGCCCTGCTGGCGGCGGGCGGCCAGGTCCTTCACGGCCCCCCGCACGGCGGCGCCTTCGCCCCCGTCGACCTCGTCGTCGACGGCATCACCGGGATCGGCGGCCGTGGCGGGCTGCGGCCCGGGGCCGCGGAACTGGTGCGGGCCGTCACCGGCGGCCACGCGCCCGTGCTCGCCGTGGACCTGCCGAGCGGGGTCGAGGCCGGGACCGGTCAGGTGCTCGGCCCGGCGGTGCGGGCGGACGCGACCGTCACCTTCGGCGCGTACAAGCCGGGGCTGCTCATCGACCCGGCCGCCGCACACGCGGGCGCCCTCCGGCTCGTCGACATCGGCCTGGCCGCGGAGCTGCCCGCCCGGCCGGACCTGGAGGCCCTCCAGTACGCCGACGTGGCGGCCCTGCTGCCGGTGCCGGGCGCCGAGAGCGACAAGTACCGGCGGGGGGTCGTCGGGGTGGCCGCCGGATCGGAGCGGTATCCGGGCGCGGCCGTGCTCGCGGTCGCGGGCGCCCTGCGCGCCGGCGCGGGAGCCGTGCGGTACGCCGGCCCCGGGGCCGGCGCGGTGATCGCCCGCTTCCCCGAGACGCTGGTGCACTCCGGCCCGCCCTCGGAGGCCGGGCGGGTGCAGGCCTGGGTGGCCGGCCCGGGGCTCGGCGACTCCGCGGCGGCGGCCCGCGCGGTCGCCGACGTGCTGGCCGCGGACGTCCCCGTGCTGGTCGACGCCGACGGGCTGCGGCTGATGGACGCGGGGGCCGTGCGCGCGAGGACCGCCCCCACCGTCCTCACCCCGCACGCGGGCGAGGCCGCCGCGCTGCTCGGGGTCCCGCGCGAGGAGGTCGAGGCGGGGCGGCTCGCCGCCGTGCGGGAGCTGGCGGAGCGCTACCGGGCCACCGTGCTCCTGAAGGGCTCCACGACCCTCGTGGCGGAACCGGGGGACGCACCGGTGCGGGTCAACCCGACCGGCACGTCCTGGCTGGCCACGGCGGGCAGCGGCGACGTGCTGTCCGGGCTGACCGGCTCGCTGCTGGCCGCGGGCCTCGCACCGCGCGACGCGGCGTCGGTGGGCGCCTACCTGCACGGGCTCGCCGCCCGCCGCGCCTCGGACGGCGCCCCGGTCGCCGCGCAGGACGTCGCGGACGCCGTCCCGGCGGCGTGGCGGGACGTGCGGAGCTGATCCACGCTGGAGAGCGGAGGGCCGGAGGGCCGGAGCGACGGGAACGGCGGTGATCGGTCATGGGCAGCGGCAGCGGCATACGCGTACGCAGGGTGTACGACCCGCCGGAGCCCGAGGACGGCACCCGTGTCCTGGTGGACCGGCTCTGGCCCCGCGGGCTCTCCAAGGAGCACGCGGCGGTCGACCTGTGGGCCAAGGACGTGACCCCTTCGAAGGAACTGCGCACCTGGTACCACGAGGACCGCACGGGCGGCCGGTACGACGAGTTCGCGGACCGCTACCGGACCGAGCTGGGCGACGCCGCCCACACCGAGGCCGTGGAAGGACTGCTCGCCCTGCTCCGCAGAGGCGGTCCCGTCACCCTCGTCACCTCCGTGAAGGACGTCCGGACCAGCCACGTCCCGGTCCTCGTCGGCCACCTGGAACAGGCCCTCGACCACCGGTGACCGCCTCACCGGGCACAGGAGGTCGAGGGCACAGGCGTACGGCTCTGAGACACTGGGCGCGATGAACGAGACAGCGACCCTGAGAGCCCGTGCCGAGATCGACCTCGACGCGCTGCGCGCCAATGTGCGCGTCCTGCGCGCGCGGGCGTCCGGGGCGCAGCTCATGGCCGTGGTGAAGTCCGACGCGTACGGGCACGGGGCGCTGCCCTGCGCCAGGGCGGCGCTGGAGGCCGGCGCGGCCTGGCTGGGCACCGCCACCCCGCAGGAGGCGCTCGCGCTGCGGGAGGCCGGGATCGGCGGCCGGGTGATGTGCTGGCTGTGGACGCCGGGCGGGCCCTGGCGGGAGGCGGTCGAGGCGGGTATCGACGTCTCGGTGAGCGGCATGTGGGCCCTCGACGAGGTCACCGCCGCCGCCGCGGAGGCCGGGATCCCGGCCCGGGTCCAGCTCAAGGCGGACACCGGCCTGGGCCGCAACGGCTGCCAGCCCGCGGACTGGCCCGAGCTCGTCACGGCCGCCCGCGCGGCCGAGGAGGCGGGCGTCCTGCGCGTCACCGGTCTCTGGTCGCACTTCGCCTGCGCCGACGAACCCGGTCACCCCTCGATCGCCGCCCAGCTGAACGTCTTCCGGGACATGGTGGCGTACGCCGAGAAGGAGGGCGTCCGGCCCGAGGTGCGGCACATCGCCAACTCCCCGGCCACGCTCACGGTGCCCGAGTCCCACTTCGACCTCGTCCGCACCGGCATCGCGATGTACGGCATCTCGCCCAGCCCCGAGCTCGGCACCCCCGCCGACTTCGGGCTGCGGCCGGTCATGACGCTCGCCGCCTCCGTCGCCCTGGTCAAGCAGGTGCCCCCGGGGCACGGCATCAGCTACGGGCACCACTACACGACCCCGGCCGAGACCACGCTGGCCCTGGTGCCGGTCGGCTACGCGGACGGCATCCCGCGCCACGCCTCGGGCCGCGGCCCCGTCCTCGTCGGAGGCGCCGTCCGCAGGATCGCCGGGCGGGTGGCGATGGACCAGTTCGTGGTCGATCTCGGAGGGGACGCCCTGGAGGCGGGCGCGGAGGCGGTGCTGTTCGGACCGGGGGACCGGGGCGAGCCCAGCGCCGAGGACTGGGCGCGGGCGGCGGACACGATCGCGTACGAGATCGTGACGCGCATCGGCACACGCGTCCCGCGCGTCCATCTCCACGAGGACTCCGGCCGGGGCTGAGACCCTGCCCGGCACGCGCACGGCCCGGCGACGACACCTACGACGAAGGAGCACGGCACGGTGAGCGAGACCAGCGCGGAGGACGTGGTGGCGACGGCGGCCGTCGCGGCGGCCGGCTGGCGCCGGGCGGGTATCGCGGGGGCGGCGATAGGCGTCATCGCCGCGGGCGCGGCGGCCGGCGTCGCCGTCGAGCGGCTCACCGTGGGCCGGGGCATGCGCAAGAAGGCCCGCCTGGCGCTGGACGCCTCCGGCCCGTACGGCTCCCTGCGCGGACAGCCCGGCCGGGCGGTCGCGGACGACGGGACCGAGCTGTACTACGAGGTCGACGAGATCGAACCGGACGGCGGTACGGGCCGCGCCGGAGCCCCCGCCGGGGCCGCCCCCCGCCGGCGCAGGCTCTTCGGCAGCAAGGACCCCGCGCCCCTGACGGTCGTCTTCAGCCACGGATACTGCCTCGGCCAGGACTCCTGGCACTTCCAGCGCGCCGCGCTGCGCGGCCTGGTGCGTACGGTCCACTGGGACCAGCGCAGCCACGGCCGCTCGGAGCGGGGCAGGGCGCAGGCCGAGGGCGTGCCCGTCGGCATCGACCAGCTGGGCCGCGACCTCAGGGCGGTCATCGACGCGGCGGCCCCCGAGGGCCCGCTCGTGCTGGTCGGGCACTCGATGGGCGGCATGACGATGATGGCGCTCGCCGACCGGTACCCGGAGCTGATCCGCGACCGGGTGGCCGCGGTCGCGTTCGTCGGGACGTCGAGCGGCAAGCTCGGCGAAGTGAACTTCGGGCTGCCGGTCGCGGGCGTCAACGCCGTGCGCCGGGTGCTGCCCGGGGTGCTCAGGGCGCTCGGTTCGCAGACGGAGCTGGTGGAGCGCGGTCGGCGGGCGACCGCCGACCTGTTCGCGGGGCTGATCAAGCGGTACTCGTTCGGCTCGCGGGACGTGGACCCGGCGGTGGCCCGGTTCGCCGAGCGGCTCATCGAGTCGACCCCGATCGACGTGGTCGCCGAGTTCTACCCGGCCTTCACCGAGCACGACAAGAGCGCGGCCCTGCCCGCGTTCCGCGGGATCCCGGTGCTGATCCTGGCCGGTGACAAGGACCTCGTGACGCCCAGTTCGCACAGCGAGGCCATCGCGGACGAGCTCCCGGACGCGGAGCTGGTCATCGTGCCGGACGCCGGGCACCTGGTGATGCTGGAGCACCCGGAGACGGTGACCGACCGGCTCGCGGACCTGCTGGTGCGGATCGGAGCCGTTCCCGCCGAGGCGCGCTGATCCTCTACCGTTGGTCGGCATGGAAGCAGCGCACAACGGCCCGGTGGCCGGCACCGTCGCACCGGGCACCGTCACCCTGGACGTCGCCGTCGAGTCCCCCGAAGAGATGAAGGAGCTGGGCCGCCGGATCGCCGGTGTGCTGGCCCCCGGTGACCTGGTGATGCTCACCGGCGAGCTCGGCGCGGGCAAGACCACCCTGACCCGTGGCCTGGGCGAGGGCCTCGGGGTGCGGGGTGCCGTCACCTCGCCCACCTTCGTGATCGCCCGGGTCCATCCGCCGCTGGGCGAGGGCCCCGCCCTGGTCCACGTCGACGCGTACCGGCTGGGCGGCGGCCTGGACGAGATGGAGGATCTGGACCTCGACGTCTCGCTGCCGGAGTCGGTGGTCGTCGTGGAGTGGGGCGACGGCAAGGTCGAGGAGCTGTCGGAGGACCGGCTGCGGGTGGTGATCGACCGCGCGGTCGGCGACACCGACGACGAGCGCCGCACGGTGACCCTGGTGGGGATCGGTGCCCGCTGGGCCGGCCTCGGGGCCGAGCTGGCCGGGCGCTGAGGACGCGACGGGACCGCCCGCCCGAGCGGAAGTCCGCGCCCCCGCTTCCCGACACTTTCCGACAAGGCGTCGGTAAAATGTTGCGCGGGGGAGCCCCGTCGTGGTCACATGGGGTACGAGGCCTGGTTAGGTCTACCTAACCACGTCGCTCGACGAGCCCGAGGAGGCATCCATGCCGGCACCCGAGCGTGAAGCCCGTCCGCAGCCGACGCAGCCGGAACCGCCGTCGGTGTCCGCGGTGTCGATGAAGGACCTGCTCGCCGCCGGCGCGGCAGCGAGCGCGGTCTCCACGCCGCCCCGCGACGAGCCGGCGGACGAGGGCGACACGGAGGACGCGGGACGCGACGCGGCCTGATCCCCGGCCCGTGGCCGGGGAGCGGCAGGACGGGCTACGGGACGACGACGACCTTCGCGCCGATCGTGGCGAACGTCCACAGCGCGTCACCGTCGGGCCGGCCCATCCGCACCCCGCCGGTCCTCATCGTGGGGTCGGGGCTCTTCATCGAACCGTCCTGGGCGGCGCTGAAGCCGATGGACACGTCGTCGACGCTCGCGAAGCGCACCACGTGCTCGATCATGACGCCGTCCGAGCCCTTGATGGTCCCGGAGCGCGAGGTCACGCCGTAGACGCCGGGCAGCGGGTTCACCGAGCTCGGCATCACGGCGAACGTCCGCAGCGCCTTCTCCGCCTCGTCCACGATCCAGACCCGGCGGTCCTTCAGCGCGTACACGACGCGGGCGCCGGTGTCGGAGTCCGCGGGGACCGCGAGCGGCTCCCGCGTGGCCTCGGGCTTCTTGGTGGGGGTCGCCTTCGCGGTGGCGGTGGCCCCCGGCGTGGGGACGGCGACCGAGTCGGGCGCGTTCGCCGACGCCTGGTAGGCGAGGAAACACACCGCGGCCACCGCCGCGGCGGTGAGCCCGGCCACGATTCCCGAGCTGCCCCTTGCCACCGTGGGATCCCCTTTCACCTGCTGCTCGTCGTATGTCGTACAAGCATGTATGTCGTACACGCGTATACCCGGCGACGGTACCAGCAGCGGACAGGGAGACCGGGACGCTGCACGGGCTGCCGTGGCCGGGTCGGCGGAGCCGTAGGCTGTTGGTGTGCTGCTGCTCGCCATGGATACCGCCACCCCCGCCGTCACCGTCGCCCTCCACGACGGGACCTCCGTCGTCGCCGAGACCGGCCAGGTGGACGCCCGCAGGCACGGGGAACTGCTGCTGCCCGCCGTCGACCGGGTGCTCGCCGAGGCCGGGGTGGGGCTCGACGCCGTGACCGACGTGGCCGTCGGGGCCGGCCCCGGCCCCTACACGGGGCTGCGCGTCGGCCTGGTCACCGCAGCTGCCTTCGGCTCCGCCCTCTCCGTGCCGGTGCACGGGGTGTGCACCCTCGACGCCCTCGCCTACGCCGCCGGACTGGACGGCCTCGAAGGCCCCTTCGCCGTCGCGACCGACGCGCGCCGCAAGGAGGTCTACTGGGCGCGGTACGCGGACTTCCGCACCCGGGACGGCGAACCCTCCGTCGACCGGCCCGCCGACATCGAGGACCGGCTCGCCGGACTGCCCGTGGCCGGCGCCGGCGCGCTGCTCTACCCCGGGGCGTTCCCGGACGCCCGCGGACCCGAGCACGTCTCCGCCGCGGCGCTCGCCGCGCTCGCCGTCGAACGGCTGGCCGCCGGCACCGCGCTGCTGCCGCCGCAGCCGCTCTACCTGCGCAGGCCCGACGCCCAGGTCCCCAAGAACTACAAGGTGGTCACCCCCAAGTGACCACCGCGACCGCAGTGCTCCGCGAGATGCGCTGGTGGGACATCGAGCCGGTGCTGGAGCTGGAGCACGAACTGTTCCCCGACGACGCCTGGTCGGCCGGAATGTTCTGGTCCGAACTGGCCCGCACCCGCGGGCCCCGGGCCACCCACCACTACGTCGTCGCCGAGGACCCCGCCGACGGCCGGATCGTCGGCTACGCGGGTCTCGCCTCGGCCGGCGACCTCGCCGACGTCCAGACGATCGCGGTCAGCCACCGCAGGTGGGGCGGCGGCCTCGGCTCCGAACTGCTGACCGACCTGCTCCGGCACGCCACCGCCCTGGAGTGCGCCGCCGTGCTCCTGGAGGTCCGGGTCGACAACACCCGCGCCCAGAAGCTCTACGAACGCTTCGGATTCGAACCCATCGGATTCCGCCGGGGCTACTACCAGCCGGGCAACATCGACGCACTCGTCATGCGCCTGACCGTACAAGGAACAGAGACAGACTGATGGCTGACGAACCGCTCGTACTCGGTATCGAGACCTCCTGCGACGAGACCGGCGTGGGCATCGTGCGCGGGACGACGCTCCTCGCGGACGCCGTCGCCTCCAGCGTCGACACGCACGCCCGCTTCGGCGGCGTCGTCCCCGAGATCGCCTCCCGCGCCCACCTGGAGTCGATGGTCCCGACCATCGAGCGCGCGCTGAAGGACGCCGGGATCAGCGCCCGCGACCTCGACGGCATCGCGGTCACGGCAGGCCCCGGGCTCGCCGGTGCCCTGCTCGTCGGCGTCTCCGCGGCCAAGGCGTACGCCTACGCCCTGGGCAAGCCGCTGTACGGGGTGAACCACCTGGCCTCGCACATCTGCGTCGACCAGCTGGAGCACGGACCGCTGCCCGAGCCCACCATGGCCCTCCTGGTGAGCGGCGGGCACTCCTCGCTGCTGCTGGCCCCGGACATCACCCAGGACGTACGGCCGCTGGGCGCGACCATCGACGACGCGGCGGGCGAGGCCTTCGACAAGATCGCCCGGGTGCTGGACCTCGGCTTCCCCGGCGGGCCGGTCATCGACCGGCTGGCCAGGGAGGGCGACCCGAAGGCGATCGCCTTCCCGCGCGGACTGAGCGGCTCGCGCGACCCCGCGTACGACTTCTCGTTCTCCGGGCTCAAGACGTCCGTGGCGCGCTGGATCGAGGCGAAGCGCGCGGCGGGCGAGGAGGTGCCCGTCCGCGACGTGGCCGCGTCCTTCCAGGAGGCCGTCGTGGACGTCCTCACCCGCAAGGCCGTCCGGGCCTGCAAGGACGAGGGCGTCGACCACCTGATGATCGGCGGCGGCGTCGCGGCCAACTCCCGGCTGCGGGCACTCGCCGAGGAGCGCTGCGGGAAGGCCGGGATCCGGCTGCGGGTCCCCCGCCCGGGGCTCTGCACGGACAACGGGGCGATGGTCGCCGCGCTCGGCGCGGAGATGGTGGCCCGCAACCGCCCGGCCTCCGACTGGGAGCTCTCCGCGGACTCCTCGCTGCCGGTCACCGAGACCCATGTCCCCGGGGCGCACAGCCACGACCACGTGCACGAGATCAGCAAGGACAACCTCTACTCATGACCGTCGCCCTGATGTGGGAGGCCCGCGCCGCGCGGGGCCGGGGCGCGGAACTGCTGGAGTGGGCCGGGGCCCGCGCGGCCGAGCTCGTCCGGGAGCCGCTGCGCAGCGAGCTGCTGCGCGCCCCGCAGGACCGGGTGCTGGTGCTGACCTGGTGGGACGCGGAGTACGACGACGAGCTGCCGGAACTGCCGGAACCGGACGCGGGCCTGATCACCCGCCCCGTCCACCGGTGGCGCTTCGAGTCCCTCGGCCCGGCGGCCGGCTGACCGGGGTCCTCCGCGGCCCGGCGGCCGGCTGACCGGGGTCCTCCGCGGCCCGGGGGCGGCCGGGCGCGTGTCCCGATGAGTTCCGGGCCTCCCGGCGGTCTACCTTGCACAGCGTCCGTGACGCACCGGGCCGAGTGGAGGAGAGCGACCATGCAGAAGATCAGGCCCTGTCTGTGGTTCGACGACCAGGCCGAGGACGCCGCCGAGTTCTACGTCTCCGTCTTCGGCGGGGACTCCCGCATCGTCGAGGTCACCCGCAACACGGACGCGGCACCGGGCGGCACCGGCACGGTCCTGACCGTGGAGTTCGTCCTCGCGGGCCAGGAGTACCTGGCTCTCAACGGCGGCCCCCACTTCCACTTCAGCGAGGCCGTCTCGCTGAGCGTGGACTGCGCCGGCCAGGAGGAGGTCGACAGGCTGTGGGCGCGGTTCACCGAGGAGGGCGAGGAGAGCATGTGCGGCTGGCTGAAGGACAAGTACGGCCTGTCCTGGCAGGTCGTCCCGCGCGCGCTCCCCGAGCTGCTCTCCGGCCCCGACCGGGCCAGGGCGGACCGGGCGATGAAGGCCATGATGGGCATGCGGAAGCTGGACGTGCGGGCCCTGCTGGACGCCTGAGCCACCGCTCCCGCGGCGCCCTCCGTACGCCGTGCGCGGGCGGGGCGCCGGGCGCACCCTGGAAACAGGAGATCCCGGGAGGTGACCGTCATGATGGAGACTGCCGTCGGATGGCATGTCGAGCTCGAATTCGAGGAGGACACCCATCGGACCCGCGCGGCCGCGATGGTACGGCTGAGCGACGGGACCGAGGTGCGGGCCCACGGCTATGCCAGCCGCCACCCCGCCGACTCGCGGCAGCCACGGGTGGGCGAGGAGATCGCCGGGGCACGCGCGCTCAACGAACTGGCGATGAAGCTGCTCACCAAGGCGCACGACGAGATCGACGAGGTGTCCGGCCGGACGTCGTACCCGCTGGCCTGATCCTCCGTACCGTCCGACCGCCCGGAGGCGCGCGCGGACTCGGTTAATGTCTGGGCCATGCCCAGCCGTTCACCGCTTCCGCCCCCGCCTCCGCCCGTGGGAGTACGCACCTGGCCCGACCGGGACGCCCTGTTGGGCGACCGGGCGGTCGTACTGGGTGAACTGGTGAGGTCGTTCCTCGGGCCCGGGCGGCTCGGGGCCCTGTGGACGTGGGCGGGCACCGCCGCGCTCGGCTGGTCCCTCGTGGGGTCGGCGCTGCTCACGTTCGAGGACGCCTCCGACGCCCTCGGCGCGGTGCCCGGAGTGATCCTCCTCGCCGCGGGCGCCGCCGTACTGGTGCCCGCCTGCGTCCTGCTGGTCGTCGGTGTGCTCAGGGACCTGCGGGCACACCGGCTGCTGGTGGCGTGGGGCGCTCTGGACCGCGACCCGGAGCGGGACGGGCGGCTGCGCCGGCCGCGGGCGAGCCTCGCCTGGCTGCTGCTGTCGTCCGTGCTCTGCGCGGCGGGTCTGTTCGGCTGCGTCGCGGTCCCGGCGACCGCCAGGGCGGGCCAGGAGACGTACGGCCTGGTGACCTGGCTGATGGGGCTCGGGTTCCTGGCCTGGCTCACCGGACTGACCGGCCTGGTCAAGGCGTTCGCCCACCGCCGCTGGGTGCTCCGGGTGCTCGCGGGGGCTCCGGCGGCCCCCCGGGTGGCGGCGGAGGGCTGATCAGGGCCGCTTCACCGGCTGCCCGATCAGCATCGTCGGCGCCCCGGCCACCCGGGTCAGGAAGACGGTCGCCGCGTGCGGCCCCTGGAGTTTCATCTTCCGCCGCAGTTCCTCCGGTTCGACCGCCGAGCCGCGCTTCTTGACGGTCAGCACCCCGACCTGGCGTTCCCTCAGCAGAGCCTTGAGCTTCTTCATGTTGAACGGCATCTGGTCGGTGATCTCGTACGCGACCGTCTCGTCGGAGGAGTACGCCGTGTCGCTCGTGACGTAGGCGATCGTCTCGTCGACGAGCCGGCCGTCGCACCGCTCCACGACGCGGGCCACCAGATGGGCGCGGATGACGGCGCCGTCGGGTTCGTACAGGTAGCGGCCGACCGGGCCGACCGGCGGGGCCGGGAGCGGGCCGTCCGAGGTGAGGGTCGTGCGGGACGGGAGCAGCGTCGCCCGGAACGCGCCGGGGGTGAAGCCCTCGCCGAACCACAGCACGGCCTCCTTCACGTCGCCGCCGTCCGAGATCCACTCGGCCTCGGCCTGCGGTCCGATCGCCTCGTGCGGGACGCCGGGGGCGATCTTCAGCGCGGCGCGGGGTGCCTTCAGCGCGGCCCCGGTCGCCCAGGAGAGCGGCGGGGAGTACGCCTCGGGGTCGAAGATCCGGCCCCGCCCGCCGCGCCGCGCGGGATCGACGAAGACGGCGTCGTACGGGGAGGTGTCGATGCCGGTGACGTCGGCGCAGCGCACCTCGACGAGGTCCTGGAGGCCGAGCGCCTCGGCGTTGGCGCGGGCCACCTGGGCGGTCAGCGGGTCGCGGTCCACGGCCAGGACCGCGATGCCCGCCCGGGCCAGGGCGATGGCGTCGCCGCCGATGCCGCAGCACAGGTCGGCCACGCTCCGCACACCGCGCTCCGCGAACCGGCCGGCGCGGTAGGCGGCGACCGAGGTGCGGGTCGCCTGCTCCACGCCGTCGGGGGTGAAGAACATGCGGTACGCGTCCGTCTCCCCGAACTTCGCCACCGCGCGCTGCCGCAGCCGCGCCTGGCCGAGCGCCGCCGACACGAGGGCGGCGGGATGCGTGCGGCGCAGCCGGGTCGCGGTCGCCAGCTCCCTGGCCGGGTCGTGGTCGCGCAGCTCGTCCAGGAGCGCCGTGCCCTCGGGGGTGCGCAGGGCGGCGAAGGCGGCGAGCGGGTCGGCGGGGTCGGTCCGGCCGGCGGGGGGAAGAGCGTTCACCGGTCCATTGTGAGCCAGCCGGGCGACGTGCCGGGCCCGCCGGAGGTGTCGCGGCGGGAGGCCGGTGCCCCGGTGGCAGGATGCGGCGCCATGCAACTAGTAAGACAAAAAGAAAAAGTCACCGCGAAGCGCCACAGAGCGGCCTGCGCGATCCTCGTCGCCCTGCTCGCCGGCGCCGCCGCGTCCGGGTGCGCCGGCGGTTCCGGCGAAGGGGCCGCCGGTCCGGACAGGCAGGCCGGGGGACAGCAGGGTGCCGCAGCCCCGCCCGCGGGTCCCGCGGCGGCGGAGGCCGAGGCCGAGCTGCTGAAGCAGGAGCAGGCCGCCCGTGTCGTGGCGGCGAAGAAGTGGGGCCTGGCGAAGGTCCCGCTCGTCGCCCCTCCGCCGCCCGCCGTCCGGCCGCACGTCACCACCCGCGACGGGTTCGAGGTGGAGGGCGGGGAGAAGCTGCCGCCGGTCTTCACCACCGTGCCCACCAAGGAGCGGATCGTCTTCCTGACGATGGACGACGGGGCGGAGAAGGACCCCGAACTGCTGCGCATGATGACCGAGCTGAAGATCCCGTACAGCGCCTTCCTCAGCGACTACGAGGTGAGCGACGACTACGGCTACTTCAAGGACATGCAGACCCGCGGCGTCTCCCTCAACAACCACACGCTCAACCACCGCTACCTCCCCGGGCTTTCGGAGGCCGAGCAGCGCCGGGAGATCTGCGGCGAGCAGGAGAAGCTGGAGAAGCACTTCGGGAAGCGGCCCACGCTCTTCCGGCCGCCGTACGGCAACTACAACGGCGACACCCTGCGCGTCGCCGAGTCCTGCGGCATCAAGGCCGTCCCCCTGTGGGCGGCCGAGGCGTTCCCCGACCACATGGAGTGGCGCGAGTGGGACCAGGACCTGCACCCCGGTGACATCATCCTCACCCACTTCCGCGGCCGCGAGGACTGGGACGGGTCCATGGCCGACATGATCCGCAACGTCATGAAGACGGTCACGGACAAGGGGTACGCGGTGGCCAGGCTGGAGGACTACGTCTGAGGCGCACCGGTGCGGACGGGCCGGCGCGTGCGACGCCCCGTCCGCACCGGTACGCGGGCCGGAACACCGCGGCGGTCTCCCGCGTTGTCCGGGCGTGCGCCGGTCCCACGGCGCCACGCGAGGGTGGTGAATTGGCACTCCGCTTGACCGAGTGCTAATCGCGGTCATAGTCTCAGTGCTGGCACTCCCCGAGGGAGAGTGCCAGCACCACCGCGCGACAGGGCAGGTCCGGCACCCGCGACGACGGATCCACCTGGTCGCCACCCCACAGACTGTTAAACCCCGTGAGATCTCCGAAGGGGGAGACCGGATCGTGTCGACCACCAGCTCCAAGGTTGCGATCAAGCCGCTCGAGGACCGCATTGTGGTCCAGCCGCTCGACGCCGAGCAGACCACGGCTTCCGGCCTGGTCATTCCGGACACCGCCAAGGAGAAGCCCCAGGAGGGCGTCGTCCTGGCCGTGGGCCCGGGCCGCTTCGAGAACGGCGAGCGCCTTCCGCTCGACGTCAAGACCGGCGATGTCGTCCTGTACAGCAAGTACGGCGGCACCGAGGTGAAGTACAACGGCGAGGAGTACCTCGTCCTCTCGGCCCGCGACGTTCTCGCGATCGTCGAGAAGTAATTCACCCACGTTTGCTTGTGTTCTGCGCCCCTGGCCCCCTGCGAAATAACTAGCCGGGCGGCGAGGGGCGCAGTTCGTTTGAGAGGACAGCTCAGCCCATGGCGAAGATTCTGAAGTTCGACGAGGACGCCCGTCGCGCCCTTGAGCGCGGCGTCAACAAGCTTGCCGACACGGTCAAGGTGACGATCGGCCCGAAGGGCCGCAACGTCGTCATCGACAAGAAGTTCGGCGCTCCCACCATCACCAACGACGGTGTCACCATCGCGCGCGAGGTCGAGCTCGACGACCCGTACGAGAACCTCGGTGCCCAGCTGGTGAAGGAGGTGGCGACCAAGACCAACGACGTGGCGGGTGACGGCACCACCACCGCCACCGTGCTCGCCCAGGCCCTCGTCCGCGAAGGCCTGCGCAACGTCGCCGCGGGCGCGTCCCCGGCCGCCCTGAAGAAGGGCATCGACGCCGCGGTGAGGGCCGTGTCCGAGGAACTCCTCGCGACCGCCCGCCCGATCGACGACAAGGCCGACATCGCCGCCGTGGCCGCGCTCTCCGCGCAGGACCCGCAGGTCGGCGAGCTCATCGCGGACGCGATGGACAAGGTCGGCAAGGACGGTGTCATCACCGTCGAGGAGTCCAACACCTTCGGTCTGGACCTCGAGTTCACCGAGGGCATGGCCTTCGACAAGGGTTACCTGTCCCCGTACATGGTGACCGACCAGGAGCGTATGGAGGCCGTCCTCGACGACCCGTACATCCTGATCCACCAGGGCAAGATCGGCTCGATCCAGGAGCTGCTCCCGCTGCTGGAGAAGGTCATCCAGGCCGGCGCCTCCAAGCCCCTCCTGATCATCGCCGAGGACGTCGAGGGCGAGGCGCTCTCCACCCTCGTCGTCAACAAGATCCGCGGCACCTTCAACGCCGTCGCGGTGAAGGCCCCGGGCTTCGGTGATCGCCGCAAGGCCATGCTCGGCGACATCGCCACCCTCACCGGTGCGACCGTCATCGCCGAGGAGGTCGGCCTCAAGCTCGACGGCGCCGGCCTCGAGGTGCTGGGCACCGCCCGCCGCGTCACCGTCTCCAAGGACGACACGACCATCGTCGACGGCGGCGGCGACTCCGCCGACGTCAAGGGCCGCGTCAACCAGATCAAGGCCGAGATCGAGTCCACGGACTCGGACTGGGACCGCGAGAAGCTCCAGGAGCGCCTCGCGAAGCTGGCCGGCGGCGTCTGCGTGATCCGCGTCGGTGCGGCCACCGAGGTGGAGCTCAAGGAGAAGAAGCACCGTCTGGAGGACGCCATCTCCGCGACCCGCGCCGCGGTCGAGGAGGGCATCGTCTCCGGTGGTGGCTCCGCCATCGTCCACGCCGTCAAGGTCCTCGAGGGCAACCTCGGCAAGACCGGCGACGAGGCCACGGGTGTCGCGGTGGTCCGCCGCGCCGCGGTCGAGCCGCTCCGCTGGATCGCCGAGAACGCCGGCCTCGAGGGCTACGTCATCACCTCGAAGGTCTCCGAGCTCGACAAGGGCCAGGGCTTCAACGCCGCCACCGGCGAGTACGGCGACCTGGTGAAGGCCGGCGTCATCGACCCGGTCAAGGTCACCCGCTCCGCCCTGGAGAACGCCGCGTCCATCGCGTCGCTGCTGCTCACGACCGAGACCCTGGTCGTCGAGAAGCCGGCCGAGGAAGAGGCCGACGCCGGTCACGGCGGCCACGGCCACTCCCACTAGTACGCCCCGTACGCCACCGAGGCCCGGTACCCCCGTCGCGGGGGCACCGGGCCTCGGTGTCTCCCGGCCCGGACCGCTCCGCGGACCCGCGTCCGCTCCGGGCGGCCGGGCCGGGGGAGCGGGCGTGGTGCCGAGCGCCGACGCGGGGCGACGCGCGCCGCCTCCGGCCGGAGCCCGGCACCGGGGTCGCGAGGTCTCCTCGTGGCGGGCGCCGGCCCGCTCCGGACGGGCGACCTCAGCGGGGACCGTACGTCCGGCCCGCCCGGGAGGTGACTCCGCCGAGCAGGCCGCGGGGCGCCAGCTTCACCAGGCCCATCAGCGTCTTGTAGCGCGGGTCGGGGATCGACACGGTCCTGCCCCGGGCCAGGTCCGCCAGGGCCTCGGCCACCAGCTTGTCCGCGTCGAGCCACATCCAGTCCGGGATGTTGCCCGTCGCCATCCCGGCCCGCTGGTGGAACTCGGTCCGCACGAAGCCCGGGCACAGCGCCATCAGCCGCACCCCCGAACCCGCCAGGTCCTTCGCCGCGCCCTGGGTGAACTGGACGACCCAGGCCTTCGACGCCCCGTACGTCCCCCTCGGCAGGAAGGCCGCCACGGAGGCCACGTTGACCACCCCGCCGCGACCGCGCTCGCGCATCGATCCCGCGGCGGCCGAGGTCAGCCGCAGCACCGCCTCGCAGTGCACCTTCAGCATCGTCAGCTCGTCGGCCGTGGAGACGTCGAGATAGCGCCCCTTGTTGGCGAAGCCGGCGTTGTTGACCAGGAGGTCGACCGGGCTCACCCGGTCCGTCAGCCGCGCGGCGACCGCTTCGATCCCGGCGTCGGTGGACAGGTCCGCCGTCAGCACCTCGGCCTCGATGCCATGCCCGTCGTGCAGCTCCGTGGCCTGCGCGCGCAGGCGTTCCGTGTCCCGGGCCACCAGCACCAGATTGTGCCCGTCACCCGCGAGCCGCCGTGCGAAGGCGGCGCCGATCCCCGCCGTCGCGCCCGTAATCAGTGCAGTCGTCATAGGCGGCACGTTAGCGTCCGCCTGAAGGGGTGACGGACCCGCCTTCCGCCTGCGGCCCGCGCCACCAGGGGCGGAAGGCCGTCACAAGGGCGGGCCCGGGCGTCGTGCCCGCTCGTCCTCGCCCGTCCCCGCACGTCGCGAACCGGAACAAGCCCGACAGCCCGCCGCCGGACCGCGGCCCGGGACACAGCGTCCGGATACGGCAGTCCCGGTCGCAGGGGGTCAGGAGGCGGCGGCCCGGGGCACGGCGGCCCCGGTCACAGCGCCCCGGGCAACAGAGGTCAGGGGGCACGGCGGTCCGGGGGCACGGCGGTCGCGGCGCGCCCGGATACGGCGGCCCTGGTCACAGCGCCGCCTGTGACAGCGGTCAGGGGCACGGCGGCCCTGGTCACAGCGCCGCCTGTGACAGCGGTCAGGGGGCACGGCGGCCCTCGATCACAGCGGTCCGGGGCACCGTGGCCCCGCACGCGGCGCCCCCCGGATCGCAGCGCCCCCGCAGACGGGGGCCCCGGTTCGCAGCGTCACCGGTCACGGCGGGACCCGGCCGTCCCGCCACCCGGCCGCACCCGCACCGGACTCCGTCCAGGAGGCCGGGCTCACTTCGCCAGGTACGTCCGCGCCGCGCGCAGCGTCTCCGCGTGCAGCGCGTCACCGGCGTCGAGCAGGCGCGGCAGCAGCTCCCGCTCCGTGGTCGTCGCCCGGAACTCCAGGGCGGCGGTGATGTCGTGGTCGGGCACGTGCACCACCTCGACCGGGTCGCCGGACCGGATCGTCCCCGGTTCGATCACCCGGAGGTACGCCCCCGTGGCCCCCTCGCGCGTGAACCGCTTCACCCAGCCCCGCTCGCCCAGGTGGCCCGCGAACGTACGGCACGGAATGCGGCCCGACGTCACCTCCAGGACCAGCCCGTCGCCGATCCGCCAGCGCTCACCGATCCGGGCGCGGCTCACGGTGAGGCCGAGGGTCGTCAGGTTCTCGCCGAACGCGCCGTTGGGCAGGGGGCGTCCGAGCTGCTCCTCCCAGGCGTCGAGCTCCTCGCGGGCGTACGCGTAGACCGCCTGGTCCGAACCGCCGTGATGGCGCAGATCGCACACCGCGTCACCAGCCAGGCCACTGCCGCCGCTGCCCTTGGGGCCGGGGTCCGAGACCCGGACCGGTCCGTCGGACGGACGCTTGCCGATCCCGGTGAGCCCGCCGTCCGCATCGGAGTGCGGGGAGGGGGTGGGACGGCCGAGGTTCACGGTGAGCACCTTCATAACCGGACAGGCTAACCGCGAGTCTCTCAAAGGCGCTCATGATTAATCGCCCGGTTCTGCAAGAGTGCCTTATGGTTGAAGGGTGATCGAAGCTCGTCATCTCCGTGTCCTGCGCGCCGTGTCCACCACCGGCTCGTTCTCCGCCGCCGCGCGTGAGCTGGGCTGCACCCAGCCCGCCGTCAGCCAGCAGATGAAGGCCCTGGAGACCTCGGCGGGCACGCCGCTGCTGATCCGTACGGGCCGCGAGATGCGCCTCACCCAGGCGGGTGAGGCACTGGTGCGCCACGCGTCCGGCATCCTCGCGGGACTGACCGCCGCAGAGGAGGAGGTCGCCGCCATCGCCGGGCTGCGGGCCGGCCGGGTCCGGCTCGTTTCCTTCCCCAGCGGGAGCTCCACCCTGGTCCCCGGGGCCCTCGCGGCCCTGCGCGCCGCACATCCCGGCACCCAGGTCTCGCTCGTCGAGGCGGAACCGCCGCACTCCGTGGAGATGCTGCGCGACGGCGACTGCGACATCGCGCTGGCGTTCCGCTACGGGACGGTCGGCGGCGAGTGGGACGACCTGGTCGTGCGCCCGCTGCTCAGGGACCGGCTGGTCGGGCTGGTCCCCGAACGGCACCGGCTGGCCGGAGCGGACGCGGTGGGCATCGGGGAACTGGCCGACGAGCCCTGGATCGCCGGCTGCCCGCGCTGCCGGCGCCAGCTGGTGGAGGTCTGCGAGTCCACGGGCTTCACCCCCCGGATCGACTTCGCCACGGACGACTACCCGGCGGTGATCGGCCTCGTCGGGGCGGGACTCGGTGTCGCCGTCCTGCCCGAGCTGGCCCTCGAATCGGTGCGCCCCAAGGGCGCGCGCACCGTGACGGTGGAGCCGGCCGTGGAACGGGAGATCGTCGCCCTCACCCTGCCCGACCTCGCCAGGGTGCCCGCGGTGGCGGCGACCCTGGACCAGCTGTCCCTGGCGGCCGCACGCTGAGCGGCCCGGCCGGCCGGACCGGTGGAACGGGTCCGGCGCCGGGCATGAGGGATCCGTCGCGTCTGAAGAAACGTTTCTGCGTTCGATGGGCCGTACGGGGTGTCAGGTGCGGCCGGCTTCGGGGGCCGGCCCCGAGTGGGCGGAGATCAGACGGTTGCGGGCGCGTCCCATGAGTTCCTCGCGCTCGTCCTCGGTGAGGCCGCCCCAGACGCCGTAGGGCTCTCGTACGGCGAGGGCGTGCGCCGCGCACTCGGCGCGCACCGGGCAGCGCATGCAGACCTCCTTGGCCGAGGTCTCACGGGCGCTCCGGGCCGCTCCGCGTTCTCCTTCGGGGTGGAAGAACAGTGAACTGTCGACCCCGCGGCAGGCGGCCAGCAGCTGCCAGTCCCACAGGTCCGCGTTGGGTCCGGGAAGGCGGGAGAAATCTGCCATTGCGTGTCCCCTCGAAACCTTGCTGGTTCGGAAACGGCGTCCCCGACCGTTGCCGCTCGTCTCGTGCTCGTCGGCGACCGGAGTTCCGACGGTACATCTACGGTCTTAGTAGATGTAAATATGACTGATTGCGAATCTAGCCTCAGACGCCCCCAAAAGGGAAGAAAAACCGCTAAATGGGGCAGGTCGCCGGGTGGAATATCGGTTGAGGGGTGAATGACCCCGCGTCGCTCTCCTCCGTGCGCGGGCGCTCACTTAGAGTGCCGAACCGGATGCTTTGGCCCGTAACTCTTTCGAGTGACCGTCGTTGATGAGGGGGAGGCGGTTGACGGAGAACGACCTCGGGCAGATGTCCGAGGGGGTCAACCGCACAGGTGACGACTTGTATTCAGCCTGGAGGCTCAAGGTGACGTGCATCAGCTGCGGAGGACGGTCATGACATCCGTCCTCGTCTGCGACGACTCCCCGCTTGCCCGAGAAGCGCTCCGCCGCGCGGTTGCGACCGTGCCCGGTGTCGAGCGTGTGACGACTGCGGCCAACGGGGAGGAAGTTCTCCGCCGCTGGGGGGCCGATCGTTCGGATCTGATTCTGATGGACGTACGCATGCCCGGTCTGGGGGGTGTGGAGACGGTCCGGCGGCTGCTCTCGGCGGACCCCGGGGCCCGGATCATCATGCTGACCGTCGCCGAGGATCTCGACGGGGTCGCTCTCGCGGTCGCCGCCGGGGCCCGCGGATACCTGCACAAGGACGCCTCGCGGGCCGAGCTGCGCGCGACCGTGACCCAGGCGCTCGCCGACCCGACGTGGCGGCTCGCCCCGCGCCGGCTGCGGTCGGCCGAGATGGGCGCGGCGCCGACACTCACGGCCCGCGAGATCCAGGTGCTCGAAGGCATGAGCCACGGCCGCTCCAACGCGGAGATCGGGCGCGAGCTGTTCCTCTCCGAGGACACGGTGAAGACGCACGCGCGCCGTCTGTTCAAGAAGCTCGGGGCCTCGGACCGCGCGCACGCCGTCGCGCTCGGATTCCGCTGGGGCCTGGTCCGCTGACGCCGCGGCGCGGCCGATAGCCGTGCGATCCCGTCCGCACGCCGGCGGACGGGGCGGTGGTGGCGGCGGACCTGCGGCCGGGCCCTCCCCACCAGTGCCATGTGACGCTTCCTGGCCGATGCCGCATCCTTGGGGATGTGGAGTTCCTCGGGGAACATTCGGTCGAGCGGAAGGGGAGGGCGCAGGAGATGACACCCGGCGCACCCGCTCAGAACGCTGGAGCACTCACTCACGACGACGACGTACGGACCGATGCATCCGCCGACCGGACCGACGCGTCCGCCGGCGCACCCGCTGATAACGCTTCGGTGCACAACTCGGGACGCGATGCATCGGACCGGACGCCGCCAAGGCACCATGGTCCGATGCGTGAGGACGGGACGACGGTGATCGGTGCTCTGGTGCACCGTGCCGTCGACGGCGACGCGCGGGCCACCCACGACCTGCTGGCCCACGTCCACCCCCTCGCCCTGCGCTACTGCAGGTCCCGGCTCAGCCGGCTGCCCGGTGATGCCCGTCACTTCGTGGAGGACCTCGCGCAGGAGGTCTGCGTCGCGGTGCTGATGGCGCTGCCGAGGTACAAGGACACCGGCAGGCCCTTCGAGGCCTTCGTCTTCGCCATCGCGGGCCACAAGGTCGCCGACCTCCAGCGCGCCGCGATGCGGCACCCCGGGTCGACGGCCGTCCCCTCGGACGAGATGCCGGAGCGGCCCGACGACTCGCTCGGCCCCGAGGAGCGGGCGCTGCTCAGCAGTGACGCGGCCTGGGCGAAGAAGCTCCTCGCCAACCTCCCGGAGAACCAGCGCGAGCTCCTGGTCCTCCGGGTCGCGGTCGGTCTGACCGCCGAGGAGACCGGCCAGATGCTCGGAATGTCACCCGGCGCCGTCCGGGTCGCGCAGCACCGCGCGCTGAGCAGGCTGCGGGCGCTCGCGGGCCAGTAGGGGACGGTTCCGGAGGCTCCCGCCGTGTGGAGGAAGCCACAGAAACCCCAGGTGATCTTGATCGTGGAATGAGACACCCCGCGAGCCCGTTAGCATGGACATCCGCACCGATCAAGACCATTTGGGGAAGGTGTCATGACTGCAAACGTCGACGGAGTGCCTGAGAAGTTCGCGACGCTCGGGCTGACATACGACGACGTGCTGTTGCTGCCGGGCGCGTCGGAGGTCCTGCCCAACGCGGTCGACACCTCGTCCCTCATCTCGCGCAACGTGCGGGTGAACATCCCCCTGCTGTCGGCCGCCATGGACAAGGTGACCGAGTCCCGGATGGCCATCGCCATGGCCCGTCAGGGCGGCGTCGGCGTGCTGCACCGCAACCTCTCGATCGAGGACCAGGTCAACCAGGTCGACCTGGTCAAGCGGTCCGAGTCCGGGATGGTCACCGACCCGATCACCGTGCACCCGGACGCCACCCTCGGCGAGGCGGACGCGCTCTGCGCGAAGTTCCGCATCAGCGGCGTGCCGGTCACCGACCCCGCGGGCAAGCTCCTGGGCATCGTGACCAACCGCGACATGGCCTTCGAGTCGGACCGCTCGCGCCAGGTGCGCGAGGTCATGACGCCGATGCCGCTCGTCACCGGCAAGGTCGGGATCTCCGGCGTGGAGGCCATGGAGCTGCTGCGCCGCCACAAGATCGAGAAGCTGCCGCTGGTCGACGACGCGGGCATCCTCAAGGGCCTCATCACCGTCAAGGACTTCAAGAAGGCCGAGCAGTACCCGAACGCCGCCAAGGACGCCGAAGGCCGTCTGCTGGTCGGCGCGGCCGTCGGTGCCAGCCCCGAGGCGCTGGACCGCGCGCAGGCGCTCGCCTCCGCCGGCGTCGACTTCCTGATCGTCGACACCTCGCACGGGCACAACAGCAACGCCCTCGACTGGATGGCGAAGATCAAGTCGAGCGTCGCCATCGACGTCATCGGCGGGAACGTCGCCACCCGCGACGGCGCCCAGGCGCTGATCGACGCCGGTGTCGACGGCGTGAAGGTCGGCGTCGGACCCGGCTCGATCTGTACCACCCGCGTGGTCGCCGGCATCGGCGTCCCGCAGGTCACCGCGATCTACGAGGCGGCCCTCGCCGCCCGCGCCGCCGGCGTCCCCGTGATCGGTGACGGCGGCCTCCAGTACTCCGGCGACATCGGCAAGGCGCTCTCCGCGGGGGCGGACAGCGTGATGCTGGGCAGCCTCCTCGCCGGCTGCGAGGAGTCCCCGGGTGAGCTGATGTTCATCAACGGCAAGCAGTTCAAGTCGTACCGCGGCATGGGCTCGCTGGGCGCCATGCAGTCCCGCGGTCAGGGGCGGTCGTACTCCAAGGACCGCTACTTCCAGGCGGAGGTGTCCTCGGACGACAAGCTCGTGCCCGAGGGCATCGAGGGCCAGGTGCCCTACCGCGGCCCGCTGGCCAACGTCCTCCACCAGCTGGTCGGCGGCCTGCGCCAGACCATGGGCTACGTGGGCGCCGCGACCGTCGACGAGATGGAGAGCAAGGGCCGCTTCGTGCGGATCACCTCGGCGGGCCTCAAGGAGAGCCACCCGCACGACATCCAGATGACGGTGGAAGCGCCGAACTACAGCAGGAAGTAACACATCGGCGCAGGTGAGGGGCGGACCGGGGTTCCCGGGACCGCCCCTCACGCGT
Source organism: Streptomyces sp. NPDC058008 (assembly GCF_042886395.1). Classification (NCBI taxonomy): domain Bacteria; kingdom Bacillati; phylum Actinomycetota; class Actinomycetes; order Kitasatosporales; family Streptomycetaceae; genus Streptomyces; species Streptomyces sp. NPDC058008. The sequence goes on along the minus strand of NZ_JBHVQX010000018.1, from coordinate 65,602 downwards.
GCGTCGGGGATACTGGTCAGCGCAGACGTAGAGGGAAAGGCCACACCATCGTGACTGAGATCGAGATCGGGCGCGGCAAGCGCGGCCGCAGGGCATACGCGTTCGACGACATCGCCGTCGTGCCGAGCCGACGCACCCGTGACCCGAAGGAGGTCTCGATCGCCTGGCAGATCGACGCCTACCGGTTCGAGCTGCCCTTCCTGGCCGCGCCGATGGACTCGGTGGTCTCCCCGCAGACCGCCATCCGCATCGGTGAGCTGGGCGGCCTCGGTGTCCTCAACCTCGAAGGGCTGTGGACCCGGCACGCCGACCCGCAGGCCCTCCTCGACGAGATCGCCGAGATGCCCGTGGAGACCGCCACCCCGCGGCTCCAGGAGATCTACTCCGCCCCCATCCAGGAGGAGCTGATCGGGCAGCGCATCAAGGAGGTGCGCGACTCCGGTGTCGTCACCGCCGCCGCGCTGTCGCCGCAGCGCACCGCGCAGTTCTCCAAGGCCGTCGTCGACGCGGGCGTGGACATCTTCGTCATCCGCGGTACGACGGTCTCCGCCGAGCACGTCTCCGGCGCGGCCGAGCCGCTGAACCTGAAGCAGTTCATCTACGAGCTGGACGTCCCGGTCATCGTCGGCGGCTGCGCCACGTACACCGCCGCCCTGCACCTGATGCGCACCGGCGCGGCCGGTGTCCTCGTCGGCTTCGGCGGCGGGGCCGCGCACACCACGCGCAACGTCTTCGGCATCCAGGTCCCGATGGCGACCGCCGTCGCCGACGTGGCCGGGGCCCGCCGCGACTACATGGACGAGTCCGGCGGCCGGTACGTGCACGTCATCGCCGACGGCGGCGTCGGCTGGTCCGGCGACCTGCCCAAGGCCATCGCCTGCGGTGCGGACGCCGTGATGATGGGCTCCCCGCTGGCCCGCGCCACGGACGCGCCCGGCCGCGGCCGGCACTGGGGCATGGAGGCCGTCCACGAGGACGTGCCGCGCGGCAAGCTGGTCGACCTCGGCTCCGTCGGCACGACCGAGGAGGTCCTGACCGGCCCGTCGCACAACCCGGACGGCTCGATGAACATCTTCGGCGCCCTGCGCCGGGCGATGGCCACCACCGGTTACAGCGACCTCAAGGAGTTCCAGCGCGTCGAGGTGACGGTGGCGGACTCGCAGCACCGCCGCTGATCCCCCGCGCGCACCGACGGCCCGGACCGGGAGACGGTCCGGGCCGTCGGTGCGTGAGGCGTCAGCCGGCCCGCTTGGCGCCACCGAAGGCGGCGACCGGACCGAGGAGGAGGAAGAGGTACGTCATGAAGTCGGCCTCCTGCTTCCAGACGTCGACGAGGTCCCTGAAGTGGTCGAAGAAGACCTCGGAGAAGCCGACCCCCAGGCCGTCCGCGAGGATCATCGACATGCCGATGAGCTGGCCGAGGAAGACGGCGCCCAGGGCCAGGACGGCGCTGCCCACGCCGATGACCGGGAGCGGGCCGCCGACCTTGCTCGCCGCGAAGCCGGTCAGGAAGCCCACACCGACGGCCGCGTAGCCGACCTCGCGCTCGATGGAGCCCGCGATGACGCCGTACAGGATCGCCGCCACGACCGCCGTGCCGAGGGCCGTCAGCAGGCCGAGGGCCAGGTTGTCGCGCGGGGCCGGCGGGGCGGGCGGGAACGGGCCGCCGCCGTACGGGCCGGGCTGCTGGGCCGCGAAGGGGTTGCCGGTCGGGGCGCCGGGCTGAGCGGCGAACGGGTTGCCCGTGGGAGCGCCGGGCTGCTGCGCCGCCGGGGCGGTGCCGGGCTGCTCCGCGTACGGGTTCCCGGCGACCGGCCGGCCGTCCTGGGGCTGCTGCGGTGGGTTCGGCGGCTGTGCGGGCTGGCTCATACGGGTGTTCCCCCTGGGACGGTGCGCACGGGTGTGCGAGAAGTGACGCCGCAGGCTAGCAGCCCGCGCCGACACGCCCCACGGTGATTCCGGGGACCCGCACAGGGACGCGCTACAGCCGGTGGGCGGCCCCCGCCGGAGTGGCTCCCCGGGTGTCCAGGAGGAGCTGGGCCTTCACGGCCAGACCCTGGAGGTCGTACGTGCGGTGGTGCTGGAGCAGCACCGTCAGGTCGGCTCCGGCGGCCGCCTCGTAGAGCGAGTCGGCGCGCGGGACGGGCAGGTCGCGCACCCGCCAGTCCAGGACGTGCGGGTCGTGGTAGCCGATCTGGGCGCCCATGTCCATGAGCCGGGTCGCGATCTCCCGGGCGGGCGACGCCTCCTGGTCGGCGAGGTCCGGCTTGTAGGTGACACCGAGCAGCAGGACCCGGGCGCCCCGAACGGACTTGCCGTGCTCGTTCAGCAGGGTCGCGCAGCGCTGGATCACGTAGCTCGGCATCCGGTCGTTGATCTCCTTGGCCAGCGAGACCATGCGCAGGGGGTGGCCGGGCGTCCGGCTGTTGTACGGGAAGTAGCCCGGGTCCACCGGGGCGCCGTGACCGCCGACGCCGGGGCCGGGACGGAACGCCTCGAAGCCGAAGGGCTTGGTCTCGGCGCACCTGATGACGTCCCAGAGGTCGACGCCGAGGTCGTGGCAGAGCACCGCCATCTCGTTGACGAGCGCGATGTTGACGTGCCGGAAGTTGGTCTCCAGGACCTTCGTCATCTCCGCCTCGCGCGGCCCGCGGGCCCGTACGACCTTGTCGGTGAGCCGTCCGTAGAAGGCGGCGGCCGACTCGGTGCACGCGGGGGTGAGCCCGCCGATGACCTTCGGGGTGTTGCCGTACACGTGGGTGCGGTTGCCGGGGTCGAGGCGGCCGGGGGAGTGGGCCAGGTGGAAGTCGCGTCCGGCGCGCAGGCCTGAGCCCTCCTCCAGCAGGGGGCGTACGACGTTCTCGGTGGTGCCGGGCGGCACGGCGGACTCCACCAGGACGGTGGTGTGCGGCCGCAGCCGGGCGGCGAGCGCCCGGGCCGCGTCGGTCACGGCGCGGAGGTCGAGCGCGCGGTCCGGCCCGAGCGGCGTCGGGGCGCAGATCGCGGCGGTGCGGACCCGGCCGAGCTCGGCCGGGTCGGAGGTGGGCCGGAAGCCGCCCGAGAGCATCCGCCGGATGTCGGACGCGCTCAGTGATCCCTCGACCGGAGTACGGCCCGCGGAGAGTTCCGCGCAGGGCCGTGGGTCCGTGTCGTAGCCGACGGTGTGGATTCCCACGCCGACGGCTGCCTGGGCGAGGGGCAGGCCGAGGTGACCGAGTCCGATGACGGCGAGGTCTGCGGGCATGTGGGCCGTCCTTTCCCTAAGGCCAAGAGACAGAGAGTGCAACTGCTGTGGACAGCGCTATGTCAGACTAGGCGTAAATATGACCTATATGTCGCATTCCGTGACTCCTGTGAGGCGGGTGTTGTCCACAGGCGGTGGCTGAAGTCGTGGACCGCGGACAGAATCGAGAGGTGGGCACGGGCGCCCGGCCCTCCGGCCGGTCCCCGCTCCCGTGCCCGAACCACCCGACGCACCGGGACTACCGGGAGGCAGCAGTGAGGACAGCGACACTGGGACCCGCGGAGCGCACCGAGGCGCTGACCGCGATGGCCGAGCGCGAACTGGACGTGCTGGTCGTGGGAGCGGGCGTCGTCGGCGCCGGGACGGTGCTGGACGCGGCCACCAGAGGACTCTCCACCGGACTGGTCGAGGCGCGCGACTGGGCGTCCGGCACGTCCAGCAGGTCGAGCAAGCTGATCCACGGCGGGCTGCGCTATCTGGAGATGCTGGACTTCGCGCTCGTACGCGAGGCGCTGAAGGAGCGCGGGCTGCTGCTGGAGCGGCTGGCGCCGCACCTGGTGAAGCCCGTTCCCTTCCTTTACCCGTTGCAGCACAAGGGCTGGGAGCGGCTGTACGCGGGCTCGGGCGTCGCGTTGTACGACGCGATGTCGGTGTCCTCGGGCCACGGCCGCGGGCTGCCCGTGCACCGGCACCTCACCCGCCGCCACGCCCTGCGCGTCGCTCCCGCCCTCAAGAAGGACGCCCTGGTCGGAGCCCTGCAGTACTACGACGCCCAGATGGACGACGCGCGCTACGTGGCGACCCTGGTGCGCACGGCCGCGGGCTACGGCGCGCACGTGGCCAACGGCGCGCGGGTGACCGGCTTCCTGCGCGAGGGCGAGCGCGTCGTCGGCGCCCGGGTGCGGGACGTCGAGGGCGGCGAGGAGTACGAGATCCGGGCCAAGCAGGTGGTCAACGCCACCGGGGTGTGGACGGACGACACCCAGGCGCTGATCGGCGAGCGCGGGCAGTTCCACGTCCGCGCGTCCAAGGGCATCCACCTCGTCGTGCCCAAGGACCGCATCCACTCCTCGACCGGGCTCATCCTGCGGACCGAGAAGTCCGTGCTCTTCGTGATCCCGTGGGGCCGGCACTGGATCATCGGCACGACCGACACCGACTGGGACCTGGACAAGGCCCACCCCGCCGCCTCCAGCGCCGACATCGACTATCTGCTGGAACACGTGAATTCGGTGCTGAACACCCCGCTGGGACGCGACGACGTGGAGGGCGTCTACGCCGGGCTCCGGCCCCTGCTGGCCGGTGAGTCGGACGCCACGAGCAAGCTCTCGCGCGAGCACACGGTGGCCCATCCGGCGCCCGGGCTGGTCGTCGTGGCGGGCGGCAAGTACACGACGTACCGCGTGATGGCGAAGGACGCCGTCGACGAGGCGGTGCACGCCCTGGACCAGCGGGTGGCGGACTGCGTCACCGAGGACATCCCGCTGCTGGGCGCCGAGGGCTACCGCGCCCTGTGGAACGCCCGCGCCCGCATCGCCGCCCGCACCGGGCTGCACGTCGCCCGGGTGGAGCACCTGCTCAACCGGTACGGCTCGATGACCGAGGAGCTGCTGGAGCTGGTGAAGGGCGACTCCACGCTGGGCGAGCCGCTGGCGGGCGCCGAGGACTACCTGAGGGCCGAGGTCGTCTACGCCGCCTCGCACGAGGGCGCCCTGCACCTCGACGACGTCCTGACGCGGCGCACCCGGATCTCCATCGAGACCTTCGACCGGGGCACCCGCTGTGCCCGCGAGTGCGCGGACCTGATGGCACCCGTGCTCGGCTGGGACACGGACCAGGTCGAGCGCGAGGTGGAGCACTACCGCAAGCGGGTCGAGGCCGAGCGGGAGTCCCAGCGGCAGCCGGACGACCTGACGGCCGACGCCGCGCGGCTGGGCGCGCCCGACATCGTGCCGCGCTGAGGCGAGGGGCCGTCAGGTCCTCCCGGAGCGGGCCGGCGGGCAGAACTCCGCCTCCAGCAGGCCCGCTTCGAGGGCGGCACCGGGTGAGGCGTCGGTGTTCACCCGGAAGGTGAGGACGTGCCGGCCGTCACGGGTCGCGGCGGTCCGCACGTAACTGCCGGTGATGTGCCCGTTGTGCCCCCAGACGGTGATGCCGCAGGAGAGCCTCTGCGGGAAGACCCCCATGCCGTACGAGCCGTCGGCGGCCCGGGTGTCGAGGAGCAGCGCCAGTTGGGCGGGCGGCAGCAGCCGGCCGCCCAGCAGGGCGGCGTAGAAGCGGTCCAGGTCGGTCAGGGTGGACACCATCTCCCCCGCGGCGCCCGCCGCCCGCGGGTCGATGTCCGTGACGTCGAGCAGGGTCCCGTCCACGGGGGAGCGGTGGTAGCCGCGTGAGCGCGGGGCCGGCAGGGAGGTGCGGGCACCCGGGAGCGAGGTGCCGGTCAGCCGGAGCGGGACGAGGATCCGCCGCTGGATCTCGGCGGCGTAGCCGTGTCCCGTGACGTGCTGGACGACCAGGCCCAGCAGGACGTAGTTCGTGTTGGAGTACGCGTACGAGCCCCGCGCCGCCACCGGAGCGAGGGCCATGGCCGTACGCACCGCGGCGAGGGCGGTGAGGGGCCGGGCCGACGGGCCGGTGGCGCCCGTGAGGGCCGGGTCGGCGGCGGACAGGGCCGCCGCGTAGTCGGGGAGGCCGCTGGTGTGGGTCAGCAGCGCGCGCAGGGTGACGGCGGACCCGTCGTAGCCGTTGCCGCGCACGAGGCCCGGCAGGTGGTCCTCGACGCTGTCCTCCAGCCGGAGCCCGCCCTCCTGGGCGAGTTGGAGGACGACGGCGGCGACGAACGTCTTGGTGACGCTGCCCGCCCGGAAGTGGTCGTCCGCCCCGATGCCGGTGCCCGCGGAGTCGTACGTCCGGCCGCCCCCGGCGCGCCGCGGTGGGACAGGAGGGCCGCCGCGGGGGCGCCGCCCTCGACGACCAGCCGGGGGAGGTAGGAGGATGCCGGTGCGAGGTGTGGTTCGCTGGGCGGGTTCGCGGATCCCGCGGCGAGCAGAGTCAGCACCAACGGGGCGGCGAACAGCGTCCTGAGTATCGGCATGGCACGGGATTCCTTCCTCCGGCCACATCATGGCCGTCCACGGACCCGGGACCATGACCGGTCCCGGGGTGAGGGACAATGGACGCTCTGCCAGGGCGGGTTGATCGCAGAGGGGACGCATGTCGGAGGCGGAGCAGTCGCGGGAGCCCGAACGGGACAAGGACGGACGTCTCCTCGCGGGGCGGTACCGCCTCGGGGAGGTGCTCGGCCGGGGCGGCATGGGCACGGTCTGGCGTGCTGCCGACGAGACGTTGGGGCGCACGGTCGCGGTCAAGGAGCTGCGGTTCCCGTCGTCCATCGACGACGACGAGAAGCGCCGTCTGATCACGCGAACCCTGCGCGAGGCGAAGGCCATCGCGAGGATCCGCAACACCAGCGCGGTGACGGTCTACGACGTGGTCGACGAGGACGACCGGCCGTGGATCGTCATGGAGCTCATCGAGGGCAAGTCCCTCGCCGAGGTGATCCGCGAGGACGGGACGCTGACGCCGAGGCGTGCCGCCGAGGTCGGCCTCGCCATCCTCGACGTGCTGCGCTCGGCGCACCGCGAGGGCATCCTGCACCGTGACGTGAAGCCGTCCAACGTGCTGATCTCGGAGGACGGCAGGGTCGTCCTGACCGACTTCGGCATCGCCCAGGTCGAGGGCGACCCCTCCGTCACCTCGACGGGCATGCTCGTCGGAGCCCCCTCCTACATCTCGCCCGAGCGGGCACGCGGCCACAAGCCGGGCCCGCCCGCCGACCTGTGGTCGCTCGGCGGACTGCTGTACGCGAGCGTCGAGGGCCGCCCGCCCTACGACAAGGGCTCGGCCATCGCCACGCTGACGGCGGTGATGACGGAGCCGGTGGAGACACCGGTGAACGCGGGCCCGCTGGAAGAGGTCATCTACGGCCTGCTGGCCAGGGATCCCGAACAGCGGCTGGACGACGCCGGGGCGCGTGTCCTGCTCAACGCGGTGATCAACGCCCCGGAGCGGCCCGCCGTGCCGCCGGCCGAGGCCACCCAGGTCATGGCGCTGCCCACGATCGGTGACTCCGCGGGCGACAAGGGCGCCAGGAACGGCCGGAACGACTCCAAGAGCGGGAAGAAGGCCGCCGGGGCCGCCGGAGCGGCCGCCGCCGCGGGCTCCGCGAGACCGGTGGCCGGCGACTCCGGCTCCGAGGGCGGGGCTTCCGGCTCCGCCTCCACCGCGGCCTCTCCGGCCGGGGCGTCCGAGCCCGTCGAGGGCACCCGGGACCGGCTGCGGGGCGCCCTGAAGTCGGTCCGCAACGCCAAGTCCCCGACGGCCGCCGCGGTGCCGCCCGGCACCGCGAGGACCACGTCGTCGGCTTCCGTGGCGGCCACGCCGCCCGGCCGTCCGGCCGTGCCCCGCGCATCGATCACCGACGTCGTGCCGCGCCGCACGCTGGCGATCATCGCCGGTGTGGTCGTGCTCGCCGTCCTCGGTACGATCCTGGCGCTCACGCTCGGCGACGACGGAACGGGTGACCAGGGCGGCTCCAAGGGCGGTGACAGCGCCGCCTCGTCCGGGGCGACGGCCGACGGTGACGCGGAGGCCTCGGCCGGGGGCGGCTCGGGCAAGGACGACGGCGCCACGGGGGACGGCGGCAAGGACGGTCAGGGACAGGGCGGGACCGAGGCGACCGGCGAGGCCTCGCCCTCGGCGGAGACGGGCGAGCCGAGTGCGGACCCCGACCCGGACGCGCTGCCCGCCGGCTACCGGACCGTCACCAACAAGCAGTTCCACTTCTCCATGGCGATGCCGGGGGACTTCACGTTCTACAAGATAGCGGGACAGAACTCGGGCGCCATCTACAACGCCGGCGGCGGATTCCCCCGGGTCCAGGTCGACTACAACTCCTCCCCGAAGAACGACGCGGCGGCGGCCTGGGCGGGAGCGGTCGCCGGGACCAGGAGCCTCAGCAACGGCTACAAGCACATCGGCATCAAGAAGGTCGAGTTCAACGGCTACCCGACGGTCGCCGACTGGGAGTTCACCCGGAACCAGGACGGCATGCGGGTGCGGGTCCTCAACCGCGGTTTCAAGGCGGACTCCACCCACGGCTACTCGATCATGCTCAGCTGCAAGGCGGACGCCTGGGACGAGGACGAGTGCCGGACCATGCGCGAGACGGCGTTCGCCACGTTCGAGTCGACCGACTGACCCGCCCGGGCCCTGCCGGGCGGCCGGGTTGCCGTGACCCGGCCGCACGGCCGTGACTTGCCACGTATGGTGAGAGGCCGAGGACCGTACGCAGCTGCCAGGCCAGGTCAATTGCACAGCAAGTGACCGCAATTGACGGATTCATGCGGTTTCGGTGACCGGGGGACAGCGCGCTCTGGGGAGGCGTCGTGGACGACTACGCGGGTCGGGTGCTTGCCGACCGCTACCGCCTTCCGCTGCCTCCGTCCGATGCGTACGAATTCGCCGAGACCCGGGCCTTCGACACGTACAGCGGGCAGGAAGTCCTCGTCCGGCAGGTCCCGTTGCCGGAGGTCGTGGATGCCGAGGTGGTGGACGCCGAGGGCGTTCCCCCCGCCAGGCGTGCCACCGGGCGTGCGGCGCGGCGGCCCACGGACCCCGCGGTCCGGCGGGCGATAGAGGCCGCTCAGGCGGCCGCCCAGGTGCCTGACCACCCGCGCCTGGACCAGGTCTTCGACGTGTTCGCCGAGGCGGGATCGCTCTGGATAGTGAGCGAGCTGGTCGCCGCCCGGCCGCTCGCCGCGCTCCTCGCGGAACAGCCCCTCAACCCCTACCGGGCCGCCGAGATCGGCTCCGACGTGCTCACCGCGCTGCGGGTGCTGCACGCGCACGGCTGGACCCACCGCAACATCACCGTCCGCACGGTGCTGGTCTGCGACGACGGCCGCGTCGTGCTGACGGGACTCGCGGCGGGCGCGGCCGAGGAAGCCCTGTGCGGATACGTTCCGGCGCCGCAGCCGGACGAGCAGAACGCCTACGGGCCCCCGGCGGTCGAATCGGGGCCCACGGGCCCGTACGAGCCGCCGGCGGCCGGGCCGGGTGCGTACGACGAGCCGTCGCGGGTCGAAGCGGGCCCGTACGCGCCTCCGGCGGTCGAGCCGGGCCCCACCAGCCCGTTCGCGCCGCCCGCCGTCGAACGGGGCCCCACCGGTCCGTTCGCGCCCCCTGCCGTCGAGCCGGGCCCCACCGGTCCGTTCGCGCCGCCGCCCGCCGTCGGGCCGGGCCGGTACGAGGAGCCGCCCGCCGTCGGGCCCGGTCCGTTCGCGCCGCCCGCCGTCGAACGGGGCCCCACCGGTCCGTTCGCGCCCCCTGCCGTCGAGCCGGGCCCCACCAGCCCGTTCGCGCCGCCGCCCGCCGTCGAGCCGGGCCGGTACGAGGAGCCCCCCGCCGTCGGGCCCGGTCCGTTCGCGCCGCCCGCGGCGCGCGAGCCGGACGACTCATGGCGCGGGTCCGACGGGCCCCCCGCTCCGGAGGCCCCGAGCGTTCCCCAGGCGTCCACCGAGGGGGTGCCCGCTCCCGCCTCCCACGCCGAGATCGAGGTGGCGCCCCCGGCCGCTCTCCCCGCCCTGCCCGCGCCCGGGAGCCCCGCGCAGCTGCGTGCCGCCCGTGCCGGGGCCATCGCTGCCTACCGTGCGGGCGCCCGCGCCGCGGCACGGGCCGGCGAGGAGGACAAGCGGGCGGACCACGACCGTGAAGGCGGATCCGGGGAGTCCGGGCGTGAGGAGCCCGCCGCCCCCGCCGCTCCCGGACGCCCCCGGTTGCCCAGTACCTGGGGCACGCCCGCCGAAGGGGCGTACCCCCACCACGAGGCCGTCGGCGCCAACGACGCCTACGACGCCTACGACGACGAGGACGACGAGGACGACGACGAGGGCCCCGGCGGCCCCGTGCCGCCCGGCCGCCGCGTCCACCTCGCCGGCACCTGGGACGACGGCCCCGGCTCCGGCCGCCCCGTGCCCGCCGGCGGCTCCGGAGGGCACGGCCGCTCCGGTGAGGACGCGCTGCGCGCCGACTCCCGGCGCCAGGGCGGCGGTCCGGTGGAGCGCCGGGACCGGCTGCCGCAGCCGGTGCCCGCACGCGCGTCCGCCGGAGGGTGGGACGAGGTCGTCGCCGGAAGCGGCACCACCCCCGCCTACCGGGGCCCCGCCACCCCTCTCGCCGCCGAACGCGCCCGGCAGGCGCGTATCGCCGTCGTCGGTGCCGTCACCGAGCGCTGGGCCCCCGAACAGGCGGGCCCCGTGCACGACAACTGGCAGCTCGCCCCGCCCATCGGACCCTCCACCGACCTGTGGGCGCTCGGCGCGCTGCTCTACCGCGCCGTGCAGGGCCACGCCCCGTACCCGGAGGAGAACGCCGCCGAGCTCGTCCAGATGGTCTGCGGCGAGCCGCCCGCCTTCGCCGAGGAGTGCGGCCCGCTGCGGCCCGTCGTCGAGTCGCTGCTCCGGCAGGACCCCACGGAGCGGCCCGACTTCGAGGAACTGCGCGGCTGGCTCCGCTCCCTCGTGCGCTCGGCCCCCGAGCCCGAGGCTGGCGCCGACATCGTCGCCATGCCGCCCGCGGACGCCACCCGCCTGCCCGTCGTACGCCGCCGGGGCGAGCTGGTGCGCCGCCGCCGGGGCCGCGGCGCGGCGGCCCACGGACGCCACCGGCAGGGGAGGTCGCAGCGCCGTGAGGCGCAGCAGGCGTACGAACAGCAGGCCCACGAGCGGCCGCAGGCGTACGAGAAGCCGGCCCGCGCGCCCCGCGAACCCAAGGGCCCCAAGGTGCTGCGCCAGCCGCAGCCCGGCGGCAGGGCACCGCGGCGGCTCGGACGGCTGCTGCTGGTGCTGATACTGCTGGCGATGGCGGCCGCCATCGCCTACGCCCTGCTCTTCATGCCGAAGGAGGGCGCGGACACGGGGGCCGGGACAGCGCCCTCGGGTTCCACCGCGCCCGCCGGCCCGGCCCCGGGCGACAGCCCGTCCGCGGGCGCGCCGGCACCCTCCGGCCCGTCGGCCTCCGCCGGTTCCCAGGGTTCGCAGAAGCCGCAGACCAGCGGATCCGCCGCCGCCCTCGCCCCGGGGTACGAACTCCGCAAGGACGCCGAGGGGTTCGAGATCGGGGTGCCCAAGGACTGGCAGCGCAGCCCGGCCAACGCCGACCGTCAGATCCGTTACGGCAGCGACGGTTTCAGCGTGCTGGTCGTGCCCGGCCGGGACACCGTCAAGGCCAACGGCGGTGACCCGCTGGACTACCAGCGGACCGGGGAACCCGAGCTGAAGCCCTTCCGGGACTCCAGCTGGGCCACGTCCACCGGACTGCGCCGGGTGGACGTCGGACGACAGGCCATGGCGGAGGGGCAGTTCACCTGGCAGGAGAGCAACGGCCGCCAGGTGTACGTCCGTAACCTGGTCATGATCGTGTCCGGGAGGTACCACATCGTCCAGGTCATCGGCCCGGAGAACGAGCGGGACAAGGTCTCCGAGATCTATCAGCAGGCCATTTCCTCGTACCGCGTGCCCTCCTGACGGGGCGCCGGCGGAAAGCGACAAGCATCACAGTGCGGTCTCGTGCGCGGTGCGAGGTTCCGTGGCAGTGCCTCCCCTCCGTACCCTGTCGTCCCGAGGAACGGGGCAGGGACACACGTGGAACACGTACAGGGCACGGGCGCGGGAATCGTACTGGCCGGACGGTACCGGCTGGGTGACGTCCTGGGCAGAGGCGGCATGGGCAAGGTGTGGCGCGCTCATGACGAAGTGCTCCACCGGACCGTGGCCGTCAAGGAACTGACGGCCGGACTGTACGCCGCCGAGGCGGACCGGATCGTGCTGCACGCCCGCACCCAGAAGGAAGCCCGCGCGGCGGCCCGGATCACGCATCCCGGGGTCGTCACCGTCCATGACGTCATCGAGTACGACAACCGTCCCTGGATCGTCATGCAGTACGTCGACGGGCCCTCGCTCGCCGACGCGGCCAAGGAGTCCGGCGAGGTCGATCCGCGCGAGGCGGCCCGGATCGGGCTCCATGTGCTGGGTGCCCTGCGGGCCGCCCACGGCGCCGGTGTCCTGCACCGGGACGTGAAGCCCGCCAACGTCCTGCTCGCCCGGGACGGACAGGTCCTGCTGACCGACTTCGGGATCGCGGCCATCGAGGGTGACTCCACCATCACCAGAACGGGTGAGCTGGTGGGCTCCATCGACTACCTGGCACCCGAACGGGTGCGCGGCGGCGACCCGGGTCCCGCGTCCGACCTCTGGTCCCTGGGCGCCACGCTCTACACGGCCGTCGAGGGGAACTCGCCCTTCCGCCGCACGTCCCCCATCTCCACCATGCAGGCCGTCGTCGCGGAGGAGCCGCCCCCGTCGGTGCGCGGCGGCGCGCTGGCGCCCGTGATCACCGCACTGCTGCGCAAGGACCCCGCGGACCGTCCCACGGCCGAGGAGGCGGAGCGCATGCTGCTGGACGCCATGGAGGGGCGCAAGCCCCGCGCCGCGCAGGCGCACGTGCCGACGCAGCGGCTGTCCGAGGAGGACGTGCGCGACTTCTCCGCTCCGGACGGTTCCACCACCCCGCTTCCCCGGCCCCGGACCCAGTCCCCGCCGCCGGCCTCCCCGGTGCCCGCCGCCCGGCGCGGCCGGGGCCGCTGGCGCACCGTCCTGCTGGTCGTCGCCGCCGCCGCCCTGGTCGGCGCGGCGGCCGGCCTGGTCGCGATGAAGGCGATGGACCGGGGCGGGGAACGGGCCGGGGGCGAGGTGGAGCAGAGCACCACCGCCCCGGCCCCCTCCCCGTCGGCCGGCGACGACCGGGCCGGGGACTCCACCGGGAAGGGGGAGAGCGCCGCACCCCAGCGGATCCCCGACGGCTGGAAGCGGATCACCGCCCCCGAGGGCTTCAGCCTCGCCGTCCCCGAGGGCTGGGAGCGGATGACGGACAACGGCCAGATCGACTACACCCCGGACGGCGGCGCGCACAGCGTCCGCGTCAGCCTCGACCCGGACCCCGACTTCGACCACTCCTACGCCCACATGCAGAGCATCGAGAGGGACCTGTCCAAGCGTCTGCCGGAGTACCGGCGCCTGACGCTGGAGGAGAACATCTTCCGCGACCGGCCCGGCTCCCGGTGGGAGTTCACCTGGGTGGAGTCCAAGGACCACCCCGGTCCGCGCCACGGCATCGACCAGATGTACTTCGCCGAGACGGGCGGGCCGGAGTACGCGCTCTACATGACCGGGCCCGAGGAGGACCAGGCCGAGACCCGGAAGATCTTCGAGACGATGCTGCGCAGCTGGGAACCGCCGGAGCAGACGGACTAGGCGTCCGGATCCGCGATTCCCTGCCGCCGATCCGCCGAAGCGCGATGGATCGCCCCTGATCAGCGGTTATGCAGCCAGTGATCACTGGCTGAGTGGCCGGGCGTCGCGGCGGTCTCCGTCAGGGTCTGTGAAAACCTGTTACCCACGGGTACCCAAAGTGCGCGGGCCGACATACTCTCGCCCTCATGACGGACTCGCAGGCCTCCACGCCCACCTCCGCCGCCTCCGGCACCCGCGTCGGCACCAATCCGGTGGCCGCCGCCCCGGCGGGCGCGCGCACCGCCGCCGACGTGGTCACGCCCGAGGTGGTCGCCCGGCTGACCCGCGGGGTCGTCGGCTCCGGCCGCACGGCCAACCACAGCCCCTTCACCGGGGAGAAGCTGGCCGACCTGCCCGAGTCCACGCCCGAGGACGTCGGGACCGCGTTCGACCGTGCCCGCGCCGCCCAGCCCGCCTGGGCCGCCACGCCCGTCCGGGACAGGGCCGCCGTCCTGCTGCGCTTCCACGACCTGGTGCTGCAACGCCAGTCCGAGGTCCTCGACCTGATCCAGCTGGAGACCGGCAAGGCCCGGCTGCACGCCCACGAGGAGGTGCAGGCCGTCGCCGTCGCGGCCCGGCACTACGGGCGCAGGGCCGCCTCCTACCTCAGGCCCAGGCGGCACACCGGGGTCGTCCCGGTCTTCACCAAGGTCACCGAACTGCGCCAGCCGCGCGGGGTCGTCGGCCAGATCGCCCCCTGGAACTACCCGCTCGAACTCTCCGTCGGCGACGCGCTGCCGGCCTTCGTCACCGGCAACGCCGTCGTGATGAAGCCCGACACGGAGACCGCGCTGACCGCCCTGTGGGGCCGTGACCTGCTGATCGAGGCCGGACTCCCCGCCGAGGTGTTCCAGGTGGTCCTCGGTGAGGGGCCCGTCGTCGGCCCGGAGGTCGTCGGCCGCGCCGACTACGTCTCCTTCACCGGCTCCACCCGTACCGGCCGTGAGGTGGCCCAGGGGGCGGCCGCCCGGCTCGTCGGCGTGAGCCTCGAACTCGGCGGCAAGAACGCCATGCTCGTCCTGGAGGACGCCGACGTGGAGAAGGCCGCCGCGGGCGCCGTCCGCGCCTGCTTCTCCTCCGCGGGGCAGCTCTGCATCTCCATCGAGCGGCTGTACGTCCACGAGTCGGTCGCCGACGACTTCGTGGAGCGCTTCGCCGCCCGGACGAAGGCCATGCGGCTCGGCAGCTCCCTGGCGTACGGCGCCGACATGGGCTCCCTCGTCGGCGCGCAGCAGCTGGAGACCGTCAGCCGGCACGTGGCCGAGGCCGTCGGGAAGGGCGCCACGCTCGTCGCGGGCGGCGTCGCGCGTCCCGACATCGGCCCGCTCTTCTACGAGCCGACGATCCTGGACGGCGTCGAGGCACCCATGGCCGTCTGCACCGAGGAGACCTTCGGTCCCGTGGTCTCCGTCTACCGCTTCCGCGACGAGGACGAGGCCGTCACGCTCGCCAACGCCACGCCGTACGGCCTCAACTCCAGTGTCTGGACGAAGGACGCCGGGCGCGGACACCGCGTCGCCGCCCGGCTGCGGACCGGCACCGTCAACATCAACGAGGGGTACGCGCCCGCCTACGGCAGCGTCCAGTCACCCATGGGCGGTATGAAGGACTCCGGTCTCGGCAGGCGGCACGGTTCCGAGGGCATCCTGAAGTTCACCGAGGCCCAGACGGTGGCGCAGCAGCGGCTGATCCCCCTCGCGCCGGCCTTCGGGATGGACGACGAGAAGTACGCCGCCTTCATGAGCCGCAGCCTCAGGGCGATGAAGGCCTTCCGGCTGCGCTGACCCCGGCGCCCCCCGACCCGCCCGTTCCGTACCGAGGAGTGCCATGTCCCAGGACAGCCATGCCCAGAACCAGGCCGGCCCGGCCGTTCCGGCGGCGGACGACGACGCGTACGACTACGACGTCCTCGTCGTCGGTTCGGGCTTCGGCGGCGCGGTGTCGGCCCTGCGCCTGAGCGAGAAGGGGTACCGGGTCGGCGTCCTGGAGGCGGGCCGCCGCTTCACGCGCGCGACGCTGCCCAAGAGCTCCTGGGACATCAGGAACTACCTGTGGGCCCCGGCGCTCGGCCTGTTCGGCATCCAGCGGGTGCATCTGCTCGGCAAGGTCATGGTGCTGGCGGGCGCCGGCGTCGGCGGCGGCTCCCTCAACTACGCCAACACCCTGTACGTGCCGCCCACCGCCTTCTTCGAGGACCGGCAGTGGGCCGGCATCACCGACTGGAAGGCCGAGCTGGCGCCGTACTACGACCAGGCCAAGCGGATGCTCGGGGTGCGTCTCAACCCGACCGTGACCCCCGCGGACGTCCACCTCAAGGCCGTCGCCGAGACCATGGGCGTCGGCGACACCTTCCACCTCGCCCCGGTCGGCGTCTTCTTCGGCGACGGCCGGGACGCCGACGGGGCCGCGCGGGCGAAGCCCGGAGCGGAGGCCGCCGACCCCTACTTCGGAGGCGCCGGGCCCGCCCGCACGGCGTGCACCCAGTGCGGCGAGTGCATGACGGGCTGCCGTCACGGGGCGAAGAACACCCTGAACGAGAACTACCTGTACCTGGCGGAGAAGGCCGGGGCCGTCATCCACCCGATGACGTCCGTCGTCGCGGTCACCGACGGCCCGGACGGCGGCTACCGCGTGACGACCGTGCCCACGAACCGGCGCCGCGGGGCGGCGCCGTCCGTGCTGCGGGCCCGGAGGGTGGTCGTCGCCGCGGGGACGTACGGCACCCAGACCCTGCTGCACACGATGAAGGACGAAGGGCTGCTGCCCCGGCTCTCGTCCCGGCTCGGGGAACTGACCCGCACCAACTCCGAGGGACTGGTGGGGGCGCAGACCAGCGACCGCCGCTACCGCAGGAAGCACGGCACCGCCAGGGCCGACTTCACCCGCGGCGTCGCCATCACCTCGTCGATCCACCCCGACGGGAACACCCACATCGAGCCGGTGCGCTACGGCAAGGGCTCCAACGCGATGGGCGCGCTGACCATCCTCCAGGTGCCCTACAGCAGCCACCGGGTGCTGAGCTGGTTCGGCAACGTGGCCAGGCACCCGTGGCTCGCGATGCGCTCCCTGTCCAACCGGCGCTGGTCGGAGCGGACCATCATCGGCCTCGTCATGCAGTCGCTGGACAACTCCCTGACCGCGTACCGCAAGCCCGGCGGGGTCGGCAAGGGACTGCTCACCGCGCGGCAGGGCCACGGCTCGCCCAACCCGACGCAGATCGCCGAGGCCACCCAGGGCGCCACGCTGCTCGCCCAGGAGATCAACGGCTTCGCCGGGTCCAACGTCGGGGAGCTGATGGGCACCCCGCTCACCGCGCACTTCCTCGGCGGCTGCCCGATCGGAGCGAGCCCCGAGGAAGGCGTCATCGACCCCTACCACCGGCTGTACGGGCACCCCGGCATCTCCGTGGTCGACGGTTCCGCCGTCTCGGCCAACCTCGGCGTCAACCCGTCGCTGACCATCACGGCGCAGGCCGAACGGGCGATGTCCTTCTGGCCCAACAAGGGCGAGGCGGACCCGCGTCCGGCGCAGGACGCCGCCTACGAACGGCTCGCCGCGGTCGAGCCGCAGGCGCCCGCCGTGCCCGAGGAGGCCTTCGGCGCGCTGAGGCTGCCGTTCCTGGGGATACCCGTGGTGCCGCCGAGGACGGCCACCGGGGAGGCGTGACCGGCGAACGCCGAGGGGCTGCACCCCCCTCCGAGTGCAGCCCCTCGACGTTCCCGCCGGTGACGAGCCCTACGGCCCGTTCCGGAGGCCCCGCCCGCCCTCCGGGCGGACGGCGCTGTTCGCGAAGCGCCTAGCCGGCGGCCTCACCGTTCTTGCGGCGCCGCACGACGAACATCGCGCCGGCACCCAGCACCACGGCCGCGCCGCCCGCGAGGGCGATCGCCGGGGTGGTGGAGGACGAACCGGTCTCGGCGAGACTGCCGGTGACCTTGGAGGTGTCGCCGGCCGGCTTCGCGGCGGGGACGGGGATCTTGCCGCCCTCCTGGGGCTTCGCGCCGCCCCCGGCGCCGGCGTCCACGATCTGGAACTTGTAGGCGACGTCCGTGAAGCACGGCTCGGTCTCGAAGTCCTCGCCGAAGACGAGCCCGCCGCCGAGGCTGAAGCCGGCGCCCACCGGGGCGCTCGCCGCCACCTTCAGACGCAGGTCGATGTCGATCTCGTAGCCGGGCTTGATCTCGTCGGTCTGGCCGACGTAGCCGGACGTGCTGCCGAAGTCCTCCACGTCCTCCCAGACGCCGTCGTTGAGGGCCTGGAGCCGGACCTGGTCCGTGCTGAAGAGCTTCTCGCCCGCCTTGTCGGCGGCGGCACCCGCGAAGAACGCCACGTTCTTCACGGTCGACTTCGAGTCGTTGTAGATGTTGAAGGTGAACCGGTCCCAGCCGCCGCCCCGGGCGATCTTGCCGGACAGGCCCTTGATGGAGAGCTCCAGCGGACGCGGCTCGCACTCGTCGAGCGGCTGGCCCTCGTCCTCGTCGTCGTCCTCGTCGGCGGTCTCCGAAGCGGTGGGCTCCGGCGTCGCGGACGGCGTCTTCACCGGCGTCCCGGTGGGCGTCGGGGCGGTGGTCTCCGGGGTGGTGCCCTCGGTGGACTCCGTGGCCGACGGGGTCACCGTCGGGGACGGCGAGACCGACTCGGTCTCCTCGGCGGTGGCGGTCGCGGTCGGTGTCTCCTCCAACGTCTCGGACGGTGTCGCCGAGGGGCTCTCGGTCGTCGTGGTCCGGGTGTCCGCGAACGCGGCCGGCGCGGAGAGCAGGACGACCGGTCCTACGACGGCGGTGGCGGCGGCGAGTGCCAGGGTGCGGCGCAGCTTCATCTTGGGCCTCAGCGGGTCCGTGGTACCGCGTGGTCCGCGGTACGCGTGAAAGGTGTGAACGGGCCTGCCGTTGTGGGGACGGAACGAGCCGGTGTGTTCGCCATGCATGACCTGTGAAGTGAGGAAACGGTTGTCCTCGTTTTCACAGAATCTTTATGTGGTGCTCGACACATTCACGAGGCGTACCCAATTCGTGATCCCCGTCCGCGCAACTCCCGGGGCCGCGGAGCGGTCGAACCCGTACCGAGTCACAGCAGTCACACAGGTCCGCCGATCTCCAGAGGTTCGCGATGACACTCCTTTCCCCGAGAACAGCGCTGCGCCGCACGGCAGGCGGCCTCGCCGCCGCCGGGCTGATCGCGGCAGGTTCGCTCGCCGTCGGCGCCCCGGCCCGCGCGGAGGTGCCCGCCCTCACCCTCGGCGGCCCCGCCGGGACGGCCGTGCACCCCTACCCCGAGACCGGCGGCCCCCAGAGGTCCTCGCTCGGGCTCACCGTCCACAACCCCGACGCGGACCCGGAGAACGGGGGCTACGAGGGCGACGTGACCTACACGCTCGACCTCAGCGGCATCGCGGGCGTCGCCGAACTCCTCCCGGCCGAGGACTCGGGATCGGACTGCGAGATCACCGGGGACACGGCGGTCTGCCACGACCACGGCGTCCTCCCCGGCCTCAGCTCCCTCGCCGACTTCGACCTGACCGCCGCCCGGGGCAGCCGGGACGGCGCCTCGGGCACCATCCGGGTCACCGGCTCGGCGGACGGGGTCACCTTCACCCCGTTCTCGACGAAGGTGACCGTCGGCGGCCCCGACCTGGTCATGAAGCCGCTCCCCTTCGAGCGGCGCCTCGTACCGGGGGACGTGCAGCCCGCGCCGGTCACCTTCACCAACGAGGGCACCACGGCCGCCGACGGCGTCCTGCTGACGCTGATGTACACGCGCGGCCTGGAGATCCCCGAGCGCTACGCCAACTGCGAGTACGACGGCGAGGCGGGAGAGGATCCGTTCGAGGACTTCGTCTGGGCGACCGCCCTGTGCTCGGTCCCCGGCTCCTACGAACCGGGCGCCACCTACACCCTGGCCGAACCGCTCTCCGTCGAGGCCACCGGGCGCGCGTACTACGACACCTTCGTCTACCGCGTCGACGAGGACAGCGCGGCACAGCGCACCGCCCGGCGCGCGGGCGCGCCCTTCACCCGGGGCACCGGCCCCGAGCTGGCCCTGAAGAAGGTCACCGCCTCCGCGAGGAGCGCGGACCTCGACCCGTCGGACAACCAGCAGGAGGCCGACTTCCGTACGGTGAACACCGCGAACTTCGTGGCGGTGGGCGGCCGGGCCGACGGCGCCGCGGGCGAGACCGTCACCGCGGACATCGGCTTCCGCAACGACGGGCCGGCCTGGATCGGCTACATCCGGTCCGGTGAGCCCGTCGCCACCTTCGACTTCACCGTCCCCGAGGGCGCCGAGGTCACCCGCAAGCCCGACGGCTGCCAGGGGGTCACGGCGGAGGGCACGTACCGCGAAAGCCTCACCGCCGCGCCCCGCTACGTCTGCGACACGTCGACGACCGTGCGCGACGGGGCGGAGATCTCGTTCCCGTTCGAACTGAGGATCACCGAGGTGGTCCCCGGCGCCGAGGGTGCCGTCCGGATCCGCAACACCTGGCTCGCCGACCCCGACCTGCCCTTCGACCCGGAGCCGGCCGACAACACCGCGTCCCTGGTCCTCAACGGCCCCGGCCCGGAGACCACGGGCGGCACCACCGCCGCGGGCGCTTCCACCGGAGGCCGGGACGGCGGCACGGCGGGCGAGGACGGCCCGGCGCCCGGAGCCCCGGGAGCGTCGTCCGGCGTGGGCACCACCGGGATCACCGGCACGTCCGGCGCCGCGTCCCTGGTCGCGAGCGGCGGCCTCGCCTCCACCGGCTCGGCCGCGCTGACTGCCTCCGTCGCCGCGGCGACCGTACTGGCCGCGGGCTGTGTGCTGTACGTGACGACCCGGCGCCACGTGCGGCGGGTCTGAGGTCCGGCGTCCACGACGGTCCGAAGGCGACCGGTCCCGGGCGTCCCCGGGGCCGGCCGCACATGGGTGACCGGGCTGCTGTCCCCTGCCGACCGGTCACACACGCCGGGCCGTGGTCCCACGACGTACCGGTGGTACGTCACACGTCCCGGCGGAGCCACGCGTGGATCTCTGCCGGTGCCGCCCCTGGCTGGCACGGACAACCGGACCAACGAAGCCGTCCGGGGACCGGTCACGCGCCGTACGGGTGAGACCGGTTCCGAACGCGGGTGCGGCCGTACAGCCTTCCCGCGCGTCACACCCGGCCGCGGCAGAGCTCCAGCAGCGTCATCGCGAGCGCCGTGCCCGGCTTGCCCAGGGCGTCGCTGTAGTGGCCGAGGACGTCCATCTCCCGGGAGAGGTTCACCCGCCGGCCGCCCGACGTGATCCTGGCCTCCTGGATCACCGCCGAGACGGCCATCCGCTCCTGGACGAGGCCGATGATCCGGTCGTCCAGCGCGTCGATGCGCGTGCGGGCTCCCCCGATCAGGGACGCGGCCTGGTCGGTGTGCGCGCCGGTCCGCTCGGCTGCCGTCCTCGTGGACGCGGCACTGGTGCTGGTACTGGTCATCCGTGACTCCCGGTGGGCTGGGGGCCCCGGAGCGACAGGCCCGGAACGCCAGAACGCCCCGGGCCTGTCGGCCCGGGGCGCCTGGAACGTTGCTTGTCAGTTGCTCAAGCAGCACGACCATGGCAGCCGGCGGGCCGGGTGCCATAGGTAAAGACGAAGATCGTGTGCTGACGCATGGGACGAGTATGGACCCCGCCCGGGGCCCGGGTCCACGCCGGGCCCGGATGGTGAGACGGGAGCCCGGCGGGACGCCGTCCCACGGCCGGTAGAATTGGGAGGACCGACCCCTCTCCACCGCCGGAAGGCCGCCCCCGTGCCAGCAGCACCCCCCGCCGCCCCCGACACCGCGACCGACGTCGTCCTGGTTGTCGACTTCGGCGCCCAGTACGCCCAGCTCATCGCCCGCCGTGTCCGTGAGGCCAGGGTCTACAGCGAGATCGTCCCGTCCACGATGCCGGTGGCCGAGATGCTGGCCAGGAACCCCCGGGCGATCATCCTGTCCGGCGGCCCCTCCTCGGTGTACGCGCAGGGCGCGCCCAGCCTCGACCGCGCGCTCTTCGAGGCCGGTGTCCCGGTCTTCGGCATGTGCTACGGATTCCAGCTGATGGCGACCACCCTCGGCGGCACGGTCGACGACAACGGCGCACGCGAGTACGGCCGCACCCCCCTCGCCGTCTCCAAGGCGGGCTCCACCCTCTTCGAGGGCACGCCCACCGAGCAGTCGGTCTGGATGTCGCACGGCGACGCCTGCTCGGCCGCCCCCGAGGGCTTCACCGTCACCGCGTCCACGGACGTCGTCCCGGTCGCCGCCTTCGAGAACGACGAGAAGAAGCTCTACGGCGTCCAGTACCACCCGGAGGTCATGCACTCGACCTACGGCCAGCAGGTCCTGGAGCACTTCCTCTACCGGGGCGCGGGCATCGAGCCGACCTGGACGACCAGCAACGTCGTAGAGGAGCAGATCGCCCTGATCCGCGAGCAGGTCGGCGACAAGCGCGCGATCTGCGGCCTCTCCGGCGGCGTGGACTCCGCCGTCGCCGCCGCCCTCGTGCAGAAGGCCATCGGCTCCCAGCTCACCTGCGTGTACGTCGACCACGGTCTGATGCGCAAGGGCGAGACCGAGCAGGTCGAGAAGGACTTCGTCGCCGCGACCGGCGCGAAGCTGAAGGTCGTCGACGCGGAGAAGCGCTTCCTCGACGCCCTGGCCGGTGTGTCCGACCCGGAGCAGAAGCGGAAGATCATCGGCCGCGAGTTCATCCGCGTCTTCGAGCAGGCCCAGCTGGAGATCCTCCAGGAGGACGGCCCCGAGGTCGCCTTCCTCGTCCAGGGCACCCTGTACCCGGACGTCGTCGAGTCCGGCGGCGGCACCGGCACCGCCAACATCAAGTCCCACCACAACGTGGGCGGGCTCCCCGACGACATCGAGTTCGAGCTCGTCGAGCCGCTGCGCCAGCTGTTCAAGGACGAGGTCCGGATGGTCGGCCAGGAGCTCGGCCTGCCGGAGGAGATCGTCCAGCGCCAGCCGTTCCCCGGCCCCGGCCTCGGCATCCGCATCGTCGGCGACGTCACCAAGGAGCGGCTCGACCTGCTGCGCGAGGCCGACGCCATCGCCCGCGAGGAGCTGACCGCGGCCGGCCTGGACCGCGACATCTGGCAGTGCCCCGTGGTCCTGCTCGCGGACGTCCGCAGCGTCGGCGTCCAGGGCGACGGCCGCACCTACGGCCACCCGATCGTGCTGCGCCCGGTCTCCTCCGAGGACGCCATGACGGCCGACTGGTCGCGCCTGCCGTACGAGACGCTGGCGAAGATCTCCACCCGCATCACCAACGAGGTCGCCGACGTCAACCGCGTGGTGCTCGACGTGACGAGCAAGCCGCCGGGGACCATCGAGTGGGAGTGAACCCCACCGCCTGAGGCCCGCGTCCCTGCCGTCGCCCGTTCCCACGGGCGGCGGCATCGCCGTGTCCGCCGCGCCTCGCGTCCCCGCGCCGTCCGCGGGGATCGGGCCGCTCCGGGTGACCGTCGCCGGTCAGCGCGGGCGGGACCTCTCCGAGTCCGCCGCCAGTACCGGGCGCCGGCCCGTCGCGGACACCCGCCGGCCCCCGCGGTGACGGCGGCCGCCGACGCGCGCCGCAGCGGATACCGGAGGGCGCCTGGCCTCGCCCACCTCGTCCTCACCACCTGGGAATCGAACATTTCCCCGACACGCGCCCCCGCCCCGCCCCGATGCGGGACGAGCCCGTTCCGTACGGCACAATTCGCAGTAATCAGAGGCGAGTTGGTTCTACAGGGTGGGAAAGGGCGGCGTTCTCCGTGGCGTTGGACGAGGCGAGGGCGAAGAGTGCGCACGGCGGTGGCTGTACGTGCGGCGACTGCCCGCACGGGGCACGCGAAGGTCACCGGCGGGCCGTGGCGGCCTTCCTCGTCAAGCGCGACGAACTCGCCGCGGGACAGGGCCTGCCCGGAGGGGTCGCCCAGTCCGTCTCCGCGTCCCGCCAGTGGGTCTCGGACGAGCTGACCGTCTCCGCCCGCGCCGTCGCCGAACGCAGCCGTGAGGCCGGTGACGCCTGGCTCCACACCCTCTGGGTACGCACCCTGGCCGTGGTCTGGGGCGGCGTCGCGCTGCTGGTCGTCGGCGAGTCCGTCACCGCCATCGGGGCCGGCTGGTCCACGGCCCGCACCGCCGGCCTCCTCGCCGCGTTCGTCACCGCGGGGCTGCTGACCGGCGCCGCCCGCGTCCACCGGTCCCGCGGCGGCCTCCTCGCCCCGCTGATCGGTGAGGACAACCGGCTCTCCACGTCCCGTACCGTCGCCGCCTCCTGGGTCCTGCTCGCCGTCTTCGCCGTACTCGTCCTCGCCCTGCAACTGGCCGGGGCGTCCGACCACGCCGACCGCGACACCCTGATCGAGGGCCTCGACCTGGTCCGCTCGGCCGGTGTCCTGACCGTGCTCGCGCTGGTGTGCGCCGTCGCCGTCGTGGTGCGCCGGGTGGTGACCGTGCGCGTGCTGTCCCAGCGGTTGCAGAAGCTCCGCGCGGACCGGCCGCGGGCCGCCGACCTGCTGACCGACGACTCCGGGCGCGGCAGCTTCACCGATGTGCAGTACGTGCTGATCAGCGCCGTGGCCGTCCTGTTCGCCGCGGTCCGGCTGGCCCGCCGCCCCGAGCAACTGCCGGACCTGCCCTGGGGCCTGGCCGTCCTGGTGGCCGTCTCGGCGGCGACGTACTTCGCGGGGAAGTACGCCGAGGGGGGCCGTCCGGTCATCCTGTCCGTCGTCCGGGCCAGGGAGGCCGGGGACCTCGACGCCCCGATCCGGACCGGCGACGACATCGAGATCCGCGGCGCGGGCTTCGTCCCGCCCGGCGCGGGCAGCCCCGACCGGCTGGCCCGCGTGGTCGTCAGGATCGGCCGGGTCCACGTGCACGTCCCTCTGATCCCGGTCACCGGAGGATTCGCCAACCCGGCGGACACCGTGCTCACCGTGCCCGTCCCGGTCGAGGTCGAACCCGGCACCGTGGAGGTGCAGGTGGTCACCGCGGCGGGCGTGGAGACCGACGCCTGCCTCATCGACGTCACCGACTGACCGGCGTACCTGGTGTGAGCGGAACCGAACCGGCGTACGTATGGTCTGTCGGAGGGCCAACGGAAGGCGGAGCGGTGATGCACGGGTACAGGGGCGGTTCGTACGGACTGGACGAGCCGAGGAGTCTCAGGGACCGGGCGGCGGAGTACGCGCTCCTGCCCCTGCGGATCTTCCTCGGTGTCACCTTCGTCTACGCGGGGCTCGACAAGCTGACCGACAGCGCCTTCCTGTCGGCGAGCGGGCCCGGATCCATCGGCGAGATGATGCACGCCGTACGTGACAGCGCGGCGATCCCCGGCCTCGTCGACCTCGCCCTGAAGAGCCCCGAGGGCTTCGGCTACGCCATCGCGGTCGGTGAACTCCTCGTGGGCCTGGGCACCCTCGCCGGACTGTGGGCGCGGCTCGCGGCGTTCGGCGGGGCGCTGATCTCGCTGAGCCTGTGGCTCACCGTCAGCTGGCAGTCCACGCCGTACTACTACGGCAACGACCTGGTCTACCTCATGGCCTGGCTGCCGCTGGTGCTCGCCGGTGCGTCCTTCTGGTCGCTGGACGCCCTGCGGGGAAGCCGGCGCGGGGTGCGCGTCTGACCGCCGGGTGCCGGGCAGGCCTCGTACGCGGGCGCGGTCCCGGGGGGACGACGGGCGCGAGCCGTCCGCCGTTCCCGCGAACTCCCGGCGGCGTTCAGGACGCCCGGGTGGAACCGCCGTGCGGAGGCTCCGCCGCGTTCCGCGCCGGCGCCTCCCGGTCGCGCCGCCGCCGGAGCCGGTAGCTCACCCAGGTCGTCACGGCCGCCAGCCCCAGGCCGCCGAGGAGCACGGGGGCGAAGAACGCCCACGGGGCGGTCCACGCCCCCGCGGCGTCCGCCGCGTAACCGCCGGCCAGGGCCAGCATGGCGAGGCCCGCCACCGCGCGGCCGGGCCGGATCTCATGACGCAGCACGGATGACCTCCAGCTGTCCGACACCGACGCCCATGGACAGCTCGACGGTCCCGGCGGGCTCGCTGCCCCCGGGGGGCGCGATGGTCCGCCGGGTGTGCCGGTCGGGTGCGATGTTCACGTCCTGGCGCAGGTCCGAGGGGAACTGGATGTCCCCCAGGCCCGCTTCGGCGTCCACCTTCACCGTCACGTCCCTCGGTACGACGACGACCGCGCGGCCCGCCCCGACCTCGACACGGGTGCGCAGGGTCCCGCCCTCCGGGACGGTGATCCCCGAGAGGTCGAGCCTCGCGACCCCGGTGCCCAGCTTGTACCGCGCCTCGACCGCGGCCACGGAGGCGGGACGCCACTCCGCGCGGACCCATTCCGTACCGATGTCCGCCGGGATGACCGAGGCCCCCGCCAGGAGACCGGCCGTGATCACGGCCAGCACGATCGTGCCGAAGCCGGTCCTGCCGAGGACGGAGGCGGTCAGCAGGCCGAGGCCGAACACCCCCAGCGCGGCGGCGAGCCCGATCTGCAGGCTCAGGCCCAGGGGGTGGGTCCCCCAGCTCAGCCCCGTGCCCAGGCCGCCCGCGACGAGGGCGAGCAGGAGGACGAGGCCTCCGATCGAGCGCGGGCCCCGGGTGCCCCGCGCGCGGGGCGGCGGGCGGAAGGCGGCGTCCGAGGACGCCCCGCCGCCGCCCGGTGCCGGCCCCTCGGGCAGCGCGTCCGCGGGACCCCACAGATAGCCGGTCCCCGCCGGGCCCGTCGTGCCGTCCTTGACGATCGGGTCCCGCCACCAGGACGGACTGCCCGGCGTGGGCGGTGCCTTCACCTCGGGCGGCGCCCCGTGACCGGCGGCGTGCGCCGCGCTCTTCGGGGGGTGGGCCGCCGCGCCCGGGGTGTCCTCGGGCGGTGCGGTGCGGCGGTGCTGCGTCCAGACCGAGAAACCGACCACGGTCAGCGACAGCATCGCGGCGAAGGCGAGCATCCCGCCGTTGTGCAGCATCGACAGCAGCAGCCCGCAGCCCACCAGGGCCAGTACGAGGGCGACCAGGGAGGCACCCTCGACCCGGCCCGACAGCAGCCGGCGCGCCTCGTTCTCCTCCTCACCCTCCACGGGGAGCAGCAGCCACGCGAAGCCGTAGAAGATCAGGCCGATGCCGCCCGTCACCGCGAGGACGCCCAGCACGATCCGGAAGATCACCGGGTCCACGTCGCAGTACCGGCCGAGCCCGCCGCACACCCCCGCCACCACCTTCTGGCGCGGGCTGCGTCGCAGCCGCGGTGCCGGCCCGGGGGGCGGAGTGACGCCGGGGGAGGCGTCCTGGGGAACGGTCATGGATCCATGGTGACGGCCCGTAGGCCCTCGTGGGACCCGCGACGACCCTGGCCGGTCCCTGATATTGCGTCCCGGAGGTCCCTCGGGGACCGCCGTGTGCGGGTGCACCCGCACACGGCCTCAGGGTCGGGTCCGGGCAGACCCTGATGCCACGGCCCACCGGAACGTGTGACGATCGGTGCATGCCAGCAGCCACGACCCGAGCCCCGAGCTCCCACGCCCCGGACCCGGAGGACCCGGCGCCGCGCAAGCTCTACCGCAGCGCCGACGGGCGGATGCTCGGCGGCGTCGCGCGCGGGCTCGCCGGGCATCTGGGGCTGCCCGTCGCCTGGGTCCGGTTCGTCTTCCTCGGGCTGTTCTTCGCCGACGGCCTCGGCGCCCTGCTCTACGCCGTGTTCTGGATCGTCGTACCGCTCGGTGTCGGCGGTGTGGGCGGATCCGGCGGCGTGGAGCGGTCGCTCTTCGAGACCGCCCCGGACGGCCGGCGCAGGCTCCGCAAGCCTGACAGGGGCCAGGTCTTCGCCCTGGTCGCGCTGCTCGTCGGCGCCATGATCTTCGTCGGCAACGTCGACATGGGGAGCGAGGCGGACCGTTACGTCTGGCCCGCCCTGCTGATAGGCGCGGGCTCCGTCCTCGTGTGGCGCCAGGCCGACAACGCGCGGCGCGCCCAGTGGATCGAGGCCGGCCGCCGCCGCCGGGTGCTGCGGCTGGCCCGCGGCCTGGCCGGCGTCGCACTCGTCGGCCTCGGCCTCGCCGCCTTCATGGTGGTCCGGGGCTCGGCCGCGCAGCTCGGTACCGCGCTCACCGCCGCCGTCGCCGTACTCACCGGCATCGCGCTGCTCGCGGGCCCCTATCTCGTACGGATGATGCAGGACCTCTCCGAGGAACGCCTGATGCGCATCCGGGCCCAGGAGCGGGCCGAGGTCGCCGCCCACGTCCACGACTCCGTCCTGCACACGCTCACGCTGATCCAGCGCAACGCGGACGACGGCGGCGAGGTCCGCAGGCTCGCCCGCGCCCAGGAACGCGAGCTGCGCAACTGGCTGTACGACCCGTCGGGTACCGGCAAGGACGAGGACGACGAGCCCACGAACCTGGCCGAGGCCGTCAAGCGCGCCGCCGCCGAGGTCGAGGACAAGCACGGCGTCCCGCTGGAGGTCGTCGTCGTCGGCGACTGCCCGCTCGACGAGAAGCTGGCGGCACAGATGCAGGCAGCGCGCGAGGCGATGGTCAACGCCGCCAAGTACGGTGGCGAGGGCGGGGCCGTCCAGGTCTACGCGGAGGTCGAGGGGCGCACGGTCTTCGTCTCCGTGCGGGACCGTGGTCCGGGATTCGACCTGGACGCCGTTCCGGACGACAGGATGGGCGTACGGGAATCGATCATCGGCCGGATGCAGCGCAACGGCGGTACGGCGCGTCTGCGCGCGGTGCCCGGCGGGGGCACGGAAGTCGAGCTGGAGATGGAGAGGGCGAGCGAATGACCGAGAACACCGAAGCGACCGGGGGCCCGGAGCGCCGGGTACGGGTCGTGCTCGTCGACGACCACCGGATGTTCCGCACCGGGGTCCAGGCCGAGATCGGCCGCACCGAGGAGACCGGGGTCGAGGTCGTCGGCGAGGCCGCCGACGTCGACCAGGCGGTCACCGTGATCACCGCGACCCGCCCCGAGGTCGTCCTGCTCGACGTCCACCTCCCGGGCGGCGGCGGGGTCGAGGTGCTGCGGCGCTGCGCCCCGATGATGGGCGCGGTCGAGAACCCGGTGCGCTTCCTGGCGCTGTCCGTCTCGGACGCCGCCGAGGACGTCATCGGGGTCATCCGCGGCGGCGCCCGCGGCTACGTCACCAAGACGATCACCGGCGCCGACCTGGTCGACTCGGTCTTCCGCGTCCAGGAGGGCGACGCGGTGTTCTCGCCCCGCCTGGCCGGCTTCGTCCTGGACGCCTTCGCCTCGACGGACGCCCCGCCGGTCGACGAGGACCTGGACCGGCTGACGCAGCGGGAGCGCGAGGTGCTGCGGCTGATCGCCCGGGGATACGCGTACAAGGAGATCGCCAAGCAGCTCTTCATCTCGGTGAAGACCGTCGAGTCCCATGTCTCGGCGGTGCTGCGCAAGCTCCAGCTGTCCAACCGGCACGAGCTGACCCGCTGGGCCACGGCGCGCAGGCTGGTCTGAGCCGGGAGCGCCCGGGCGGGGCCGCGACCGGGCTGAGGCGGACTCAGGCGGGTTCCTCCAGCGCGATGTTGAGCTTCTCGCCCACCCGGCGGTAGCCGATGCCCGCGTAGATCCGCTCGACGTCGGGGCCGCCCGGCTCCAGCCACACCGTGGTGAAGCCGCGTGTGAAGGCGGTGCGGGTCAGCCAGGCGGAGAGCGCCGCGCCGACGCCCCGGCGGCGGAAGGCTTCGGCGACGGCCAGGCCCGCCAGCTCGCCGATCCCGTCCACCGGTGCCGGGCAGCCGCCCGCCCCGGCGGGCCTGCCGTCCACGGTGGCCAGCGCCGACACCCCGCCGCCCGCCGTCGCCCGGCGCAGCCACGCGATCTCGCCGTCGTCCGGCCCGCCCTCGCCGCCGAATCCGGTGTGCTGCACGGCTGCGGCCGAGGTGAACTCCGCGTCGGTGACGGGCTCGGAGACCCGCAGACCGTCCACCGGCTCCGGTGCGACGAGGCCGTCGGGGGCGCACGCCATGACCGGTGCGCGGTTCTCCGCCGTGAAACCGGCCGCCAGCAGGGCCGGTTCGACGGCCGGTGCCCATGACGGCAGGAACTCCAGCCGGGGCAGCCGGCCGCGCTCGCGGAACGCGGCGACCAGGTCGGCGACCTCCCCCGCGGTCGGTTCGGCGCCCTGGTCGGGGACGGCGTAGTTGGCGAACTTCAACTCCCGGTCGGGGGTGTGGCGCACGGTGAAGGGCCCCACCCGGTAGTGGCCGGGGGAGCGGAGGGTGGTCGTGCGCGCGTAACGCTGGATGGCGGTGTCCATGAGCCCGGGAGCCTAGGCGACCCGGGTCGCTCCGGCGAAAGGCATTTGTGAGATCGGCGCGATCCGCACGGGAGCGCCCGGGCGCGGGGCGTGGATCATCTGGCCGCCGCCGATGTAGAGCCCGACATGGGTGACCCCGGAGTAGAAGAACACCAGGTCCCCGGGGACGAGTTCGGAGCGCGCCACGCGCCGGCCCGCGTTGATCTGGGTGTACGTGGTGCGGGGCAGGGAGATGCCCGCCGCCCGCCAGGCGGCCTGGGTGAGGCCGGAGCAGTCGAAGGAGGCGGGCCCGCTGGCGCCCCAGACGTACGGCTTGCCGAGGGCGCCGTACGCGAAGGCGACGGCCTGCGCCGCGCGGGCGTTGGGGGCGGCCACGGAGCCGCGCGGGGTGCCGCGGTCCGCGCGTACGCCGCTGCCGCCGTGCGCGGCGTCGGCCGAGCGCTCGTAGTCGGCGCGCTGGGCGGCGGTGAGGGTGGCCAGGAGCCTGCGGGCGTCGGCGAGCTTCGTGCGGACGGCGTCCTTGTGCTGCTCCAGGTCGGCCCGGCGGGCGGCGAGCACCGCGAGTTCGTCCTGGGCCCGGGCGCGGAGCCGGGCGAGGTCGGCGGCCTGCCGGCGCACGCCGTTGAGCGCACCGGCCTGGCGGTCGCCCGCCCGGTCCTCGAAGGAGGCCCGCTCCAGGTACTGGTCGGGGTCGGAGGAGAGGGCCAGCCGCACGGCGGGGTCGATGCCGGCGCTGCGGTACTGGGCGGCGGCGAACGCCCCGAGGGCCTCCCGCGCGGCGTTCAGGCGCTCGGTCCCGCGGGCGGCCTCGTCGCGCAGCGCGTCCAGGGACCTCTCGGCCTCGGCCGACCGCTCCTTCGCGCCGTTGTACTCCTCGGTCGCCACCTCGGCGTCGTGGTAGAGCCGGTCCACCTTGGCCTCGACCTGGGCCGGGGTGAGGCGGGGGTTGGCCTGCGCGGCGCCGTCGAGGACGGTCGCGGCCGCCGCTCCGGCGAGGGCGAGGGTGGCCGCCCGGCGGGCGGCGGGCCCGGTGAACAGACGCTGCCTGGGCTTGCGGTGAGCGGCTTCTCGATGGGCGGCCACGGGGGTGGTGCGTCCTTCCGTTCGACTGCCCGCCGGGGGGTACCGCCGGGCCCGCCGGGGTCCCGCGGCGGGCCGCCACAGGGGGAGCGGCCCGCCGCGGGACTTCCGGCGGGGCGACCGGGATGCCGCCCGGTGCGGGGGCGGCGATGCGGATCCGGTCACCTGGGAGGGACGCTAAACCCGGCACACAGGGCGGAGGCGTAATGACAGGTATTGCCCTCATGTGCTGTTTCGTTTCCGTCCAATGACCGGAAAAATCAACCGGAGTCCGGCAATCCGTGCAGCTCGGGGGCAACTCATCGGTAAGTCCTACCTGGCCGAAGAGTGGTGATATGGCCGCGGTTAGGCTGCGGCCATGGACGTACTCATCAATGTCTTCGTGGCCTTGCACATCATCGGTATCGCCTCCCTGCTGGGCGGTTTCCTGACCCAGATGAAGGCCATGGGGGCGGGCACGGCCCGCTTCGTCCCGGCCATGCTGCACGGCGCGCTCACCATGCTCGTCACGGGCGTCGCCCTGGTCGGCCTCAACCAGGCCGACGACCACACCGTGAACAACATCAAGATCGGCGTCAAGCTGCTGGTCCTGATCGTGATCCTCGCGCTCGTCTACGTGAAGCGGGACGAGGAGAAGGCGGACAAGGGCGCGTTCGCCGCGGTCGGCGGGCTGACGGTCGCCAACATCTTCATCGCCACGCTCTGGACCTGAGCGGGCGGCGGTTCCGGCGCCACGCTCCGGCCTGAGCGGCCTCATCGGACGGTGGAGGGCCCGGGGATTCCCCCGGGCCCTCCACCGCGTGCGGGCGCCGTGGGCTACGCCGGGCGCACGCTGCCGTAGATCGGCATGTAGTAGATCGACTCCTCGCGGACGTTCGCGCCCGGCTTCGGCGCGTGGATCATCATCCCGTCGCCCTTGTAGATCCCGACGTGGCTGATGTCGTCGTAGAAGAAGACCAGGTCCCCCGGCCTGAGGTCCGCCGTGGCCACGCGGGTGCCGACCTCGACCTGGTCCCACGTGGTGCGGGGGAGGCTGACGCCCGCCGCCTTCCAGGCGGCCTGGGTGAGCCCGGAGCAGTCGTACGAGGACGGGCCCGTCGCCCCCCACACGTAGGGCTTGCCGATCTGGGCCCGTGCGAAGGCCAGGACCTTCTCGGCCTTCGTGGCGTAGCCGCTGCCGGAGTCCGTGCCGGTCCCGGCTCCGGTCCCCGTGCCGGTCCCCGGCTTCGCGGCCTCCTCCTTGGCGCCCTGCCCGGCCTTCTTCTTCGCGGCGGCCTGCTGCCTGGCCAGCTCCTCCGCCTTGCGCCGGGCCTCCGCCTCCTTCTTGCGCTCCAGCTCCGCGAGCCGCGCCTTCTCCTCGGCGGTCAGCTCCGACAGCAGCGAGCGCGCCTCGGTGAGCTTCGTCTGCACCTGCTGCTTGCTGGTGCGCAGGGAAGCCTGCGACTTCGTGAGCGTCTCCAGGCTCTTCGTCGCCTCGACGCGCTTGGCCGCCGCCTCCTTCTGCTGCGTACGGAAGTCGGCGACCGCCTTCTGCTGCTGGCTGGTCATCCGGGCCATCAGCTGGTCCTGGTCGAAGTACGACTGCGGGTCGTCCGCGAGGAAGAACGTCGCCGTCGGGGCGATCGAGCCGGTGCGGTACTGCGCGGCCGCGTAGCCGCCCAGCTCCCTGCGGGTCTCGTTGAGCTTGTCGGCCCGCTTCGCCGCCGCCTCCAGCAGCGCGTCGACCTTGGAACGCTGCTCGGCCGACGCGGTCTTCGCCTGGTTGTACTCCTGTGTCGCCACCCCGGCCTGCCGGTACAGGGAGTCGACCCGCTTCTGCACTTCCTCGATGCCGGGCTTGGGCTCGGCCGGTGCCGCCGTCGCGCTCTGCGTGGAGAGCAGGGTGACGGAGGCCAGCGCCGCGGTCGTGAGACCGATGGCGGGGGTGGTGCGCACCCGGGTGCGCGGCTTGCGATGCGATGCCAAGGCCGGCATCTCCTTCCGTGGACCGCCTACCGGGTTAGCTGTCGGGTTCGGGCGGAACGGAAGGCTGCCCTACGGTCCGGTGGGGAAGGACCGATTCACCCCGGTGCTGCGTGTGGGTCCCCGGTTCCGGCCCCGACGAGGGGGTGCGGATTCGGCGGGGGTGCCCGTGCGGCGCGGTTCGCCTCAAAGGGGTACGGGGCACCCGTCCGAGCACGCTAACCAACCCGTGGTGCCCCTGTGAAGGTTGATGTTCGATATGCCCGATACATTTTCGTGACCTTTCCCCCGTGGTCGTCCCCGTGGCCGGAAGACGCCCCGGAATTTCACGTTCCGTGTGCGGTCGGTCTCGATACGCGCACGGTCCGGGGTACTTGTCGCCGATGCGGCCCGGGCTGTCGGTGCGTCCGCCTAGACTCGTGAGGCGATGAGCAGCCTCTTTGACGACAGTTTCCTGACCGGCCTCCAGCAAGCGGAGGACGGCCCCCCGCCGCCCCCCGAGGAGCACGCGCCCGAAGCGGTGCCGGAGGGCCTCTTCGAGGACGTCTTCGACGCGCCTCCGCCGCCGCGCGACGCCCACTACCGCGACGGCGCCCCGCGCCCCGTCATCGACGCCGCCGCGCTGCTCGACGGGCTGAACACCGAACAGCGCGCCGCCGTCGTGCACGCCGGATCGCCGCTGCTCATCGTCGCCGGGGCCGGCTCGGGCAAGACCCGGGTGCTCACCCACCGCATCGCCCACCTCCTGGCCGAGCGCGGGGTGCACCCGGGGCAGATCCTCGCGATCACCTTCACCAACAAGGCCGCCGGCGAGATGAAGGAGCGCGTCGAGGACCTCGTCGGCCCGCGCGCCAACGCCATGTGGGTCATGACCTTCCACAGCGCCTGTGTGCGGATCCTGCGCCGCGAGTCGAAGCGCCTCGGCTTCACCTCGTCGTTCTCGATCTACGACGCCGCCGACTCCAAGCGGCTGATGGCGCTGGTCTGCCGCGACCTGGACCTCGACCCGAAGCGCTACCCGCCGAAGTCGTTCACGGCCAAGGTCTCGAACCTGAAGAACGAGCTGATCGACGAGGAGACCTTCGCCGGCCAGGCCGCCGACGGCTTCGAGAAGACGCTGGCGCAGGCGTACGCGCTCTACCAGGCCCGGCTCCGCGAGGCCAACGCCCTGGACTTCGACGACATCATCATGACGGCGGTGCACCTGCTCCAGGCGTTCCCCGACGTCGCCGAGCACTACCGCCGCCGCTTCCGGCACGTCCTGGTCGACGAGTACCAGGACACCAACCACGCCCAGTACACCCTGGTGCGTGAGCTGGTGGGCCCGTCCGGTGAGGCCGACGCCCCGGGCGAGCTGTGCGTCGTCGGTGACGCGGACCAGTCGATCTACGCCTTCCGCGGCGCGACCATCCGCAACATCCTCCAGTTCGAGGAGGACTATCCGGACGCGACCACGATCATGCTGGAGCAGAACTACCGCTCCACCCAGACGATCCTCTCCGCGGCCAACGCCGTCATCGAGCGCAACGAGAGCCGCCGCCCCAAGAACCTCTGGACGAACGCCGGCGCCGGCACCCGGATCGCGGGCTACGTCGCCGACACCGAGCACGACGAGGCGCAGTTCGTGGCCGACGAGATCGACCGGCTGACCGACGCGGGGGACGCGAAGGCGGGCGACGTCGCCGTCTTCTACCGCACGAACGCCCAGTCCCGTGTCTTCGAGGAGATCTTCATCCGCGTCGGGCTGCCCTACAAGGTCGTCGGCGGAGTGCGCTTCTACGAGCGCAAGGAGGTCCGGGACATCCTGGCCTACCTCCGGGTGCTCTCCAACCCCGAGGACACCGTGCCGCTGCGCCGCGTCCTCAACGTGCCCAAGCGCGGCATCGGCGACCGGGCCGAGGCGATGATCGACGCCCTCTCGATGCGCGAGAAGATCTCCTTCCCGCAGGCCCTGCGCCGCGTCGACGAGGCGTACGGCATGGCGGCCCGCTCGGCCAACGCCGTGAAGCGCTTCAACGCGCTGATGGAGGAGCTCCGCACGATCGTGGAGTCCGGCGCGGGGCCGGCCGTCGTGCTGGAGGCCGTCATGGAGCGGACCGGCTACCTCGCGGAGCTCCAGGCGTCCACCGACCCGCAGGACGAGACCCGGATCGAGAACCTCCAGGAGCTCGCCGCCGTCGCCCTCGAATTCGAGCAGGAGCGTGCGGAGGAGGAAGGTTCGGGGACGCTCGCCGAGTTCCTGGAGAAGGTCGCGCTCGTCGCGGACTCCGACCAGATCCCCGACGAGGACGAGGACGGCTCCGGCGTCATCACCCTGATGACCCTGCACACGGCCAAGGGCCTCGAATTCCCCGTGGTCTTCCTGACGGGCATGGAGGACGGCGTCTTCCCGCACATGCGCGCCCTGGGCCAGGTGAAGGAGCTGGAGGAGGAGCGCCGGCTCGCCTACGTGGGCATCACGCGCGCCCGCGAGCGCCTGTACCTGACGCGTGCGGCGATGCGGAGTGCCTGGGGGCAGCCCTCGTACAACCCGCCGTCGCGGTTCCTGGAGGAGATCCCGGACCAGCACCTGGAGTGGAAGCGCAAGGGGCCGATGGCGGCCTCGGCGGGGCCGACGTCCGGCATCACGTCGTCCCTGTCCTCGTCGCGGGCGAAGTCGGGGCCCTCGGGGTTCGCCACCCGGCGCACCTCGGAGAAGCCGGTCGTCGCGCTGGCGGTCGGGGACCGGGTCACGCACGACCAGTTCGGTCTGGGCACGGTGACGGCGGTCGAGGGGTTCGGCGACCAGGCCAAGGCGACGGTCGACTTCGGCGACGAGAGGCCGAAGAAGCTGCTGCTGCGGTACGCGCCGGTCGAGAAGCTCTGACGTCCGGGCCGGCCGGTGACCTCCGGCCGGCCCGTCACGGGGCCCGGCCCGGTCCGCGGCGGCAGGAGACGGTGCCGCTGCCGGGGGAGGCGCCCTGCGCGGGCGGGTGAGGTGGCCGGAGGGCGGTGGCCGCGGCTCAGGAGCACGCTGCC